>DATCNE010000246.1:0-4283 GCA_036565395.1 Dermatophilaceae bacterium
TCTCGATCGACGTGAAGATCCCGGAAAGCTCAGCCTCGCCGACGCTCCCGAAGTTCAGCAGGTCGCCCGAGTCGATGACCGCGGTGATGTGCTCGTCGTCGATGATCCTCTTCATCATCGAGTACTGGTTGGCGCCATGGATGTCCGAGACCAGCAGGAATCGGGCGGCCGGCGGCTTGGAGATGTCCGCTGGAACGAACTTCTCCTGCAACGCCGCAGAGAGCGCCAGCAGGTTCGTCACATACGGCGTGACCTGCGCGGCACGCGCCTCGACGCTGGCCAGCAACCCAGCGTTGCTCCGAACGGTGCCCAGTAGGCCAGTCGTCGTGAAGCTCGAGAGCTGGTCCGGCTGGTAGGTCCCCCACACCCCGACGCCGGTGCCGCCGACCGCCACCAGAGCCGCGACGACGGTGGACACGACCTGCCGACGGGTGGGCGGGCGCCGACGCGCGTAGGCGATCAGGGCGATCGCCCCGAACCCCACAGCCAGAACCCCCCCAGTGAACTTCAGCCCTAGCTCGGTGACCCCGGAGCCCAGCGCGTCGCTGATCTCCTTGCTCGAGGGCTGGAAGGCCACGATGGAGATGCGTCGGTCGTCGAACAGCTCGGTGATCGTGTCGCGAACCTGGATGGTGGCGTCGACCCCCGGCGCCAGGAACGGGCTGGTGAACTTGAGGTCGAGATCGCCGAATGATGTGGGGCTGTGGATCGTCGAGGTGAACGACGGGAGCGCCGACAACCGCACCTCGGCGCTGTAGTGACTGGTCTGCACGATGGTGGGGAAGAGACTGGTCGCGCCGACCCCCCCGAGATAGACCGCAACGACCATGACGAGCAGCTCGACACCCCGAGTGACCCGCCTCCGCCAACGCAACCGTTTGAGGTAGGTCGCCGGGCCAGAGGTCGGCCGCGTGACACCGACCCCCTGATGCTCTGCGCTGAATCCCGACATGGTTCAGCCAATGCTAGGCGGGCCAAGCGCGAAGGTGGCCCGAACCTCGTGGCGCGGCCTGGCGTTCGGCCCCTGACCGAGATACGACGCGATCAAGGCGATCTCGCGGGCCTCCCAGGGCGGGCTCTCATACTGCTGCAGCGCATCAAGCAGGCGGGAGACGTCCGCGGCCACTCCCAGCCGGGCCAGCGTTAGGTGCGGGTGAAATCGTCCGCCGCCAACCACTGTGCCGGACTTCGAGGCGGCTGCCCGGACCCCGCCTGCCAACCTCATCAGCTCTTCTCCGTCGTGCTCCACTTCCGTCCACAGCACCTTGGCGCGCGCGGCGTGAGGAAACGCGCCCGCGCCAACCAGTCGCAATACCAACGGGTTTCGTCGCAACGCGGCGCGCTGGAGGCGCTCGAGCAGCTCATCCGTATGCCGGTCAGCCAGGTCGGGCAGGAAGGCGAGGGTGACATGCCACTGCGCGGGCATGGTCCAGCGCAGGCCGTGGAGCCCCGCCTCCTGACGAGGCTCGAGGAACCCGGCCAGGTCCTCCTTGACCGCTTCGGGCAGCGGCAGCGCGATAAACATTCGCATGACGCCTCATCGTGACACGCAAATGCGCCGCCGTTGCGGGCGGGAACCGCGTAGATTGGCCAAACGTCAACAGGGGTGCAGATGCTCGCGTCTGTTCCGCGTCGGCGCCTGTGGCGCGGAGCCCGCAGAGACGTTCGTTGGACAGAGACGTTCGTATACACAGAGACGCCTTGAGAGACAGGGACAGCGATGACAGAGCCGGGCACGTCGGGTCAGCCAGCAAGCCAGCCGCTCCAGCCGCCCGCGGGCGCCGATTCCGTCCTGATGCTGACGGCGCCCCCACCGGTCCAGACTGTGACCGCCATCGCGGCGCCCTCCCTGGCTCCGGCCGTTGAGTCCTCGGCGCTGCCGGGCCTGGACGCCAAGGTCGAGGGCTACCTGGCGATGTTGATGGCCGCTGCCCCCCGTTCGCCCGAGTTCGCCGCCAAGGCCACGGACGTGCGCTCGATGGGCGACGAGGACATCCGCCGCGCTGCCCAGACGTCCAACAGTCTGCTGAAGTCACCGATCAGGGCGCTTCAGGAGGGCGGGCTCGCCGAGGGATCCAAGGTGGGCTCAACGCTGCTCGAGCTGCGCCGCACGGTGGAGGACCTCGATCCCAAGGACGCCACCGGGGCCAAGAAGCTCCTGGGGTTCATCCCGTTCGGCGACAAGGTGAACGACTACTTCCACAAGTACCAGAGCGCGCAGAGCCATCTCGACGCGATCCTGCACGCGCTGCGCGACGGCCAGGACGAGCTCGGCAAGGACAACGCCGCGCTCAACCTCGAGAAGCAGCAGCTGTGGGAGGCAATGGGCTGGCTCAACCAGTACGTCTACGTCGCCGAACGCCTCGACGCGCGTCTGGCCGCCGCGATCAGCGACATCGAGGCGTACAACCCCGACAAGGCCAAAGCCCTGCGCGACGACGTGCAGTTCTACGTTCGCCAGAAGCATCAGGACCTGCTGACCCAGCTGGCCGTGTCCATCCAGAACTACCTGGCCATCGACATCGTCATCAAGAACAACATCGAGCTGATCAAGGGCGTCGACCGCGCTTCCACCACAACGATCTCGGCGTTGCGCACGGCCGTCATGGTGGCCCAGGCGCTCGGCAACCAAAAGCTCGTGCTCACCCAGATCTCGGCGCTGAACACCACGACGTCCGGCCTGATCGAACGCACCTCCGAGATGCTGCGCGACAACTCGGTCGCCATCCAGCAACAAGCCGCGTCGGCCACGATCGGGTTGCCACAGCTCCAGGCGGCCTTCCAGAACATCTACGCCACCATGGACGCGATCGACACGTTCAAGGTCCAGGCCCTGGACAACATGGCCGCCACGATCGGCACCCTCGAGACCGAGGTCAGCAAGTCCCGCGAGTACCTCGAGCGAGTCGAGCGTCAGGACCCGAAGGTCACCCATGGCGCGCTCGATCTCGACGGTGCAACCGACGCTGGCCGCTGACGCGGGTTCGGGGGAAGATCGACGACATGGCGTTGAGTGATCTCTTCGCGCGTCTCACGGGTCGCCGGCGCGAGCCCGAGCGGCCCGTGCTTGCCCATGTCCCCACCAGCGAGGACCTTCTCGCCGCGCTCGACGCGGTCGAGGCCATGGTGGCCCGCGGTGTCGTTCCGGCACCCGTCGCCTCGCGGGTGACCAGGGTCTCTCGGACCGTGCGCGACACCATCCCGCGGTTGTCCAACCTGGGCGCCGGCAGCCTTCAGGCCTACAACGTCATGGCGACCGCGACCGACTACCTGCCCGAGGCCATCGGCGGCTACCTGCGGCTCCCGCGCCAGTTCGCCGACAGCCGTCCCGTCGACCGCGGCAAGACCTCGCTGATGATCCTGATCGACCAGCTCGACCTGCTGGCCGCCACGATGGACAAGGTCTTCGACGCCGTATGCCGTGCCGATGCGGCCGCGCTGGTGGCGCACGGCCGGTTCCTGGCGGAGAAGTTCGGCCACGCTTCTGGTGGCGGCGCCCTGGATCTGTCGGATCAGGGATCAGGTGCCCCATGAGCTACCCGGGCTCACCCGCTCCACAGTCGCCGACGCCGACGCTGGACCAGGCGCTCGTTGCCCTGGTCGACGTGGCCGATTCCGCTGGGCTGGACGCCGGGACAGCCAGGGCCGAGGGCGCTGCTCTGGCCGCGGCCGTGGCTGAGTCGGCACCCGGGGCTGCTGCGAGCTGGGCCGCAGCCGTTGGCGGCGCCACCACACAGGACTTCTTCGACGCCGCGACGCGAGGTCGTCGTTGGCGGGCGGCTCCCACGGCAACGCTGAGCGGCCTTGTGGCACAAGGGTCTTCGCACAGCGTGCCCTACGCCGAGGCGCTCGCCGAGGTCGCCTCGGCAGCCTGTGATCTCGGTGAGCCGACGATGCGGGTGATCGGCAATGCCTCGGTGGCGGCAGCCGCTCAGCTCACGGCGGCAGGGGCGCGGGCTCGAACCGACTTGTCAGTCCCTGACGGACCCATGACTCAACGTGGACCTGACAACTCGAGTGACAGAGCCATGACTCAAGGTGGGCCTGACAAGTCGAGTGAGAGTGTTCCGCCAGAGGCCACGAAGCCGAAGACCGTCGACGAGCTGCTTGCCGAGCTCGACGCCCTGATCGGTCTGGAGCGTGTCAAGCGCGAGATCCACCGCCAGGTCGCCCTCCTGCGGGTGGGGAGGCTGCGCACCGAGGCCAAGCTGAAGAATCCGACCATCACGCGGCACCTCGTGTTCACCGGCAACCCGGGCACCGGCAAGACGACGGTGGCGCGG
>DATCNE010000247.1:0-14826 GCA_036565395.1 Dermatophilaceae bacterium
AGACAGGAGCTTTTGCGCGAGCTCGCCGATCTGGGTGACGACGGCGTCGGCGGTTCTCTCGCCGTCGATCGCAGTAGGAACCCGCACGATGTCGCGGATGCTGCCGATGGCATCCACGAGGGCGGCCTTCATGTCGGTGCCACCCACGTCGAAGGCAAGCACGGCACTACCGGCGCCCAGCGATGGCATCCGGTGCCCGGCAGCTGACCAGGTCACCGGCTCACGGTTCGAGGATCACGGAGCGGGTGAGGTTGCGCGGCTGGTCGGGGTCGAGCCCGGCCCGGCGCGCGCGCTCGAGGGCCACGCGTTGCGCCCTGATCAGGTCGGCCATGGCGTCGACCGGACGGTTCTCGAAGTGGGCGCCGGTCGCAGCGATGTCGGCGGAGAGGCCCTCGGGTGGCCTGCCGAACATCCAGGTGACCCTGCCGGGCGCGGCAATGGCAATCGGACCATGGCGGTACTCCTTGGCCGGGTACGACTCGGCCCACGACTGCGAGGCCTCGCGCATCTTGAGCGCGGCCTCGTGGGCGATGCCGACCGTCCACCCCGAACCAAGGAAGGAGTACTGCGCCGCTGCGACGAGCTCCTCGGCCAGCTCGGCGCCCACGGCCTCGCGTCCGGCCGCGATCGCGGTCGTGAGGTCCTCGCCGAGCGACGCACGAAGGAACGCGAGCGCGGTCGTGGCGAAACGGGTTTGCACGACAGACTTCTCGTCGGCAAATGTGAGTGGTACGAGGTCGTCAACGAGATCGACCAGCGGAGTGTTCGTGTCCCCAACGAGGCCAACCGTTCGGGTGCGGCCCCGGACGCCGGCCAGGAGCTCAAGCACCTCGGTCGTCGTGCCCGAGCGCGTGATTGCCACGATGGCGTCATAACCGCGGTCGACGAACGCCTCGGAGGCAGCGTACGCATCCGTGACGCCGTGGCCGGTGGACTCGCGCAGCACGGCATACGACTGAGCCATGAACCAGCTGGTGCCGCAGCCGACGACCGCGATGCGCTCACCCGATGCGGGGAGCACCGCCCGCTCGGCCATGAGCCCGACCGCCCGCTCCCACGCATCGGGTTGCGAAGCGAGCTCGGCCTCCATGTGTACGCCGGCGTGCGCGTCGTACTCCTGTATATCCGCCATGAAGGCGGCCTCCTTGTCAGTTGGTGGCCCCGAAAGAGCCGTTGGTGGCTACTTGATGGAGCCGGCGGTCAGGCCACCCACAAGGTGCTTCTCGATGAAGGCGAAGAGGATGACGACGGGGATGATCGCGATGATCGAGGCAGCGAACAGCTGGTCCCAGTGTTGTTCGTAGCCGGTGACGTACGACGTGATGCCGACCGTGAGCGGCTTCTTGGCGTCGTCCAGCATGAGGGTCAGAGCGACGACGTACTCGTTCCAGGCGGCAATGAAGGTGAAGACCACAGCCGTCACGACGCCGGGCATCGTGAGCGGCAGCATGATCCGGGTCAGGGTCCCGAAGCGGCTGCAACCGTCGAGGTGGGCGGCTTCCTCGACCTCCTTGGGGATGGAGGAGAAGAAGCCGTGCAGGATCCAGACCGCGAATGCGAGGTTGAACGCGGAGTTGGTCAGGATGATCGCCAGGTAGGTGTTGACCAGGTTGAGCTCGAAGAACTCGCGGTAGAGGCCGACGACCAACGAGGTCGGGGAGAACATCTGGGTGATCAGGACAAGGAACAGGAATGCGGTGCGGCCGAGGAATCGGAACCGGGCCGTGAAGTAGGCGGCCGGGACCGCGACCAAGACCACGATGATGGTCGAGGAGGTGGCGACCAGCAGCGAGGTCTTGAGCCAGTTCAGGAATCGTTCGTCGCCGAGGACGTCGCCGAAGGTGGACCACTGCCACGTCCGCGGCAGGAACGTCGGTGGGGTCTGGACCACGTCGCTGCTGGGGCGCAGCGAGTTGAGCACCATGACGATGTAGGGGCCGAGGAAGGCGAGCGCGACGGCCAGGCCGACCAGAGGCAGGACATAGCGGCGGGCGCGCGCCCAGCCCACCCTGCGTCGGGTGGCCGGGGTTGTCGGTGCGACGCGGGCCGGGGCGACCGGGGTCATGGCGGCCATCAGTCCTCCTGCTCCTGCCACTTGAGGGTGCGCAGATAGATCACGACCACGATCAGGATGAGCGCGACGTTGAAGATGCCGGCCGCGGCGGACATACCCACGTCCTTCTCGGCGCTCTTGAAGGCCAGCTTGTACATGAAGGTGATGGTGGTGTCATGAAGGAAGCCGGGGTTGCGGTCGTTGAGGGTGTAGACGATCGGGAAGGAGTTGAACACGTAGATGATGTTCAACACGCTGGCCACGACCATCGCAGGACGCAGCAACGGCAACGTGATTCGCCAGTATGTCTGCCACGGCCGGGCGCCGTCGATCTTGGCCGCTTCGTAGACGTCGGTGGGGATCGCGCTCAGTCCCGCCACGAAGACGTATGACGTGAACGGCACAGAGACGAAGATCCCGACCAAGATCATCGAGACCATGGTCCAGCGGTCATCGCCCAAGAAGTCGATCGGTCCGCTGGTGATGTGCAGCGTCGACAAGATCAGGTTGAGCGTGCCGTAGTAGTAGTCGTAGATCATCGTGAACAGCTTGGCGGTGATCACCAGGGACGCCGCCCAGGGCACGATGATCGCCCATCGCACGACCTTGCGACCGAAGAAGTCCTTGGCCAGGAACTGCGCAACTGCCAGGCTGATCAGCACGGTCAGGGCAACGACCACCACGACCCAGATCACAGTGTTGGCCAACACCGTGGTCAGGGAGCTGTGGTTCAGGACGTTCTTGAAGTTCGTGGTCCCCGCATCGCCCAGTCGTAGACCGGTGATCGAGTACTTGCTGAACGCCGCCCTGACGAGCTGAACGGCCGGGAAGACCACCACGCCGATGATGAGCAGCAGCGCAGGACCCAGCCACAGCAGTGCCACCCAGATCGAGGTGCCGCCATGAAGTGTTCGGCGTCGACGGCCGGTCGAAGACCCATCCGACGACGCCGACCCCACGGGTGACTCCCCGGACGGGGACGCGGTGGCAGCGGCCGGCGTACGGCCCTGTTCTGCCACCGCGTCCTCGAGCGGGTCAGCCATCGATCAGCCGCCCTGCTCAGCAGTCTTCTGTAGAGAGTCAAGCACCGCTTGGGGATTACCGTTGGCGCCCACTCCGGCGCCCAGGTTCTGCTGCACCGCGAGCTTGACCTTGTCCCAGGTTGGGTCGTCCGTGGGAGTCAGGTGAACGTTGGGCAGTGTGTCCAGGTAGACCTTGAGCTTCGGGTCGGAGGCGAAGACCTCGAGCCCGGACTTGGTGACGGGCAGGAAGCCCTCGTCCTTGATGAACGTGTTGACCTGGTCCTTCTCGTAGTACAGGTCATAGAACGCCTTGATCGCGTCCTGGTTGCCCGGCTTCTTGAAGGACATCAGATAGTCGGTCACACCGAAGGTCTGCGGGGTGCCACCGGCCTCCTTGGTCGGCATCGGCGAGACGCCGTAGTTGACCTTCTTGTCGGTGTCCAGGGCACCAGCCAGTGGCGAGAAGCCGACAACCATGCCGGCCTTGCCGGACTTGAACAGGTCGAACGCCTGCGCGCGGTTGGTCTTGCCCGGGTTGTTCTGGGTGACCTTGTCCTCATTGGCCAGCTTCTTCATGAAGGCCAGGGTCTCGACGTTCTTGGCGGAGTTGATGGCCCACTTGCCGTCGGTCTTCCAGTCACCACCGTTGTTGAAGGTCCAGATCGAGAACTCACCCTGGGACTCCTCCGGGCCGAGCGGCATCGCGTAGCCGATGTTGCCGCCAGGCAGAGCCTGAATCTTCTTGGCGTCGGCCTCGAACTCGTCCCACGTCTTGGGCGGAGCCGCGATGCCGGCCTTGGCGAACAGGTCCTTGTTGTAGAAGAGCGCCCGCGCCGAGGACAGGTCCGGCATGCCGTACATCTTGTCCTGGTAGGTCCCGCTCTTGACGAACGCATCCAACAGGTCCGACTTCACCGCCGGCGAGAGCACCTCATCGGCGGAGTACAGCAGCTTGTCCTTGGCATAGCTTGCGTAGACGTTCAGGTTCAAGACGTCCGGCGCGTTGTTGTTCTGGATCATCGTCGAGCTCTGCTGGTCGATGCTGTCCCAGCTGACCACCTGCACATCAAGGGTGATCCCGGTCTTGGCTTTGTACTTCTCGGCGAACTGCTTCCAGAACGCCGCAGTGTGGTCCTTGGAGTACTCCGCCGCCACCAGCTTGATCGAGGTGACCTTCTTCGCGCCGTCTCCAGATCCACCCGCGGCCGTGCCGCTTCCACTACCGCCGCTGCAAGCCGAGAGAACCAACGCCGCAGCGCCAGCCCCCGCGATCAATGCGGTCCTTGTTCGAGCCATTGGTTCCTCCAGTTGGAAGGTCGTTCATGATTGAACGTGGTTGATTTGCTGCCATTACGGTCACATGCGGTAACGCTGTCTCTCAGGCGTGCCCGGCAGGGCGATCGCCACGTCCTCCCTTCATGCACCGTACCGAACCGGCGCCGGCCGTGCCCTCAGTTCGTCGACACACAGGCGCGCGCATATGCCCGGAGCACATCACGGACATGGTCTATGACGAGTACATGAGGCTCCGCAGCGAGCTCCCCGCGGCGAATTCGGGCGTACTGGTCAGGCAGATGCGCACTGATCAGGGGAAGCGGAAGCTCGACCGAAGCGAGGTTCGTCAGGAGTCGCTCCTGCGCGGAGTTCACCTCCTGATCCGGCCAGTAGTAGCGCAGCCGGTCGCTGTAGCTGTATCGGCGGGCGAGGCGCTGCTCGTCCGCGCTGCCTGGGTAGTAGCCCTGCCACTGACTTGGCTCAGCGAGCATCCGGCGCTCGACAACTTCTGGAAGGTGCGACTGATCAGCGGAAGCGATGAGCTCCACCTCGATGGCTGCCAGGGCGAACAGCGCCTCACGCAGCGCAAAGGTGAGCCCTGGGCCCACCTTGAGGACGGCCCAGTGGTCCTCGACGAGCGCAGTGAGCGCCTCAACAGTCTGGTAGTCGGTCGAGTGGGCCTCAAAGACCATGTGCGGCTCGTCGGCCAGCACCTGGCGCAGCTCCGTCGTTTGTTGTCGCTGGTAGTCGACGACGCGCAGGTGGTCGAACTCCACGCCCGGCTGAACCACAAGGGCCATGATGCGTGGCCACACGTCGTCGAGGCCGTGCTCGGTGATTGCTTGGTGGTGGCGCAGCAGGGTGGCTCTCGCGGCATCGGGAGTGGTCGGTTGGAGCTCCTCGAGCGTCTCGTGGGCGCCACCGGGCACCGGGACCTCGGTGCCGATGACGTAGAGGAGCTCGCTGACCAAGCCCTGTGAGGTGACGGTGTCCTCAGCGACCCGGATCAACCGGGCAGCCCGGTCCGCGGCCAGGTCGTCGGTGATGGGCGTCGGATCGTCAGCGCAGCTGAAGGTGCAGTCCAGGTGGATCTTGGTGAAACCGGCGGCGACGTAGGCGGCCACCAGCACGTCGGCGTGCTGCATCGCCTGCTCTGCCGGCAGGTTCCGCCACCGGTTGGGCCCCAGGTGGTCGCCGCCGAGCACGACCCGGTCCAAAGGCAGGCCGCACCGTCCGGCGATGCCGTGCACGAGCTCTCGGAAGTCGCTGGGGCGCATGCCGGTATAGCCGCCGGTCTGGTCCACCTGGTTCGACGTCGCCTCGACCAGGACGTATCCCCCTGTGTCCCGGGCCTGCAGGACCGCAGCCTCGAGAACCAGAGGGTGGGCGGAACACACCGAGGTCACGCCGACGGCTTCGCCGGCCTTGTGGCCCCGGATCGTGTCGAGGAGGAGGTTGGTCATACCGCGACGACCGACCGGGACAGGTGGATCGGCAGGTCGGCATCCCTACCGGCAGCAGCAGCCCAGGCCACGGCTTGTCTCTGCAGCGCGACGAGCTCGACCTGGGGATCGTCGTGGCCCTGGTGGATACGGGCGCCGGTGCCGCAGATCGCGCGAGTCTGCATGTCAGTGAGCGGCGTCATCGCCCAGACCAGTGTGCCCGGTCCGGCGACGCTGATGGGACCGTGCCGGTACTCCCCGCTGGCGTAGGCCTCTGCCCACATGCCGGCCGACTCGCGGCACTTGAGCGCCGCCTCTTCCGCCAGTGCGGCGGCCCAGCCGGTGCCGAGTACGACCAGCTGTCGCGGGGGCTCTTCCGACCTCGGGGCCGTGACGACGGCCCGAGCCCTGCTGATCAGCTCGGCAACTGCAGTGTCGGACTCACCGAGGTGGGTGCGCAACAGGGTGAGCAAAGTAGTGGGGAACCGGGTCTGAACGACGCTGCGTTCGTCGGCATACGACAGGTCGATGATGTCGGTCGCAGCCTTCGCGATCGGGGTGTCGAGCTCGCCAAGGATCGCGGTGACCGGCATGCCTGCGGGCAGCGTCGCCAGCGCCTGGCCGACCTCGGTCGTGGTGCCCGAGCGGCTGATGGCCACGACGCGGTCGTAGTCCCGCAACGTTGTGGGCATCTCGGAGGCGATGACCGCATCGGTAAGACCCTTGCCGCCCTGCTCGCGCAGCCACGCGTACGCGGCGGCGACGTAGTAGGACGTTCCGCATCCCAGGACCAGAACGCGTTCACCCGCTGCGGGCAGCCCCGCCGGCCGGCTGATGGCGTGGGCCTGGGCCTGGACCCAGCAGTCGGGTTGGCTGGCGATTTCTTCGGAGGTGATGCGCCCGAGGTTGGCGGGGGTCACGGTGTCGCTCACAGCTGTTCGTCCTTATCTTTGGTGATCATCTTTGGTGATCGTTGGTGGTGCTCTTGCGGCTGGAATGAGAGGCAGACACGATCGCCTGTCGGGCCAACAGGCCAGCGCCCAGACAGGCGGCGTTCTCGCCCAGGAGAGCGGCAACGATCCGAGGTTCCCGCTGCCAGACGAGGAGCTCTCGCAGCCGCCGGCGCAGCGGATCCAGGAGTACCTCACCGGCACCGGAGAGGCCGCCGCCGATGACGATCAGCTCCGGAGCCAGCAGCGAGGTGTAAGTGGCCAGAGCACGCGCCAGGGCGTCCAGGGCGCGGTCCCAGACCACAGCGGCGGCCTGGTCCCCGGCCGCCATCGCCGTCAAGACCTCTTGGGCTCCGGCTGCCGAGCCACCGGTCGCTCGGTTGTACCGCTTCGCGATGGACGCTCCGGAGGCCGCGGTCTCCAGACACCCACGTGCCCCGCAGGCGCAGGGTTCGCCGGATCCGACGTCTATGTGGCCCAGCTCGCCGGCGTACTTGTTCTTGATGAGGGCTCCGGCGACGTACATCGCACCGGAGATTCCGGTTCCGATCGGCAGGAACAGGACGTCGTCGACTCCACTGGCCGCGCCCAGGGTTCGTTCGGCGAGGCCGCCGGCTCGGACGTCATGGCCGAAGCCAACCGGCAGCCCGCTGCGTTCAGCCACGAGCTCTCGGAACGGTACATCACGCCACCCGATGTTCTCGGAGTGCAGCGCGATACCCGCGAGATCGTCCACCAGACCCGGCACGACCAGCCCAACGGCGACCGCGCCCTCGGCATGCCGCAGCAGCTCGTCGACTGCCCCCATCACTGCACCGACCACGGCGTCCGGGCCGTCGCTCGTCGGGGTGGGCCAGCGGTGGAAGGCGACAACCCGGCCGCGCTCGTTCAGGACGGCACCCTTCATCGCCGAGCCGCCGACGTCCAGTGCCACCACCGGCCCGTCGGCCGCTGCTGCAAATCGCATCGTCATGGCAGCGTCGTTCGAGGGCAGTGCTTGTCTCATTTCACACTCCCGGTGAGCAGCCCGCTCACGATGTACCGGTTCAGCGTGACCGCGAGCAGCGCCGGTACTCCCATGGCGAACACACCCGCCGCGCTGAGCAGGCTGAACGGAACGGTGTGCCTGCCCTGCAGCGCTGCGATGACCACCGTCAGCGGTTGGGTCGAGAGGTCGCTCGACAACACGAGCGGAAACAGGAACTGGCCCCACGCGAACAGGAACGTGATGACGGCGGTGGAGATGATTCCCGGCCGCGCCAACGGGAGTACCACATGCCAAAGGACCTTCATGCGGCTCGCGCCGTCCACCTGTGCGGCCTCCTCGATGGAGATCGGCAGGCTGGACATGTAGTTGTACATGATCCAGGTGGCTAGCGGCAGGAACCCGGACACGTACACCAAGATGATCCCGGTGTACGTGTTGACGAGCCCGAAGAACGTCATGATCCGATACAGCGGGATCAACGTGGTGTAGGCAGGGAAGGCCATGGTGGCCAGCACCGAGTAGAAGAGGATTCTGCGTCCCCGAAACGTCATCCGGGCGAAGGCGTAGGCGGCCAGCGTCGACAGCAAAACGGTGACGACCGTTGCCACACCGCACTCGACGGAGATGTTCACCATCGAGCGGCGGATAGCGTCGGGTAGCTCCCCTGTGCCGCTGATCAGCGAGAGGTAGTTGCTCAGGCTGGGCGTGGGCGGTAGGTAGTTCGCTGGTTTCGCACTGATCTGGGCATCGGTCTGAAGGCTGATGTTCAACACCCAGTACAGCGGCACCAGTGACCACACCAGAAGGAACACCACCCCCATCCGGCGGAGCCACGGGCTGTTTCGCTTCATCAGAACTCCACCGGCCTGTACACGAGCTTGAACACGCCGAACGACACCAGCAGGGTCACCAGGGTGATCAGCAGGGACAGCGCGTAACCCTCACCGAAATCCAGGTTCTGAAAACTGATGAAGTAGGTCTGCATGGTCAGTGAAGCCCCGGTCGAGGCCGCTCCGTTGAGTACGTAGGGCTGATCGAAGACGTTCAGCGTCACGATCACGGCCTGCACCATCGCGATCGTGATGCCTGGTCGGGCCAGCGGCAACGTGACCCACCGGAATACCGACCACGACGAGCAACCGTCGAGCTTCGCGGCTTCGTACAGATCACCGGGGATGTTCTGGAGCGCCGCCAGAACGAGCAGCACGGACAGCGGCGTTATCTGCCAGACCTGCACCAGCTCGATCGCGAGGATGGTCAGGAGCTTGTTCTGACCCAGGAACACCTGGTAATGGTCGATCAGGTGCACCGAGCTGAGCAGGCTGTTGAACAGCCCGGTGTTGCTGTCCCAGATGCTGCTCCACACGATGCCTTCCACCACCCCGGGCAGAGCCCAGGGCAAGATGAGCACCGCGATCAGGATGGACCGCCCGGCGAACCTGTGCTGCAGCGCGACTGCCATCCCGATGGCCAGAACGGTAGACAGCGACACCCCGATGAGCACGTACAGCGCAGTGTTGCTCATGCTGGAGCGGACCGCCTCGTCGCTGAACAGGCGCCGGAAGTTGTCCAACCCGGTGAATCTGGTCGGCGGGTTCAGCTCCTGAACCCGGAAGAAGGATGCGACGATCGTGTACCCCGCAGGCACCAACGCCAGCCCGACGATGAACAGGGTCAGCGGTGTCACCAGGGCGTATGGCAGCAGGTCGACCCGGCGACGGGTCGAACGACTCATGAGCCGTTCGACAGCTTGGTAGCCGTGTCGGCGATCGCCTTGACCGCATCGGCCACGCTCATCGACCCGGTCGCCGCGGCGTGCAGGTTGGTGTACACGGCGTGGGAGAACTGTGGGTACCAGGCAGGTGCGCCTTCCGGGAAGACCGGCGCACTGCCCTTGAGCAGGTTGCCGAGCTGAGCGCCTTCGACCAGCTTCCCCTTGCTCGTCAGCTCTTTGAGGCCGGTCAACCGGGACGGGATGAAGAAACCAGGCATGACCTTGTCCGGCCCACTGGCGCCGGCGAAGTCCGACTGGTTCTGGGCCGAGGTGAACCACTCGATGAACTTGGCCGCCGCGGCGGGATACTTCGCCTGGCGAGGAATGCCGATCCCGTCCGGGTTGCTCAGGTTCGGACCGGCGCCGTTGAGGCCGGGCGTGGGCAGGTACGTCACCTGGTTGACCACGCTGGAGGAGGCCGGCAGGTTGTAGAGGCTGCCGACGTTTCCGGAGTAGTCGGAGAAGGTGCTGGCCACTGTCCCCTTCGCCATCAGGGTCTGCTGGCCCTGGCTGTCACTGACGTTGATGTTTCCCGGGGGCACGAGACCTGTCTTGAGGGCGTCGGTCATCCATTGTGCCGCCTTGTAACCCGCCGAGTCGGGGGTGGCGAACTGGGGCTTGCCCTTGCCATCCAGGATCGTGCCGCCGAACGCTGCGGTCGTCTGGTACCAGTAGGTGGACAAGCCCTCGGCGGCGGCGAACGGGATGTTGAGGGGGTACTGCGCCACACCCTTTGCCTTGATCTGCTGAAGATCCTTCGTATAGGCGTCCATCGTGGTGGGCAGGGTGGTGATACCGGCCTTGGCGAACAGCGCCTTGTTGACCGTGGTGACCATGAACGAGGCGTCGTACGGGATGCCTACCACGTGGCTGTTGGAAGTGAAGGAGTTCAGCTGCGGCATGTCCGCTGCCAACGCTTTGGTGTCGACGTACTTCTCCATCGGATAGAACCAGTCGAGCTTGCCCAGCTGACCGACGCGAGACCAGTCCACGTCCGTGGCGTCGGCGAAATAGGTCTTGGCCGTGGCGGCCGCCGAGATCTTCGTCTGCAGGCTGTCCCAGTCGATGTTCGCCCACTTCACCGTAATGCCGGTGCTCTTGGTGAAGGCGTCCAGCGTTGCGCGGGGAGGAGGCTCGATGGCCAGGGCCACGGTGATCGTGACGCCCTTCGTCTGCGTCGAAGCGGCGCTCCCTCCCCCGCCCCCGGAACATCCTGCAACGATCAGGCTGAGACTGGCGACGCCGGTGACCAGCACTGCGCCTCTCGTGTGGTTTCGCATCGATCTCATCTGCTCTGGCCTTCCTGGGTGGCACTGGTGCTGGGACGCGGTCGCGTGTGATGCGCAGATCGCGCATTGTCCACCGGCGAATGCAAGAATTGCACACACTGCACAGTAGGTCAATGGTTTCCGTGCACAGCAGGGCGATGTGATGCTCATTCGCCCCTTCATCGCGCAATATTGCTTCAAAAGAGGATCTAATCGCGCAGCAAAACTGAGCATTCGTGCTAGGGTGGCGACATGTTGCGGAAGCAGAGGTTGAATCAGATCGTCTCCACGATCGTCGAGCAGGGAACCGTCGACGTCGTCACGCTCGCCGAGCAGTTCGCCGTCTCACAGGCAACGATTCGGCGTGATCTCGAGGTGCTCGAGAAGCAGCGGCTGGTGAGCCGAACACACGGCGGAGCGACCACCCACGCGGCGTTCAACGACGTGCCTCTCGGCTTCAAGACAGCTCAGGATCTGACGGAGAAGCGGCAGATCGCCCGGCAAGCCCTCGAGTTCCTGGACGGGGCGCGGGTCATCGGCATGACCGGCGGCACGACTGTGACGGAGTTCGCCCGACTGCTGCTTGACAGAGACGGACTCACCGTTGTCACCAACGCATTGAACATCGCCACTGATCTGGTCGCCAACCCCGGGTTGCGGGTGTTTGCCGCGGGTGGGGAGGTGCGCAGCAGCAGCCAGGAATCCGTCGGTCCCTCTGCAGAGGCGTTCCTGTCCGGTTACAACATCGACGTCGCGTTCCTCGGAGTCGATGGGGTGGACGCCGTAGCTGGGTGCACGAACTACGATCCGGTCGGAGCAAGGGTTAACGCCGTCCTGCAACAACGCGGCAGGATGAACGTGGTGCTCGCCGACGCCACGAAGATCTCGCGAGTGGCCCTGGCGCAGGTGTGCGCAATGTCGGACGTCGACGTGCTCATCACCGACAGCCGGGCCCCACAGGCAGCGCTGGACCAGATCCGCCGACAGGGGTGCCGAGTCATCTGCGTGTGATCATGATCGTTATTTGATCGCGTTTATGCGCGTTTCTGCGCTGGTCTGTTCGCATCACGCATAATGTGCAATAGTTCTCCGCATGGTTAAAGTTGCCTTCATCGGGGCCGGAAGCGTTGAGTTCACCCGTAACGTCGTCACAGACTTGTGCAGCTTCGGCGAGCTGCACGGGAATCTTGAGCTCTCGCTCCATGACATCGACGCCGAGCGGCTGGGGTACGCCGACGCGCTGGCCAAGCGGATCAGCGTCCAGACCGGCGCCGGCGCCAAGATCACTTCCAGCATCGACCGGCTCACGGCCGTCGAGGGCGCGGACTATGTGGTGAACGAGATCCAGGTCGGCGGATACCGCGCGACCCGCACGGACTTCGACATCCCCGCGCGGTACGGCGTCCGCCAGACCATCGCGGACACCATCGGCATCGGCGGCATCTTCCGCGGCCTGCGCACAATCCCTGTGTTGACCCAGATCGGCGAAGACCTGGCCAAGGTGGCGCCCGACGCATACCTGCTCAACTACAGCAACCCGATGGCGATGCTGCCCTGGGCGGTCTACGCGGGCAGCCCATTCGACCGCGTGGTCGGGCTGTGCCATTCGGTGCGCGACACACATCGCTTCCTCGCCGGGCTCGTCGGACTTCCTGTGTCGGAGATCGACTTCGTCACCGCAGGCTTCAACCACCAGGCATTCGTGCTGGAGCTCTCCCACCAGGGCGCGGACCTGTATCCGCGGCTGCGTGAAATCGTCGAGTCAGATCCGGAGCTCCGCCGCCGTGTCCGGGTCGAGATCTTCCGTCAGTTCGGCTACTTCCCGACTGAGTCGAGCGAACACAGCGCCGAGTACGTGCCGTGGTTCATGCATCACGACGAGGAGATCGACCGGCTCCGCATCCCCGTTGGCGAGTACCTGCGACGGTCCGAGAACAACATGGACGAGTTCGAGACAACCCTGCGCGCGCTTCAATCCGATACGCCGTTGGAGCTGCAGCCGACCTCGGAGATGGCCTCGGAGTTCATCCACGCACGCGAGACCGGACAACCCGCCGAGCTTTACGTGAACGTACGCAACTCCGGACTGATCTCCAATCTCCCCGACGAGTGCTGCGTGGAGGTGCCGGCTGTTGTCGATGCCTCCGGACTACATCCCCAGGCTGTCGGCTCACTGCCGCCGCAGCTGGTCGCGCTCAACCGGACGTTCCTCAACGTCGTTGAGCTGACAGTCAAGGCCGTGCTGGAGGGGGATCGCAGCCATGTCTACCAGGCGGCCCTGCTCGATCCGAACACTGCAGCCACGCTGACCACCGACCAGACCAAGCAGATGTGCGACGAGCTGCTGGCCGCGCACGGTGACCTCATCCCCGAGGCGCTCCGACCCTAGAGTGGTTGCCGCAGACTCGTCCTCGCCGAAACCTCGCCCTCGCCGAAACCTCGTCAACCCAAAGGAGCGCCCGTTGTCGCCCGAAACCGTGCTCGCCGTCGTCGCCTCGTCCTTCGGTATCGTGATGGGCGCCTCTCCCTTGTTGCAGATCCGCAAGATGCTGGCAGCGCGCTCCAGCCGCGAGGTCTCCATCGGCTACTTCGCGATCCTTGCCTTCGGCTCGACCCTGTGGGGGTCGTATGCCGTGACGATCCACAACACCGCGGTGTTCATTCCCAACGTCGTCGCCGGGATCACTGCGGTCGCGACCATCACGGTCGCGGTCAGCCTCCGTCGCGTCAAGGAGATCGCGCAGGTGGGCTCAGCTCGTTGAGGCTGGCTGTCCGTAGGCGGTCACTGCCCCGGCGACCGCGTCAAACTCGACTGCGGTGAGCAGTCGGGGTTCGCCAAGAGCCTTGGCTTCGCAGTAGATGCGGCACAACCACTCCAGGTAAACGCTCCGGGAGTATGCCTTGTCGAGGGTCTCACCGTAGGTCGTCGCCCCATGGTTCTGTAGCAGAACGCCATACCGGTCCTTCATCGCCGCGATGCAGTTCCGCGCCAGCTCCTCAGTGCCGAACGGGGCATACGGTGCGACTCTGACAGGTCCGCCCAAGAGAGCCAACATGTAGTGGATCCGCGGAATCTCGTCGACGAGAGTTCCCAGAACCGTGGCGTAGACGGGGTGCGTGTGCACGACAGCCAGCGCATCGGTGTTCTGGTAGACGACTGTGTGCATCGGCACCTCCGTGGACGGGTTGCGCGGCCCATCCACGTGCTTGCCGTCAAGAGTGAGAACGCAGACGTCCTCCGGTGCCAGCGTCTCGTAGTCCACGCCACTCGGCGTGATGGCGATGTGCTCGCCGACCCGGACGCTGACGTTGCCCGACGTTCCTACCGTGAGCCCGTCCTTGAGCATTCGCAGGCAGTACTCAATGATCAGCTCGCGTTCCTTCTGGATGAGCATGGGAATCTCCGTTCTTGACTAACGAGAGCATGCCCTATCCCGACTCCGACACGGGTGCACGAGTACGTACGCCATACGCCACACTGCATGGGTGCGCGCGATTGAGTGGGTGGACGACCCGAGACCGATGATCAGGCTGATCGACCAGACCCTGTTGCCGGCCACTGAGCAATACGTCGATGTCACGACGGTCGATGTCCTGGTCGAGTCGATCCAGCACCTGGTGATCCGTGGTGCGCCTGCTCTGGGGGCAGCCGGGGCGCTGGGTGTCGCCCTGGCGATGGTCCAGGCCGCTGATGAGAACTGGGACGCGGCAAAGCTTGAGACCGAGATCGACCGGATCCGCGATGCCCGGCCCACGGCGGTCAACCTCGCCTGGGGCGTGAACCAGGTCAGAAGCTCGGTCCCGTCGGGGACCGCAACGGTCCTCGGGCTCGCACGGCAGGTTGTGGCCGACGATGAGGCCGCGAACCGCCAGCTCTCCAAACATGGCGCTGACTGGCTCCTCGCGCACGTGGCGAAGGACAAGGTGCGCGTCGTCACGCACTGCAACACCGGGGCGCTGGCCACCAGCGCCTGGGGCACGGCATACGGGATCATCCACGAGCTGCACCAGCGTGGTCGCCTTGGTCTCGTGTATGCCGACGAGACACGGCCGC
>DATCNE010000248.1:0-7683 GCA_036565395.1 Dermatophilaceae bacterium
GCTCCGCCGCAACACCGACCGGTTCAGCACGCAACGACTCGGACAGATCGCCCTCGCCGTCGCCCTCATCCTGACCGTGAAACTCGTCAAATGGGCCAAACGATGGACCGACTAAACCCGCCTATCCGCGCGCGCTCTAAGTGCAATTCGTTGTCTGGGTCTTTGCGGGCCTTACGACACGTCCAAGAGCATCGGCCGTGACACATCGGTGCATCCAGTTCGCGCGGGGTGTCATGGCCGCGCTCGTCATCACCGGTGTAACGACTGTTCCCACTGGTGCGTCCGCTGCGGCATCCGGCCCGGCCTATCGAGCGGCGGACACCGGCAGCATAGGGATCCGGCTTCTCGACGCCCCGGTCAGCGCGGGCAACGATCCTCGAGCACAGGTCTACATCGTGGATCACCTCGCCCCGGGAACGATCATCCACCGCCGGATCGAGGTCACCAACACCACGGCCTCAACCGCGCACATCCTGCTGTATCCCGCTGCCGCCAGCATCGCCAACGGCTCATTCCTGGGCGCCGCCGGACACACCCCCAACGACCTGTCCACCTGGACGTCCGTGAGCCCAGGTGCTCCGGACGTGCCCGCCGGCGGTCACGTCACCGCCACCGTAACCATCTCCCTCCCGCGCGACGCAGCCCCAGGAGAGCAGTACGGCGTGGTCTGGGCCGAAGCACGCTCGGCCCCCATCGCCGGTGGCGGCCTCATCCAGGTCAACCGCGTCGGCATCCGCCTCTACGTCTCAGTGGGCCCTGGCGGCCCGCCCGCCGCGAAGTTCACCATCGTCTCGCTGACCGCCATACGTGCATCCGACGGCCGGCCAACGGTCCAGGCCAGCGTGCACAACACCGGTGGCCGGGCCCTCGACATAAACGGGTCCCTGTGGCTCTCGGGTGGCCCGGGCGGTCTCAGCGCAGGCCCGTTCCCCGCCGCGCCCGGCACCACCCTGGCGATCGGCCAGACAGAGCCGGTCACGATCGCCCTGGACAAGCAACTGCCGGCCGGCCCCTGGGACGCCCGGATCACCCTGCGCAGTGGACTGCTCGAACGCAGCGCAGTTGCAACCATCACCTTCCCCGCCGCCGGGGCAGCGCCCTCGGTGATCACGTCGTCCACCCGACCCGGATGGCTGTACCCCGCCATCGCCGGCGCCGTGGTCCTGCTGCTGCTGCTGGTCATCCTCGTCGTGCTCTGGCGGCGTCGGCGCGTCGAGGAAGAGCCGCCGGCCCAGGACACGGCGGACGAAGCCATACCCGACAAGGAGAACGGAGCGGAGGCGTTGCGTTGACCGCCTGAAGTCGCAGGCATGTGCGGTCGTGTTATCCCGGTGGGACCGGGTGGTCCAAAGCAGAAAGGTGGGGTGGGGGCCGTTGGCCCCCACCCCACCTAGTGTCGCGTGTTTGAAGTCTTTTGACGGGGCTTGGCTTTGGCGAGGATTTCTTCTGCGGTCTTGGTCCACACGAAGGGCTCGCACCGATCGTTCCAGCCGTCGATGAAGACCTCGATGGCGTTGATGAGCTCTTTGACGGAGGTGAACGTGCCGCGGCGGATGGCTTGACGGGTGATGATGCCGAAGAAGATCTCGACCAGGTTCATCCACGACCCCGAGGTAGGGGTGAAGTGCATCGTGATCCGTGGGTTGCGCTCCAGCCAGGCCTTGACTTTGGGATGTTTGTGGGTGGCGTAGTTATCGGCCACGAGGTGCAGCTTGACCCGGGGGTGGGCCTTGGCCACGAGCTTGAGGAAGTCCAGGAACTCCGCGTGGGTGTGCCGCTGGTAGCAGGCGTCGGTGACCTTGCCGGTGGCGACCTCCAGGGCCGCGAACAGGCTCGTGGTGCCGTGGCGGACGTAGTCGCTGGTGGCCTTCTCGGGCAGCCCGGGCCGTAGCGGCAGGATCGGCGCGGTCCGGTCCAGCGCCTGAATTTGGGTCTTTCCGTCCACGCAGACCACGATCGCTTTCTCGGGCGGGTTCAGGTACAGCCCGACGACGTCGCGGACCTTGGCGTCCAGCTCGGGATCGGTGGAGAACTTGAAGGTCTCCCGTTTCCAGGGCTTCAGGTCGTTGTCGCGCCAGATCCGGGCCACCGAGGCAAACGAGATCCCCAGTTCCTTGGCCAGCAGCCGGGCCGACCAGTGCGTCACACCCAGGTGCGCCGGCGGGGCCGCCAGGGTCGCCACCACCACCTCCAGGTCGTCGATGACCGGCGGGCGACCCGAGCGTTCCAGGTCACCCAGCCCCGAGATCCCCGCCTGCGCGTACCGGGTCCGCCACAGGATCACCGTCGGGCGCGAAACCCCCACCATCGACGAGATCGCGGTGTTCGACACACCCTGGGCGGCCAGGAGCACGATCCGCGCCCGCTGAGCCAAACCTGCCTCGACCGTTGAAGACCGGACCAGGGTGCTCAGCTTGGACTCATCACCAGCACGCAGAAATATCGGGGCAGCAACAGACATCCCCCATTGTCCCAAAGCCGTACTGTAAAGTCACTTACAACACGCGACACTAGGTGGTCAGTGCTTGGGGGGCGAATTCAGGCGGTCGTCGCAACGATGGGCCTTTCGGGGTCAAACAGTAGACGCTGCATGGCTTTTGCGGGTGTGATGCCACCCAGTGTCTTGCGAGGTCTGGCGTTGAGCTCGGTCGCCACCTCAAGAAGCCTCTCAGGTGAGTGCACGGACAGGTCGGTGCCCTTGGGAAAGTACTGGCGCAGCAACCCGTTCGTGTTCTCGTTGGAGCCTCGCTGCCAGGGCGAGTGGGGGTCACAGAAGTAGATGTCCATCTTCGTGGCCAAGGCGATCTCGGCGTGCCTGGTCAGCTCGGTTCCCTGATCCCAGGTCAGCGACTTACGCAGGTGCTCCGGCAGCGTCTTGATGGTCGCCAACAGGCCATCACGGACGGCCGTGGCGCTGTGGTCGTCGGGCAGGTGGACCAGCATCGTGTACCGGGTCTGACGTTCCACCAAGGTGGCGATGGCCGAGCGGCAGTTCGACCCCAGGACCAGGTCTCCTTCCCAATGTCCGGCCACGGCGCGGTCGGCGACCTCGGCTGGGGACACCGACGGGGAAGAACCTCGCGCTACTCTCCGCCTACCACCCTCCCCCTCGCTTCGCTGGGGGGACCCCCACGGTCCACCAACGCGATCTCACCGCAACCGTCACCGCCCACGACGTCACCTGGCAGACCTGACCACCAGACCTGACCACCAGAACTTTGACAGGCCTAGCTGCGTGCGCTCTCAGGGCTTTCGGAACCATCCGTCATACCGGAGACGACTGCGGCGGCAACCTCACGCATGCCAAGGCGACGGTCCATGGCAGCCTTCTGGATCCAGCGGAAGGCTTCGGACTCACTGATCTTGAGCTCCGCCATCAGCACGCCCTTGGCACGGTCGACGGACTTGCGAGTCTCCAACCGCTCCCCCAGGTCCGCGATCTCGGCCTCCAATGCGGACAGCTCGAGCCAGCGCGAGCGCGCGATGTCGATCGCCGGGGCGAGGTCATGGACGGTGAACGGCTTAACGATGTAGGCCATGACCCCCGCGTCACGCGCACGCTCGACGAGCTCCTTCTGGCTGAACGCCGTGAGCATCACGACCGGTGCGATCCGTTCCTTGCCGATCAGCTCGGCCGCGCTGATGCCATCGAGCACCGGCATCTTGACGTCCATGATCACCAGATCCGGCTTGAGCGCACGGCTGAGATCAACAGCCTGCTCGCCGTTGCTGGCCTGGGCAACGACGTCGTAGCCGGCCTCGATGAGCATCTCGGCCAGATCCAGGCGGATCAGCGCCTCGTCCTCGGCCACCAAGATGCGGGTTCTGGCGGTGTCGCCCACCACCGGGCTATCGGGAGCGCTGGCGATCGGGCTGTCAATCGGGCTGTCCAGAGTGCTGCCAATCGGGTTGGCGGGCGGGCTGGCGGGCGGGCGCGGCTGGGGCTTGGCGTCGTCGGTCACGCAGGTCAGCCTACCGAGGACGTTCCCGGAGGACTTGTGGTGCTCCGCGACTACTACCGCCGGAGTCCATGAGAGCGCGCAAGATCGCACCCGTCGCAGCTGCCTGGGGGCAGATCAGGTCATTTCCCGACAGTTGAACTTTCGGACCGGACTTTGGCAAGTCTTTACTGCGTTCTGCGGGTCTTTGAACAGGTTCTGGCGTAAAGTCGCGTGTCAATGTGTGGCGTTGCTTGTGCAGTTTTCGAGTTTCTGCGAGATTCGGGAAACCTGATACGGCTCGAAGGGAACCGGGTGTCTTCGAAGAGGACGAACTTCGAAAGTCTGTTGGAGGCGGCCCCTGATGCGGTGATGGGCGTTGACCACGGGGGCGTGGTCCGTTTTGTCAATCATCAGACGGAGTTGTTGTTCGGCTATGACCGCGACGATCTGGTGGGCAAGTCCGTCGAGACGCTGGTGCTGGAGTCGTCCTGGCAGGTCCATCCGAAGCACCGGGCGGGATACTTCGCCGACCCGAAGAATCGGCCCATGGGGACCGGTATGCAACTGACCGGACGGCGTCGAGATGGCACCGAGTTCCCGGCGGACATCCGTTTGTCCTCGGTTGACACCGAGGACGGCCTGATGGTGATCGCGGCGGTGCGTGACGTGACCGAGCGTAACAATGCACACCAGAATCTCCAGCAGATGGCGGCAGTCATCCGGAACTCCGACGCCGCCATCATCGATACGACCCTTGACGGCATTGTCACGAGCTCGAACCCGGCCGCCGAAAGGATGCTCGGCTACTCCAGCGAGGAGATCGTCGGCAGGTCCATCGACCTTTTCAACCCTGAGAATCGAACCGCAGAGATGGACGCCGTTCTCGCCAGTATCAGGGCAGGCGAGCTCGTCGAGCCCTTTGAGACCATTCGTGTGCGGAATGACGGAACGGTGTTCCCGGTCGCGGTCACCGTCGCACCGATCCACGATGCGGGTGGCGCGATCATCGGCGTCTCCACGATCATCCGTGACTTGACCGAGGCGAGGCAGGCGTTCTTGTCGGCCCGCTCGATGATTGAGTCGAGCCTGGACTCGTTGGTGGCGATCAGCCCCAAAGGGATGATCACCGACGTCAACGAGGCCACGGTCAAGGTCACGGGCATCCCCCGTCAGGAGCTCATCGGGACCGCCTTCTCGGACTGTTTCACTGAGCCGGAGAAGGCCAACGAGATCTACCAGCTGGTGTTCGCGCAGGGGATGGCGGTGGACTACCCACTGACCATGCGCCACCGGGACGGGACGTTGACCAACGTCCTCTACAACGCATCGGTGTACCGCGACGCCGGCGGCAAGGTGCTCGGCGTGTTCGCCGCGGCCCGCGACGTGACCAAACAGAGGCAGAGGTTCGAGGCCGCCCAGCGTCTGGCGGCAATCGTCGAGTTCAGTGGCGAAGCCATTATCAGCAGCACGCTGGGCGGCACCATCACGAGCTGGAACCCGGCCGCCGAAAGGCTGTACGGCTATTCCAGCCAGGAGATCATCGGCAAGCCCGTCACCCTGCTGAGCCCCGACGATCGAACCAGCGAAGCGGACGCCATCCTGGCACAGGTCGGCGCCGGGCAACCTGTCGTGAACTTTGAGAGGATCGATCGCCACAAGGACGGAACGGCGATCACCGTCATGCTCACCGTCTCACCGATCTGCGACGCCGACGGCACGATCGTCGGCATGTCCGCGATCACCTGCGATGCGACCGAGGCGAGGCAGGCAGCCGAGTACGCGCGGAGCCTGGCGGCGGCGGAGGATCTGGTCCGCATCGTGATGGCGTCTGCCTCGATCGGTATCGCCCTGGCCGACCTGGACGGTTCGTTCCGCGTTGTCAACCGCTCGTTGTGCGATCTTCTCGGGTGCGACCAGGCGTATTTCCTGGCACACCGGCTCCAGGACTTTGTCCACCCCGACGACGCCGAAGAAGCTCACCAGACGCGCGCCCCAGTCATCGCCGGAGGGAGCAACACCGGCGCCACCAAGCTGCGCCTTCTGCGATCCGACGGTGCCACGGTCTGGGTCCGACGGATGACAGTGCTGATCAACGACGGGGACGGCGAGCCGAACCTGGTCATGGTCCAGGTGGAAGACATCACCGCCGAACACGAGGCGCAGGAGGCTCTGGCCTACCAGGCTCTCCACGACCCGCTGACCGGGTTGCACAACCGGGCCTGGATCCTGGACATCCTGGAGGTCGATCTGCTCGCCGCCGAGCACCTGGGCCATCGGGTGGGGGCACTGTTCGTCGACCTGGACAACTTCAAGGTCGTGAACGACTCCCTGGGTCACGCGGCCGGCGACGAGGTGTTGGCCACCGTGGCGGACCGGATCGAGGCGGGCCTGCGCCCGGGGGATCGCATCGGACGCTTTGGGGGGGACGAGTTCGTCATCGTGGTCCAGGACGGCCAAGACGTCCTGGAGGTCGAACGCTGCGCCGAACGGGTGTCCGCCGCGATCGCCGTCGACCTTCAGGTGCGGGGCCACCGGATCGTGCCGACTGCGTCGATCGGTATCGCCACCTCCACCCCGACCTCGACGCCCGAGAGCCTGTTGCGCGATGCAGACTCCGCGCTGGCCCGCGCCAAGGCGGCCGGGCGGGCGGGCTGGCACTTCTTCGACGAGGCGATGCACGCCCAGGCGGTGGCTCGTCTCACCGTTGAGGACCAGCTGCGTGAGGCGATCACCCGCAGCGAGTTTGTGGTTCACTACCAGCCCATCGTGGCCCTGGCCGACGCCCACGTCGTCGGGCACGAGGCACTCGTACGCTGGGCGCACCCCACCCGTGGGCTGCTCAGCCCCGGGGATTTCCTCGACGTCGCCGAAGACACCGGGCTGATCACCGCCATCGGCGCCCAGGTCCTGGACCAGGCCTGCGCAGTGCTCGCCGCACGTCCGGACCTGCCCGGTCCGATCAGCGTCAACGTCTCGGCGGTCCAGCTGGCTGCGCCCGGTTGGCTCGACAGCGTCAGGGACACTCTCACGGCCCACCGGGTAGACCCCGCCAGGGTCGTGATCGAGGTCACCGAGACCGCCGTCCTGAACCTGGTGGACTCCGCCCGAAACGCCCTGGCGTCCCTGCGCGGACTCGGTGTCGGCATCCACGTCGACGACTTCGGAACCGGATACTCCTCCATCTCGGTACTACGGGATCTGCCTGTGACCGGGGTCAAGCTCGACCTGCGATTCGTGCACGACCTCACCACCGGCGGCAGCCAGGCCAACGCCCTGTCCCAGGGCCTGAGCGGGCTGGTCAACGGCATGCACCTGACCGGCATCGCCGAAGGGATCGAGACCAGAATGCAGGCCGACATCCTGCGCGCCCAGGGATGGGAATGCGGACAGGGCTTCTACTTCGCCAGGCCGGCCGCCATACCGGTCACCCACTGACTCACCAACGGCAAGATTCTCACCCGTGAGCGGGTAGAGAGGACCCAAGTCACTCTTCTGCAGGTCAAGAGCCAATGTTCTGTGCCGAGGGCGGGACTTGAACCCGCACGCCCTTTCGAGCAAAGCATTTTGAGTGCTCCGTGTCTGCCATTCCACCACCCCGGCGAGGTTGCGGCGCTCAGCATACCGGCCGGAGACCCACCCGTTGCCTCAACGTCACCTTCGAGACGGGGCACAGCAAGAAACAGGGCACAGGCGCGAAACAGACATCTGGTCAGTCACTGTTGGCGAGCGAGAACACCGGGGT
>DATCNE010000249.1:0-2452 GCA_036565395.1 Dermatophilaceae bacterium
GACAGAACCAACCCCGGCCGAACAAGCCGCCTAACACCCACTGGCCTCATCCGCCTTGACAAATTCCGTCCAGGCGATGCTCGACACCAACACCTACGAGAAGGGCATCAAGATCACCGACCAGCAGATGAAGACGTTCGAGGCCGCCCACCTGCAACGACACGAATTCCATGGCGAGTGGAACTACTCGGTCAACGCCACCCCGGGTAGCCGTCACGACACGCCCGAACACACATAATTAATTTATACGTGTGACCTTAACGGCGACCCTGCCCGCGCTTGCCCCGCCATGAAGCTCTCAGGTGACCACCAAGGATCATCAGCGCGAGCATCACTGCGAAGACTCCGACCAGAACCGCAAAACTACGCCCGACCCCGAATGACGAGTGGGGGGCGATGGAGTCAAAGGCGTACGCCTTGTTCGGAAGAGTATGAACCGTCAGAGCCATCAAAGGGTTGAGCACCACCCCATTCTGGACTGCGGCATGGGCCTGTCAAGTTAACGGTGTAACTGACTTATTTGGTGGTTACTTTCGGCCGGCGGACAGGCGTCCGTCGAAGGTGATCTCGAAGGCGTTCAAGGCGGCTTTCCACCGGTTGGACCAGCGTTGGCGGCCTCGTCCGGTGGGGTCCAAGCTCATCGTGGTCAGGTACAGGCATTTCAGCGCCGCTTGCTCGGTCGGGAAGTGCCCTCGGGCGTTGACCGCGCGACGATAACGCGAGTTCAGGGACTCAATTGCGTTGGTAGTGCAGATGATCGTGCGGATCTCGCGGTCGAAGGCCAGGAACGGAACGAACTCGGCCCAGGCGCTCTCCCACAGCCGCACGACCGCTGGGTAGCGCTTGCCCCAGGCCTCGGTGAACTCCACGAACCGTTCCCGCGCTTCGGCCTCTGAGGCGGCCGTGTAGACCGGCTTGAGGGCCTTGGCGATGGCAGACCAGTCCTTCTTTGACGCGTAACGGAAACTGTTGCGCAGGAGATGGATGATGCAGGCCTGCACAACGGTCTGGGGCCAGACCTGGGCCACCGCCGACGGCAGGTGCTTGAGCCCGTCGCACACGAGCATGCACACGTCGTTCACGCCGCGGTTCTTGATCTCGGTCAATACCTTCATCCAGTACTTGGCGCCCTCGCCGTCGCCGTGCTCCCCGGCCCACAACCCGAGCACCTCCCGCTCACCGTCGCAGGTCACCGCCAGGGCCACATAGATCGGCCGGTTGGCGACCTGGCCGTCGCGGATCTTGACGTTGATCGCGTCGATGAACACCACCGGGTACACCGCGTCCAACGGGCGGCTGGCCCACTCGGCCATCTTGTCCACCACCGCGTCGGTGATGGTCGAGATCTGCTGGCGGGACACGTTCGTCCCGTAAACCTCAGCCAGGTGGGCCTGCACGTCGCCGGTGCTCATCCCGCGGGCGACCAGCGAGATCACCATCGCATCGACCCCGCGCAGCCGGCGGACCCGTTTGGGCACGGTCACCGGCTCGAACGAGGCATCCCGATCCCGGGGGACCTCGATCTGGACCGGGCCGACCTCGGTGATCACCGTCTTGGCCCGGGTCCCGTTGCGCGAGTTACCCCGGTCGCGCCCGGTCGGGTGGTGCTTGTCATAGCCCAGATGCGAGGTCATCTCGGCCTCCAGGCCAGCCTCCAGGACAAGCTTGGTCAGTTGCGCAAGCAGGCCGCCCTCACCCGCCAAGGAGATTCCCTCCGCGTCGGCTCGCTCGGCGAGCAACCGGACCAACTGCTGGTCACCAGCATCCAGTACGGAGCCCGCCAACACACTCTGGGCGCCGGGTCCCTCAACCATCGTCACATCAGTCACAGGTGCATCCTTCGTCTCAGGAGTTACACCGTTATTTGTACAGTCCTGGACTGCGCAGCGACGTGGTCAGTGCGTCGACCTCCTCCGGGGCCAGGATGCGGGGCAGGGTCCGGGTGGTGCGGACCAGTGGGACGCCTTGCCGGGGCCGATGTCGTTCCCGGCGGGTCGGAAGCCCGCGGGGCACCGGATTGGTGGCCACGTCACCTCGGACGTGCAGAAACGCGAACAGCCCTGAGACGCTCGACAACCGGCGGCGAACAGTGCGGGCGGACACACCGCCTGCCTGGTCCTGGACCGGTTGGAGCTGTGGTGACAACGAGGGTTGGCCGGTTCGTTGCGCGGTCATGAACCCGAGCACGTCGCCCGGGCGCACCCGTTTGGGTGTCTTGCCCACGACCTCGAAGAACACCTTCAGGTCGTAGGCCACCGCCAGGACCGTGTTCGGCCGGCAGCGACCGGACAGGAACTCCAGATAGTCGTGTAGCAGAGGCACGCCGAGTCGGACAACAGGTCCACCAGACGGGCCGTGAGAGTGGATCAAGCATGGAGCGTTTGTCGACATGCGGGTGCCTTTCTCTCCTCGTGGATCACCCGGGCCTATCACCGGTGAAATGTTCACGAAG
>DATCNE010000250.1:0-1511 GCA_036565395.1 Dermatophilaceae bacterium
CGCGATCGCGGCCGGACGCGAGGCCGTGGGCGCCGAGCTGGCCGAGGAGCTCGTCGCAGCGGCTCAGTACTCCTTCCTGGGTTCGGGGTGGACGGTCGGCCTCGCCCACGAGGCCGCACTCAAGATGCGTGAGGCCTCGCAGTCATGGGCCGAGTCGTACCCGGCCAAGGAGTACCGCCATGGTCCGATTGCGATCGCCGCGCCCGGTCGAGTCACGTGGGTCTTCGGCAATGCGCCCGACGGCCTCTTGGCCGACATCACGGCGACGGGTGCGCATTGCGAACACCTGCCCGTCGACGCGATGGCCGACCTGATCAGGGCCCAGCGTGTAGCCCTTGAGCGCGCACGCCGCTCCGGGCTCGACCCCGACCAGCCGCGCAACCTCACCCGTTCCGTGATCCTCGACTCGTGAGCTCGTGACCGCGTGAGTGCATCCTCCGCCGGGCACCTGTCGCTGGCGCTCGGGGACGGTAGCGCTGTGCTCGCCTTCGACGTGGGCGGCACAGACATGAAGGCCGCCATCGTGGACGACCTCGGCGGCATCCTTGACATCGTGCGGGTTCCAACGCCGATCGACGGCGAGAGGACCGCGGACGCCGTGGTTGTCCGGATCGGCGAGCTCGCGCAAGAGCTCCAGAGGAGCCACCCGGATGTCCATCCGATGGCAGCCGGGCTTCTCGTGCCCGGTCACGTCGACGACGAGAGTGGCGTCGGCGTCTTCTCGGAGAACCTGGGCTGGAGCAACTACCCTTTCCGCGACCGGGCCGAGGCGACGCTTGGCATTCCCGTGTCGTTCAGTCACGACGTGCGCGGGGCGGGGGAGGCCGAGTACCGCTTGGGTGCTGCAGCGCCGTTCCGCGACGTCGTCGTCATGGCGATCGGCACGGGCATCTCGGGCGCGATCTTCATCCAGGGAACGCTCTATGCCGGTGGCGGCATGGCGGGTGAGATGGGGCACTCGAAGGTCGCTGACGGTCCGCAATGCGTGTGCGGCGGCCACGGTTGCCTCGAGGCGGTTGCCTCAGCCGGCGCCATCGCCAGGCGCTACGCCCAGGTGACCGGGCAGGTTGTCTCCGGTGCGAAGGACGTTCTGGATCGGGCAGCCCGTGGCGACGTGCACGCCATAGAGATTTGGGAAAGTGCTCTGGATGCCCTCGCACTCGACCTCTCGCACACGGTCGCGCTGCTGGCGCCCGAGGCGATCGTGATCGGCGGTGGGCTGTCCCAGGCTGGTGCGGCACTGTTCGAGCCGCTCCAGCGGCGCCTTGACGCGATCCTCACCTTCCACCGTCGACCACAGCTGCTGTGCGCCAGCATCGGGGAGAACGCGGGTGTGATCGGCGCGGCACTCCGTGCCCGCGACCTGGTCGACCAGAAGGCAGCAGCACCATGATCCTGATCTCCAGCCTGGTTTGAGTGCGGCAGCAAGGTGAGATGACTGGGGGTAGGTCGGGGAACGTCGGACCCATGCATGCCCTCGGCGCCACGCCGGTCAATGCCGTTCTCAATAC
>DATCNE010000251.1:0-2758 GCA_036565395.1 Dermatophilaceae bacterium
GTCGTTGTCATCAGGGGGAACTCCTTCCCGCCCTCGAAGGCACTAATCAGGACGGTCCTGGTGCCTCACGCAAGGTTGACACAGAGGGGGGGCGCATTTCTCGTGTGGTCACCGGGACGCACCCCGCAGCACGTTCCGCACTGCGGTCTCGCCTGTCGGGTCGGCGTAGGCGAGGAAGCAGGCCAGCTCTGAGTTGGCGAGCGCTACCCGGCGCTGCATGGCGTTCAACTCGACCCGGTTCAGTAGGTACGCACCGAACGGGAAACCTGCGCCAGCGATGCCGGCCATGTAGTCCCGGACGGTGCGCGAGATCCAGGCGCGGGAGCGGTACACCCCGCACGCGGCCAGCAGTCGGCCGGCGTCACGTGCGAACGCCTCAGGGCGTGGCTGACTCACCGTCTCGGCGCTCGTGGTTCGCCGGATGCTGGTGTTCGCCGTTGGGCTCACTGGGCATCGCCACCGCGGAGCAACAGAGCAAGCCGATCACGTTGCTCCGCCGAAAGCGGTGGCGCGGCAGCGACCACCTTCGCGATGTAGACCTTGAGCCGTTCGGCCTTCAGGTTCTCCCGAGCTGCGATCAGGTCGGGGTCGTCAGGGGTACGGGATCGGGACAGTGATGCGACACGGGCACGCTCTGCGGTCCAAGACATGAAAAGCCTCCACGGGGACGTGAAATACCGTCCCTCGGTGAAGGGCTTAGGACTCGCGCATAAATAAACCGGTCATTTGATCCGTTCGCCGATATCGTGTGTGAGTGGCGTTCACTGAAGCGGTCGTGGGGGGCGTGAAGCGTCGGATCGAGACGTTGTGGCCGCATCTGAATGAGCGGCAGCGTCGGCTGCTGTTGGGCTCTGAAGCCCGCGAACTCGGTCGGGGTGGGGTCGTCGCGGTCGCCGGTGCGGCAGGGGTGTCGCGGTCGACGGTGACGAATGCGGTCGCCGAGCTGGACCTGGGCACTAAGTTGCCGGAAGGCCGGTCGCGTCGGGCTGGTGGTGGACGTAAGGGCGCCGCGGACAAGGACCCTGGGCTGCCGGCGGCGTTGGACGCTCTGGTCGATCCGGAGACGCGTGGTGATCCGGAGTCGCCGCTGCGGTGGACGTGCAAATCGACCCGGCAGCTCGCCACCACGTTGACCGCGCAGGGACATCCGGTGTCGGACCGGACCGTCGCGCGGTTGTTGCATGAAGCGGGTTACAGCTTGCAGGCCAACGCCAAGACCGCCGAGGGCAAGCAGCACCCGGACCGGGACGCCCAGTTCGGGCACATCAACACGATGGTGCGGCGCTACCTGAAGACCGGCGATCCGGTGATCAGCGTGGACACCAAGAAGAAGGAACTCGTCGGAGAATCCCCTGGCTACAAGAACAATGGCCGCGAATGGCAACCCGGCGGCGAACCGGTCCGCGTCGGCGTGCACGACTTCCCGGACCCCGCGATGCCCAAAGCCGTGCCGTACGGGATCTACGACCTGGCCGCCAACTCAGGCTGGGTATCGGTGGGCTGCGACGGCGACACCGCCGCGTTCGCCGTAGAGACCCTTCGCCGCTGGTGGCACACAGTCGGGCACGTCGGCTACCCGCAAGGCAAGCGCCTGTTGATCTGCGCTGACGCCGGCGGCAGCAACGGCTACCGCGTCCGGCTCTGGAAGGTCGAGCTCGCCAAGCTCGCCACCGAGATAGACAGGCCCATCACGGTGTGCCACTTCCCACCCGGCACCAGCAAGTGGAACACGATCGAACACCGACTGTTCGCGCATATCTCGATGAACTGGCGAGGTCGACCCCTGACCAGCCACGAGGTCGTGGTCGAGCTGATCGGCGCGACGACCACCAGCAAGGGTTTGACGGTGCACGCCCAAGCCGACACCAACAGCTACCCACGCGGAATCAAGATCACGAAGCAAGAGATGGACGCCCTCGGACCCCAGCTCAAGCCCGACGCGTTCCATGGGGACTGGAACTACACCCTCAAGCCCCGAACTACACGAATGTAACTCGATCGACCAGATTATTTACGCGCGAGCACTTAGTGCCGATGAGCGCCGACTACCGCTCCCGGGTCGAATCCAGGTTAGCAGCTAACTCGGATAGGGATATCTGCGACGCGCCCTCAGCGAGCACCGCGTCCAGGATGGGACCCAGCCGCTCGGACCGGACCTCCACCCGGCCGGGACGCCGGCACTTCGGGCACTGCAAAGGCTGCTCAACCGAGCGTGTGCCCCACCCCGCCGTCCTGTCGTCCTCGGGCAAGATCACGGGTGGGTCAACCGACTGCGCGAACCCGGTAGATCCGTCCGGGTTCACGTAGTAGTGGGCAGCAGTGAACGACCCATCGGGCCATACCTGGTAGGTGCGCACGCCCATGACAGTCCCCTTGTGGGCGACCGAATCGCAGTAGATCGAGACATACCGCAACCCGTACTTGGTGCTCAGGCTTCCGAATTGGCGGGGGATCTTCCGGTGCTCTTTCATGACTGCCGCCTCCACTCGATCCGGACCAGCTCAGGGTCAAACCCGTTGCCACGCTTGCCGCTCGGCATCACGGTCACGTCGAGCAGCTCGCGGACGATGGCCCGCTGTCTCTCGATCGTGGCACGCTTCCACGCCTTTACCGGGTCGGCCGCTCCGACGATGCCGACCAGCACCGAGCCTCGGGCACTCACCGCGAGCGCGTGCTCGACGTCGGCCAGCCGGTCCTGTGCTCGGGCGGTGATCTTGGCGAGCTGTGCCGCGGTGATCTTGCCGTCGGAGAACAGGTC
>DATCNE010000252.1:0-3202 GCA_036565395.1 Dermatophilaceae bacterium
CGCGTGACCTGGTCGAGCGAGGATGACGAATTCGTCGCCGCATGCGTTGAGTTCCCCTCCCTGTCCTGGTTGGCTTCGTCCCAGGTGGAAGCCCTCACTGGCCTCGACGATCTGATCGCCGAGACCGTGGCAGACATGCAGGAGCAGGGCGAGACGGTTCCCCAGCCATTGTCAGAGCGCAGGTACTCGGGGAAATTCAATCTACGCGTGGGCGAAAGCCTGCACCGCCGACTCGCCATCGAAGCTGCAGAGGAACAGGTGAGCATCAACCAGCTGGTGATCCGCAGACTCACGGCCGCGAGCTAGGACCACGCCGCGCGTCCTTCCTTGCCGCAGGTGGTGCACTACGCCGCCGAGATCGCGTTCGGTGATCTAACCAGCGGATGCTGAAGAATGACCTCTTTCATGCACCGGCAAACAGGGCCAGATGACGGCTCACCATCAGCTCGTCGAGCGGATGCCCCGCTCGGCGAGGTATGCACGAGCCCGACCGATCTGCCGCTCGTCGGAGAATTCCCGCCATGCCTGCGTCAGGCCTTCGGCGCCGATGAGGTCACGGAACCGGCGGTAGGCACCGTTGCCCTCAATGCTGCGTTCAAGTTGCTCACGCAAGTGTGAATCCGCAACAGTCGCAACGTAAGTGGCCATGTCCTCCCAACCTGCCCGTGACCCCTCGCAGAACACATGCAGCCATCGGTCGGGCTCGGCGTCGACGTCGAGCGCTTCATCCGCCCCAACCATCGCCTCGTCGGTCATGAAGGCGGGCACCACTTCCCCGGTCTGCAGATCCAGGAAGCCGCCCTCGTTGTTGGCCGGGTCTCCCTCGATCAGTCCCGACAGCTGCTCGAGATCAACGGGTAGGGGCCGGCCGGGCGGCGGCTCCCGCCGCACCGCTGCGAGCAGGTCCTGGGCCAGTTCCTCATCGCCGGGCAGGCTGCGCAACTCCAGCCGCTGCACCAGCGAGATGGCCAACGACGAAACCCGGTCGGGTGCAGCCTGAAGCGCGACCAAAACCGCCGATCCCGCGCGCTGCAGAGCCTCCGACACGTCATGCCCTTCGAGGGCTGCCGCGATGCCAGCCACGTCGCGGGACGCTGCCGCAACTCGCAGCTCGTCAACCTGGACCAGAGGCGGTCTTTCACCGTTCTGTGGCCACCCACCGTCCAGCATGGTGTGCGGCTGACGAGGCCTAGAGGGGGCTCTTCCCTCGCCGTCGTCCTCGGCCCAAGCCCGGTCGTACTGGTCGGGAATGGTGCCCCATCCCCAGTAGGCCATCGGTGCCGGCGGTATGACGCCCAGGACGTCCGCTGGGTCGATGTGGCCGGCGTCGACGGTGCAGCAGTGGGTCCAGTCGTCGCCGAGGTCGAAGACGTAACGGAACTGTTCACCCTCCTTCACCGTCCGCATCACCTTGGCGACCTCGATGTCCAGCGCGGCGGTCGCCATCACACCGAAGGCGGACGTCGCCAAGTCCGCACCCGTTTCAACATCGGTGACCACTCGCCCGTCGGCCAGTGTGAACACCGACAGGTGGGACAGATCCCAACGAGCGAACGCGTTGTCGATGGCCCTGGCTAGATCGGCGAAGGTGTGCGCCGGACCGACGGCGAACACCCGCCCCGGATAGGGCCACAACTGCTCCCCCCTGCCACCCAAGAGCTCCACCCTGATCGAGAACCATCGGCGCGCCATGAGACCAACACTGACACGCCGATGAAGACCTGACATCTTCAATTCGGGCCCCATCACGGAAGACGTCACATCCGACCCGCTGCGCGAAGCCAGTCCTGAACCCGGCATCCAAGACTGCGCTTTCCACTACAGCCCGGATTAGCCACACGTCTGGCACCCGAGGTGTCCGCTAAAGTCGTTGGCACAAAACTACTGCGGGAGCACACGCATGAACACCGGCGAAACGAACACCACGGCGGGGGCCAGGTCGGCCCCGAAGAACGGCCCAATACAGTCGCGACGCCGTCCCGGACAGACCTTGGCGTGCGGTTGGTGCGGGTCACCGATCCTCATCCCGCCGCGGGGTCGGGTGCCGAAGTGGTGCTCGTCCTCCTGCCGTCACCGGGCCTGGGAACTCACCCGCGCTGCCGCGTCCGGGCGCGCCGCCGTCCAGGTCGTCGACCGGGTTGTCGAGGTCGACCGGCTCGTCGCCGTCGTTCAGGAAGTGCCGGTCAACACCGTCCCCAAGGGCGCGGCGTGGCCCGCGACGCTGGTCCAGCTCGTCACTCAGGTGGACAGCGGGCGGGTGTATGACCGTGACCTGCCCGCCCTGGCCGAGGCAATTCAGGACGTCATCGAGGCCCTCGAACGGCGGCCCGGATGGCGAGGTCAACCACGCTGAATACCGCCAACTGCAAAGGTTGCGGCCTAACCATTGACACGCGGGCTGACAGAATCGGGGTATCCGTTCAGCTCCACTCGAGGAAGAAGCTCGATGACGATCATCAAGATCAATGCGATTACCGTGCCCGGCGACAACGGTGACGAGCTGGCTGGCCGGTTCGCCGCTCGTGCCGGCGCGGTCGACGACCAACCAGGTTTCCAAGGCTTCGAGTTGCTCAAGCCGACCGACGAGCGCAACACCTGGTTGGTCATTACCCGCTGGGTTGACGACGAGTCATTCCAGGCCTGGGTGAACTCGCCCGCGTTTGGGCACGGGCACCGCAGCGAAGCGGAGCGAGCCCGCCAGCCCGCGGCACCGCATGTTGGCATCAGCAGCGAGTTGTGGTCCTACGAGATCGCTGGTGGCTCGCTCGGTTGACCCCCTACAAGCGCTTTGCGTGCCTTCCACGAGCACAGCGCGTAACAACTGACTTCCGAGAGGGACCGCGATGACCGCCGATCAGGGTAGGGCTGAGGCCGAGGTCAAGATCCGCACCACTCGCCAGGCTTGGATGCAGCCGTTCGTGTTCGGGGGGATCTGGTTGGTGTTCGCGATCGGCTGGGTGACGATCGATCAGCCCTTCTTCGCTGTCTGTTGGCTGGTTCTCGGCTGCGCCTCGATTGTGAAAGCTGTGAAGGTCCGGACTATGGGCGTTGATCTGACGCCAGAGTCAGCGAATGTTCGTGGGGTCCGCCGGCGGTGCATTCCCTGGAAGGACGTCCAAGCCGTGGTCCACCACCGACGGCAAGGTACCTGGGGCGTACGGCTCGTTCTCGAGAGCGGCAAACCAGTGAGGCTGCCAGCCCC
>DATCNE010000253.1:0-21573 GCA_036565395.1 Dermatophilaceae bacterium
CAATCCCCGGCCATGGCCCGGTGACCCGACCCAACATGGTGTCGGTCGGGACCATCGTCTGGCTGGCCAGCGAGCTGATGTTCTTCGCGGGGCTCTTCGCGATGTACTTCACGATCCGCTCGGTGTCCCCCGACCTGTGGCACCAGAGGACAGACCTTCTCAATGTCCCGTTCGCAACGGTCAACACCCTTGTGCTGGTCATCTCCTCGGTGTGGTGCCAGCTCGGCGTCTTCAAGGCCGAGCACGGTCAGCCGGCCCGCACCGGCTCGTTCCTCCAGCTCAGGCTGTGGGGCATGCGCGAGTGGTACGTCCTGGCCTACGTCTTCGGCTCGATCTTCGTTGCCGGGCAGGTCTTCGAGTACGCCAGCCTGATCAGCCACGGCCTGACCATCTCCGCCGACGCCTACGGCTCCGTCTTCTACCTCACCACGGGCTTCCACGCGATGCACGTCACCGGGGGTTTGATCGCCTTCCTGTTGATCATCGGGCGGACCTTCACAACCCGTCGATACACTCACGCGCAAGCCACTGGCGCCGTCGTCACGTCCTACTACTGGCACTTCGTCGACGTCGTGTGGATTGCCCTGTTCGCCACGATCTACCTGCTCAAGTGATGCACGCCTTCTCCCTCGACGTCCGCACCGAAGACAGGAACTTCCTGTGAACGCACTCGCCTCCCGGCGCCGACATCCCGCTGCGATCCTGCTCCTGCTGTTGTTGGGGCTCGTGGCCACCGGCGGGTTGTACTCCCTGCTGGCCCCCAAGCCCGCACATGCCGCGACGGCTACGGCTGATGACGTGAACGCGGGCAAGATGCTGTTCCTGGCCAACTGCGCCACCTGTCATGGCCAGAACGCCGAAGGCGGCAAGGATGGCCCCAGCCTGGCCGGTGTGGGCGCTGCTGCCGTTGACTTCCAGGTCGGCACGGGCCGTATGCCGCTCGCCGGGCCGGGCGTTCAGTCCGCAGCCAGCAAGAAGGTCAAGTTCACCGATGCGCAGATCGCGTCTCTGGCCGCATACGTGGCGTCGCTCAGCCCCGGCCCGGCGATTCCCGATGACCAATACACCAAGGGCGATGGCAATATCGCTCACGGCAACGAGCTGTTCAAGGTCAACTGTGCGATGTGCCACAACTTCGCCGGCTCGGGTGGCGCACTGACTCGTGGCAAGTACGCGCCGACCCTGCGCAACGCCACCGGCACGCACATCTACGAGGCAATGGTCTCGGGACCGCAGTCGATGCCGGTCTTCAACGACGCCAACCTGTCCCCCACTGACAAGAACGACATCATCAGCTACCTGCACGAGCTGGACAAGAACAAGAACCCTGGCGGCATGAGCCTTGGCAACCTCGGACCTGTCTCCGAGGGCATGTTCATCTGGGTCTTCGGCCTGGGCCTGATGATTGGTGCCGCCGTCTGGCTTGGCGCGAAGGCCGCGTGACCTGATGCGAAGCCCTGGCAACAACACTCGACGCCACGACCCAACACACGAGCGCTGCGAATCGACGGGATCGATCTCACGATGAACGAGAAGGACATGGAACCCACGGGGGCCGGCGGTGGCCATCCGGGCACCGCGCTGGGCCTCGACCAGGGACATAGCGAAGGCGTGGACGGGATGCCCGAGCGGTTTGCCAATCCCGGGCTCCCCCCGCACGTCAGCCGCTCAGCGGACCTCGGTGAACATGCGGCCCGCCGCGCCGAACGTCAGGTTGCGGCGTTGTTCGGCGTCTCCATGGTGGCCACCGTCATCTTCCTCGTGGCCTACTTCGCGATCGACCAGAACACCTACCGATTCGTCCCCGGGATCGGGCAGGCGAACCTGTCCAACATCGTCCTGGGCGTCACGCTTGGCCTGAGCCTGCTGTGCATCGGCCTCGGCGCGGTTCACTGGGCCAAGACCCTGATGCCAGACACCGAGGTCACCGAGGCTCGGCACCCGCAGCGGTCCTCGGACGACGCCCGTGCTGAGGCGGTCGAGACGATCATGGCCGGTGGCGACGCGTCGCAGCTGGCTCGCCGCCCGCTGATCAAGTACATGCTCGGGGGCGCCCTTGGCCTCTTTGCGCTCCCGCTGGGCCTGCAACTAGCCGGCAGCCTCGGCCCACTCCCGCATGCCGAGCTGTCAACCACGTTCTGGCGCAAGGGAATGCGGCTGGTGCGCGACCCGGAGCTGACCCCTATCAAGGCCTCGGACGTCACCATCGGATCGGTCTTCCACGTGATGCCCGAGGGCATCGACAAGTCCCACGACTTCCTCGAGGAAAAGGGCAAGGCGGCGGTCCTGCTCATGCGGCTGAACCCGGACGACATCAAGATCGCCAAGGAGCGCGACTGGGGTCACGACGGGATCGTCGCCTACTCCAAGATCTGCACCCACGTGGGATGTCCCGTCGGCCTCTACGAGCAGCAGACCCACCACCTGTTGTGCCCATGTCACCAGTCGACCTTCGACGTGACCGAAGACTGCAAGGTCATCTTCGGCCCGGCACACCGGCCCTTGCCGCAGCTGAAGATCACCGTTGATACCGAGGGCTACCTTGTGGCCGACTCGGCGTTCCGCGAAGCGGTCGGCCCAAGCTTCTGGGAGCGTGGATGAGCAACACAGCCACTCCGAAGGGCGCCGCAGGTCTGCGCGCCAAGGACGCGAAGCCTGCATCAGCCAAGGGCGGCGGCCTGGCCGGTTGGGTGGACGACCGCACCGGTGCCGCCAAACCGGTGAGCTACCTGCTCAAGAAGGTCTTCCCCGACCACTGGTCCTTCATGCTCGGCGAGATCGCGATGTTCTCGCTGATCGTCCTGCTGCTGACCGGAACGTTCCTGACCTTCTGGTTCGTCCCGAGCGCCGGCCAGGTGATCTACAACGGCTCCTACGTGCCACTCAAGGGCATCGCGATGAGCGAGGCGTTCAAGTCCACCGTCGACATCAGCTTTGATGTCCGCGGCGGACTGATCATGCGCCAGATCCACCACTGGGCGGCGCTGCTGTTCACCGTCTCGATCACGGTGCACATGTTCCGGGTCTTCTTCACCGGAGCCTTCCGCAAGCCGCGCGAGATCAACTGGGTCATCGGCACAACCTTGTCCCTGTTGGCCATCAACGAGGGCTTCACCGGCTACTCCCTTCCGGACGACCTGCTCTCGGGCACCGGTCTGCGAGCCGCTGAGGGCTTCATACAGTCCGTCCCGGTCGTGGGCTCCTACCTCGCCTACTTCGTCTTCGGCGGTGCGTTCCCCGGCGAGGCCATCATCCCCCGTCTCTACACCACCCACGTGCTCCTGCTCCCGGCCATCATCATCGGGCTGTTCACCGCCCACATCGTGCTCGTGGCGGTCCACAAGCACACGCAGTACCCCGGACCGGGCAAGACGAACGACAACGTGGTCGGCTACCCATTCATGCCGGTCTACATGGCCAAGGCCGGGGGCTTCTTCTTCATCGTGTTCGGCATCACGACCCTGATGGCCACTCTGGTCACGATCAACCCGATCTGGTTGTACGGCCCCTATGACCCGTCACCGGTGACCGCTGGCTCACAACCCGACTGGTACATGGGCTTCGCCGACGGCGCACTGCGCCTGTTCCCCGGCTTCTTCGAGTTCCACGTCTTCGGGTTCACCCTCAGCCTGAACGTCTTCATCCCCTCCCTGGTGGTGATGCCGCTGCTGTATGGCATCGCCGGCGCCTACCCGTTCATCGAGTCCTGGGTCACTGGCGACAAGCGTGAGCACCACCTGCTCGATCGCCCGCGAAACGCCCCGACCCGCACCGGGCTGGGCGTCATGGCCATCAGCTTCTACCTCATCCTGTTCTTTGCAGCCGGCAACGACCTGATGGCCATCAAGCTGGGGCTGTCCATCAACGACATCACCCGGGCCTTCCAGATCCTGCTGATCGTGGTCCCACCGCTGGCGTACTGGGTCACCAAACGGATCTGTCTGAGCCTCCAGCGCCACGACCGCGACCTGGTCCTGCATGGCCGCGAGACCGGGCGCATCGTCCGCACCGCCGAAGGCGCCTTCTTCGAGGTGCACCAGCCTCTCCCTGAGCACCAGCGCTGGGCGTTGGTGCAGCACCAGTCCGAGAAGCCCTTGGAGCTGACTGCCACTGTCGACGCCAACGGCGTACGCCGACCGGGCGCCTTCAAGGAGCGGCTGCGCGGCAAGGTCTCAAGCTTCTACTTCGCGGACAGCGTCGACACCGTGACTCCGGCCGAGCTGGCCGCTGCCCATCACGACGGCTCAGCACACGAGGCGATCGGGGCCCCCCAGGAAGACGGTGGGCAAGGTTGGGTCGGTGAGCTGCACGGTGGCGCCGATGTGCGCCCCGAGACCGACGCATACGCCCCTCACGAGCACCAGCACGACCATGACCACGAGGTGGATCCGGACTCCACCGCGCGCTGAGGCCAGAAGAGGTTTGCAAGGAGGGAGGACGCGGGCCGCTGGCCCTGCTCGCAGGCTCCCTTGATGGGCTGCGCGGCCCACACCTCCCTCCTTGCCGAAGAGGTCAACTGCCCAGCAGCTGGGCCAATCGCGTTGCGAGGTCGTGCTCGTCGCCCACCAGCTCGACCACTTTCGTCCGTGATGTCATCCCGCTCACCAGACCCACATCGGCCCGACGCAGGTCAAATGCCTTGGCAACGGCCAACAGGGCGGCCTCGGTCGCTGCGCCATCCACTGCCCGTGGAGCCACCCTCACGATGAGGACCGGCGCCTGACCGTCAGACCCGTCGCCATACTGCCCTCCGACCTTGGGTCGGGAGGCTCCGGGCTTGACCCGCACGCTCACTCGCATCCAGCCATTGTGTCGTCCAGCCGTTGTGTCGTGCCGGGGACCACAGTCCCGACTCCTGTGCCCTTCGCCGTGGCAGGCTGGCTGATGTGCTGACGATGACCGCAGAAGAGTTCGACGAGGCCGTCGGCGACGCGCTCGACGACGTCCCCGCCGAGCTGCTTGCCCTCATGGACAACGTGGTGTTCCTCGTTGAGGACGAACCGCCCTCAGACGACCCAGAGCTGCTCGGCGTCTACGACGGCACTCCGTTGACCGAGCGCGACGGCGGCTGGGCGTCAGGGGCGCTACCGGACCGGATCACCATCTTCCGGGGTCCGACGCTGCGCATGTGTCAGACCCGCGAGGAGATCCTGGAGGAGGTAGCGGTCACCGTGGTGCACGAGATCGCGCACCACTTCGGTATCGACGACGAGAGACTGCACGAGCTGGGCTGGGACTGACACCACCGCCATAGCCGCACCCGCACCCGCAGGTGCGCCCGCAGATGCGCAGAATCAGCCGAGCGCGCTCTGGGCTTTCCACCCGACAAAGTCGTAGACCCAGACGCCGATGCCTTCGGTCGGCCTGAAAGCGCGGGACGAGCCGGTGAACTTGACGACGTCACCCATCTTGGAGTTGTTGAACATCCACTCTGCATCGGCAGGCGCCATGTTGGTGCAACCGTGCGAGACGTTCTGGGTGCCTTGCGCATTGACCGACCAGGGAGCGGAGTGGATGAACTCCCCCGTCCAGGTCAGGCGCAGGTTCCACTTGGTGTCGATCTTGTAATAGTTGGGGTCGCCCTTGGGGATACCCACCGTCGCCGAGTCCATGGTGATGGCCTTGTTGCGCTCGATGATGACCTTGATGCCGTTGCGGGTCTCGGTCAGCGGTCCGGGCCTACCCGTGCTCACCTTGAACGTGCGGATGGCCACGCCATCACGGCGAACGATCATGGTGTGGGCGTTCACATCCACCTTGCTCACCATCGAGGAACCCACGGTGAAGCTCGTCTGGTCATCCCCGGCGATCCACTTGTCATTCCCGGTCTGTAGGCCGTGCAGCGGGGTGGACAGCGTGACCTTGGTGCCCGGGAACCAGTAGTCCTTGGGGCGCCACATCAGCTGCCGGTTGTCGAGCCATCCCCACGCACCCTGCTGGACCGGAACCGTCGTGACCTTGACCCGCTTCTCGACCTCCGCCCGCTGTGCCTTGGTGATAACGCCAGTGTCGAACTGGACGATGACCGGCATGCCGACACCAACGACGCCGCCGTTGGGTATCAGGCCATAGGTCGCCGTCACCTTGGGCGTCAGCGTCGTGAAGGTTGAGCTGGTGGTTGTCGCCGTGCCATCCGGGCCGGTCGATGCCATGGTCAGGGTGTAGACCGTGGACGGGCGAAGCAGCTCGCTGCTCGTCCACACGCCGTCGGGACCTGCCTGCCCTCCGACCGTCTGCCCCTTGGCGTCTGCGAGCGTCACTGCGCCAAGCACGCCGGAGGACGCCTTCACGGTGACAGGGACGTTGGGCGCGACATCGGTGGCCAGATCAGCCGGAACGACGTCGAGCACTGCCGGAGTGGACGTGGGCGTGGGCGTGGCTGTGGCCGAGATCAGCCCCGAGCCGTTCACCGCCGAGCCGGCGGTGCCTGCCGGTGCGATGCCTTGGCAGGCACTCAGCACGAGGCTCAAGGCCACGAGGGCAGCGGCGAAACCGCCCCCTGATCGGGACCTCACTGATGGTGCCTTCACGTCGTACCGACTCTCAGGTAACGGCCACAGGCCGATGCTCCACCGGACCCCCCGTGAGGCCGGTCGTTCTGACAGGCTTCCCCATGTCCCCCGGATGTTGGCTTCACGAGGTGACGAAAGCGCCTCACCGCTGTCAGGAGCTGTCTCGTCGAACCTCGACCCAGCCTACGCCCTGCGCATCACAGACGCGCGCCACAGCGACAGCCGCGCCGAAGAACGCGCCTGGGAATCAGACGGCGTGCTCTCCACGGAAGTACTCGTATGTCCAGCCGATGAGGGCCAGGACGGCGAGACACAGCCCAATGATGAACAGCCACCATCCGACGGCCAGGCCGAGGAAGACGACCGCAGCGGACGCCGCCAACGTCAGCGGCCACCAGCTGTGGGGGCTGAAGAACCCGTACTCCCCTTCGGCAGCCGATATCGGGGCTGAGGGGTCGTCTTCTGGACGAGGGTCGAGCTTGCGGCCCGTCTCCCAGAGGTAGAAACCGATCAGGGCAGAGAGTCCGGCACACAGAAGCAGCCCGAAGGGGCCCACCGGCTCACTCCAGTGGGTCACCGTGCCGTAGATCAGCCCCATCACGGTGAAGAACGTGCCGATCACGACGAACAGCTTGAACTCGGCCTTCATGGCACATCCTCCCCGTGCAGCGTCTGGTCAGGATCGTTCTCGCCCAGCAAGGTGTCGAGAATGCGTTGGTCGGCCACCGGAGCGTCGTATACGACGCTCTCAGGGTGGTGCAGGTCGAAGGCCGGACGCTCGGAGCGGATCCTTGGGATCGACTCGAAGTTGTGTCTCGGTGGCGGGCACGACGTGGCCCACTCCAGTGATGCGCCGTAGCCCCACGGGTCGTCGGTCTCGACCAGCGGTGCCGTCCGATAGGTCTTCCACACGTTGTAGAGGAAAGGAATCGTCGAGGCACCCAGCAGGAAAGCCCCAACGGTGGAGACCTGGTTCATCCAGGTGAAGCCATCCTCGGGCAGATAGTCGGCGTAACGACGCGGCATACCCACAATCCCGAGAACGTGCTGGATCAGGAACGTCGTGTGGAAACCGATGAACAGCATCCAGAAGTGGATCTTGCCGAGCTTCTCGTCAAGCATCCGTCCGGTGAACTTGGGCCACCAGAAGTAGAAGCCGGCGAACATGGCAAAGACCACGGTGCCGAAGACGACGTAGTGGAAGTGCGCCACCACGAAGTAGGAGTCGGTGACGTGGAAGTCCAACACCGGGCTCGACAAGATGATGCCGGTCAGCCCGCCGAAGAGGAACGTCGTCAGGAACCCGATCGCCCACAGCATCGGGGTCTCGAAGGTGACGGACCCACCCCACATCGTGCCGATCCAGTTGACGAACTTCACGCCCGTGGGCACAGCTATGAGCATGGTCATGATGGCGAAGAACGGCAGCAGGACCTGGCCGGTTGCGTACATGTGGTGCGCCCAGACGCTCACCGACAGGGCCGCGATCGCGATCGTCGCAAAGATCATGCTCTTGTAGCCGAACAGCGGCTTGCGGGAGAACACCGGCAGGATCTCGCTGATGATTCCGAAGAACGGCAGCGCGATGATGTAGACCTCGGGGTGGCCGAAGAACCAGAAAAGGTGCTGCCAGAGCATCGCCCCGCTGTTGCTCGGGTCGAACACATGGGCGCCGAGTCTGCGGTCCGCCCCCAGAGCCAGCAGTGCGGAGGCCAGCACGGGGAATGCCATCAGGACCATGATCGAGGTGATCAGGATGGTCCAGGTGAACAACGGCATCCGGAACATGGTCATCCCGGGAGCGCGCAAGCAGATGATCGTGGTGATGAAGTTGACCCCACCAAGGATCGTGCCAAAACCGGCCAGCGCCAGGCCGAAGACCCAGAGGTCACCGCCCATGCCGGGGCTGTAGGCCACATCCGAGAGCGGAGCATAGGCGAACCACCCGAAGGACGCCGCGCCCGACGGTGTGAGGAACCCGGCAGAAGCGATCAGCCCGCCGAACAGATAGAGCCAGTAGGCGAGCATGTTCAGCCGAGGGAAGGCGACGTCCGGGGCACCGATCTGGATCGGCATGAGCGCATTGGCGAACCCGGCGAACAACGGCGTTGCGAACAGCAGCAACATGATCGTGCCGTGCATGGTGAACAGCTGGTTGTACTGCTCGGGGTTGTCCACGATCTGCAGGCCGGGCGCGAACAGCTCGGTCCGGATGAGCAGTGCGAGCAGCCCGCCGATCATGAAGAAGCCGAACGCGGTGATGAAGTAGAGGTTGCCGATCACCTTGTGATCGGTCGTGGTGACCCACTTGACCACCGTTTGACCAGGCGACCGGCGACGTGGGGGGGGCTCGATCTTCAACGGCGCGCTCGTTGTCAGGCTCGACATCAGTTGCCTACCCTCTTGGGCAGGTACTGCTGGTCGCCCGGTTCGATCTTCTCGCGGTTCAAGCTGTTGTCGAGCATGCCGACGTTGCCCTGGGCCAGGAGTCCGGCCATGTGCGCGTCGTAGTCGGCCTGGGACACGACCTTGACCTGGAAGAGCATCTGCGAGTGGTAGGTGCCGCACAGCTCGGCGCACTTGCCCTGGAAGGTGCCGATCTCGGTGGGCTTGATCTGGAACCGGTTGACCTTGCCCGGGACGATGTCCATCTTCATGAGGAACTGCGGCACCCAGAATGAGTGGATGACGTCGCGGGAGGTCAGGACGAACTCGACCCGCTTGTTCACCGGGAGGTAGAGCGCCGGCAGGGTCGCGGCAACGCCCGGCACGCCGGTCAACTGTGCTTGGGTGCCTGACTCGAAGGTGCCGGCCTCGACGTAGTTGAAGTCCCAGCTCCACTGCTTGCCCACCACGTTGACCGTGACGTCGGGCTTCTTGGACGTGTCCAGCAGCGCTGACTCGTCGCGTGCGGTGTAGAAGAAAAGAACCGCGATCATGAAGAGGGGAACGACGGTGAAGAAGATCTCGATCGGCACGTTGTAGCGCAGCTGCTCGGGGAGGCCAACATCGTCCTTCTTGCGACGGTAGGCCACGATGCACCAGATGATCAGGCCCCACACCACCACACCGACACCGAGAGCGGCCAACCAGGAGCCGTCCCACAGGTTGGTGATCCGGCTGCTCTGATCGGTTACGCCGTGGGGCAGCAGACCGCGTGACAGCGACTCGCCGCAGCCGCTGAGGGCCACAGCGCAGGTCAGTGCAAGACCAGTGACGGTCAGTCCTCGCCGCTTCATGCGGAAGAAAGTGTGATCGTGCAGACGCAAGGTGCGTACCTTCCAGTCAGGGGCAAGGCAATGGCAGAAACCCTACTAGAGCGGCGGCCTTTCGACCTCCCAACTTGGGACTAAGTTCAAGGCGTGGCGCACCAACCTGAAACCGAGCGGCGGGCCACCCCGCGTCGCGCGCTGCTCGACGCCGGGAACGCACCGATGCTGCCCTCCGCCAGAGCCACCCTGATGGCTGCCCTGGACGCCGGTTGGGCCGACCCACAACGGCTCTACACCGAGGCTCGTCGGGCGCGCGCCCTGTTGGATCAGGCCCGCGAGCTGCTCGCCGACGGACTGGGCGTGCGCCCTCCCGAGGTCTCGTTCCTGCCTGGAGGCCCGGCAGCGCTGCGTGCCGGTCTGGAGGGACTGAGGTATGCCGGACGCCGCCGCGGCGCGCGGATGGTCGCCACCGCCGTCGAGCACTCGGCGATCCTGACGACGGGTCGCTACCACGCTGCCCAGGCCGACAACCCGTTGCTCTTCGCCGAAGTGGGCGTGGACAGGGTTGGAAGGGTCGACCTCCCAGCCTTCGAAGATGCGATCTCGATTCCTGGCACGGTGCTCGCCGCGGTCCAGTCGGCCAATGGCGAGATCGGCACCCGTCAACCTCTCGAGAGGGCCCACGAGCTGTGCAGCGCACACGACATACCGCTGCTGGTGGACGCCATGGCATCGCTCGGGCGTGACCCGACACCCGTGAACTTCGACGTCCTGGCAGGTGACGCCCGATCGTGGGGCGGCCCTGCGGGTCTGGGCGTGCTGGTCGTCCCCGAGCGAACGCGCTGGCGACGTCCAGGTCCCACCAGTGATGTTGAGCAGGGTCGCACCGACGTCGAGCCAGTTGTCGCCGTCGCACTGGCCGCAGCCGAGGCCTGGCGACAGACCCGGGCGAACCGGGTGGACGAGGCCGCCCGATCGTCGGCCATCATCGCGCGCCTGCGTGCTGCGGCGGCCGACCTCCATGACGTGGACGTTGTCGGTGATGCGGACGACCGGCTGCCCCACGTCCTGACGTTCTCCCTGCTCTATGTCGACGGCGAGGCCCTGGTGATCGAGCTCGACCGCCGCGGCTTTGCCGTGGGGTCCGGGTCGGCCTGCACCTCGAGCACCCTCGAGCCAAGTCACGTCTTGGCGGCGATCGGCGGGCTAACCCACGGCAATGTTCGAATCACGTTGCCGTTGAACGCAATCGCCCCGACGCTGGAGGGCGATGTGGACCGGTTCATTACCGAGCTACCTGATGCGGTTGCGGTCGTCCGGGCCCAGCTCGGGGCGTCCGGCCTATGAACGAGATCGAGGTCGACGCCCGCGGACTGCGCTGCCCGCTACCCGTGATCCGTCTCGCCGCGGCTGCCCAGGACGCGCCTGCCGGCACCCGGATCGTCGTGCTGACGAGCGATCCGGCGGCCCGCCACGACATACCGGCGTGGTGCCGAATGCGCGATCACGAGCTGATCGAGATCACGCAGGTCTCCGAACCGGCATACCTGCGCATCGTCGTCGTAGTGCGCTCTCAGCCGTCAAACGCCGCAGGTGGGGGGAGCGGCAGCGCACGCTCGAGCAGAGCGATGTAGTCACTGCGCGCGATCTCTGTAATACCGAGGCTCGCCAGATGTGGGGTGGCCCACTGCACGTCGATGATCCTGCGCGGGTCGCCATCGGCGAACACACGCTCGGAGAGACCCACCAGGGCGCACTTCGACGCGTCGGTCGCGCGATGGAACATTGACTCCCCCGCGAACAACCCACCCAAGGCAAGGCCATACAGGCCTCCCTGCAACTCGCCATCACGCCACGCCTCAACCGAGTGCGCCCATCCGAGCTCATGCAACCGGGTGTAGGCCCCGATGACCTCAGCAGTGATCCAACGCCCTTGCCGCCCCGGGTCGGAGCAGGCCTCCACGACCTCGGCGAACGCTGTGTCGACGCGAATCTCGAACTGTGGCAGCACTTTTCGCAACGACCGACTGATCCTGACCTGGCCTGGCAGCAGCATGCCGCGTGGGTCTGGCGACCACCAACCAATGGGCGGGCTGCCATCGTCACCGACCCCCATCGGGAACAACCCCGCCCGATAGGCCATGAGCAACGTGCCAGGTTCAAGATCTGCGCCGACACCGACGAGGTCGTCGTCCGGCGTCGCCTGGTCAAGGTCCAGCTGCCAGGTTGAGGGCGGGGGCTCGATCGGCATGCGGATCAGATCAACTGATCAGGGTCGCGGGCAAGAAATGTGAGCCTCGATCTCGGCGCAGGCCTCGTCACCGTAGCCCTCGGCGAAGCGCTCGAGGAACCGCCGACGGCCGAGCTCGTACTCCTGCGTGCCGATGGTCTCCACGACGTAGGTCGCCAGCATCGAGCCGATCTGCGCCGATCGTTCGTGACCCAGCTCGCACGCCATCCCGGTCAGGAAGCCGGCGCGAAATGCATCGCCCACGCCGGTCGGGTCAGCCTTGCGCACTTCATTGGCCACCTTGACCTCGATCGGTCGTTCTCCCCGCGTGGTGATGACAGCACCATCCTTGCCCTTGGTGATGACCCGCGTCTGGACACGTTCGGCGATCGCCTCGGCGCTCCACCCTGTCTTCTGCTCGGTCAGAGCCGCCTCGTACTCGTTGGTGAACAGAAAGGCCGCCCCGTCGATCAGCTCACGGATGGACTCGCCGTCCATGAACGCCAGCTGCTGCGATGGATCGGCCGCGAAGGGGATCTTGCGGGTCCGGCACTCCTGGGTATGCCGCAGCATGGCCTCAGGGTCGTTGGATCCGATGACGACCAGATCCAGTCCCCCGACGCGGGCAGCGACAGGGGCCAGCTCGATCTCTCGGGCCTCGCTCATGGCGCCGGCGTAGAAGGTCGCGATCTGAGCCATGTGGTCATCCGTGGTGCAGACGAAACGGGCCGTGTGCCGGGTTTCGGAGATGTGCACGGAGTCACAGTCGACGCCGTGGCGCTCGAGCCAGGATCGGTATTCCACGAAATCCTCCCCGGCTGCTCCCACCAGGATCGGCTGCTGCCCCAGGTTGGCCATGCCGAACGCGATGTTGGCGGCAACACCCCCGCGGCGGATCTCGAGGTCCTCAACCAGGAAGGACAGGGCAATCTTGTCGAGCTGGTCAACCACCAGCGAGTCGGCGAACCGACCCTTGTAGGTCATCAGGTGATCAGTGGCAATGGATCCGGTGATAGCAATTCGCACGCAGGCAACTTACCTCGCGGTCGTGCTGCACCCGTAGCCAGCGGTGAAGTTGTTACCGGTGAGTGTTACCGATTGGTATGTATTTCCCTTGCCCGACATCGGAAATACGGTGGCTTCATGACGACTTCGATCCATGTCCCGGGTCCCCTCGAGGGCCTCGACGAAGGCAGTCTGGCCGAACTGGCACAGGACAGTCGTGACATCGAGCTCCACGTCGCGGCGCCCCGCCCGTGGGTCACGTCGAGCTTTGGCCTGATCGATGTCCCCGACGACGCCTCAGCACTGATTGACGGACTCGCGGCATACGGCGTCACTGCATAGGGCACGTGCGCCCCTGCCAATGCGGCGTAACCCCAGGGGTCGGCTCAGCTGAAGGAGTCGCCACAGGCGCAGGAACTGCCTGCATTGGGGTTGTCGATGGTGAAACCCTGCTTCTCGATGGTGTCGGCGAAGTCGATCGAGGCACCGTCGAGATAGGGGGCACTCATCCGGTCGATGACGACCTCGACACCACCGAAGTCGACGACCAGGTCGCCGTCGAGGGTGCGCTCGTCGAAGTACAGCTGGTAGACCAAGCCTGAACAGCCGCCAGGCTGCACGCCAACCCGCAGGCGAAGGTCATCGCGGCCCTCTTGCTCGAGCAGGCTCTTGACCTTGACCGCGGCCACGTCCGAGAGCAGCACACCGTGCGCTGGCTTGTCGGCGCCGGCTTCCTCGGCAACTGCCTGCGCGAGGCGGGCCTGGGTGTCGTCCTGAACACTCATGTGGTGAGTCCTTAAGTAGTTGGTCATGCAGCGTTGGTCGATCAGTGTTTGGTCGTGGGGCAATGGTTCAACAATGCCAACCCACGGGCGCCGGAATGTGTTCCCAACGCGTTCAAGAGTACGTCAGGCGTGGCGAGGGGACCATGTCGTGGCCACTCTCTGCGTCCTCCTGCTGAGAGTGCCGGCGGGATCTGCGAGGGCGGCGGCGACCTGGCTCGGGTTCTCCGCCACGGCATAGGTGCCGCTGATCCCCAGCTCCATCGAGTCACGACGCCCCAGCAGCGTCTGGCCGGCGATGACGACAGCTGGTCGCGCCCAGGCAAGAGCAGCTTCGGCAACCCCGGAGACGACCTTGCCGCGCAGACTCTGCCAGTCGAACGTGCCCTCGCCGGTGATGACGAGGTCGGCGGTCTGCACCAGCGCATCGAAGCCGACCGCGTCAAGCACCGCCTGCACCCCACTGACCCGATGTCCCCCCAGCAGCATCAGGCCGTAGCCCAAGCCTCCGGCGGCGCCCGCTCCCGGTTCGCGTTCGAGTCGTATCTCCTTGCCGGAGAGCAGGTCCCTGCTGACGGGAACGCCCCTGCCGACGACCTCGGTGAAGTGGCCCAGAGCGGCCTCGAGCTGCTGCGCCATCTCCGGTGTCGCGCCCTTCTGGGCCGAGTAGACCGCACTTGCCCCCTGGAGCCCGAGCAGGGGCGAGTCGACGTCCGTGGCGAGGACGAGCTCGACGAGGTGCAGCCGCTCACGCACCGAGCTGAGCCCCTCCAGCGCATCGTCGGCCAGCTCGCCCAGAGCTGCGCCGCCCCTGCCCAACGCATCCGGGTCGCCGGCTCCCAGCGCCGCCAGCATGCCGGCTCCCCCGTCGTTGGTCCCGCTGCCGCCGAGCCCGACCACGACCCGGGTGGCGCCCTCGCCGACTGCTGCCTCGATGAGCTCCCCGACGCCGTAGGTGCTGGTGACCATGGGACTGCGCTCGCCCTCGGAGAGCAGGTGAAGACCGCAGGCCTGCGCAGACTCGATGTATGCCGTCCGCGTGACGCCTCTGTCAACCATCAGGATCGCGGCCGGAACCGGACGTCTGAGCGGATCGGACACCGTGACGGACGCCGTCACGCCGCTGAGCGCTGCGGTCAGCACGTCAAGAAACCCCGGGCCTCCATCGCTCAACGGCTGCAGGGTGAGGTCGTCATCAGGCGCGCTGCGTCGCCAGCCCTCGGCGATCGCCTCAGCCGCCTGAGTCGCGCTGAGAGTGCCGGTGAAACAGTCGGGAGCTATGAGGACGCGCACATGCCCATGCTGTCAGGCCGTGACCTGCCACGCCGTGACGTCACGCCATCGCAGCCCGGTCATGGTCGAGGCGAACGACCAGACACGGGCCCCCCGCGTAGATGCCGCCGTCGATGGCGAGTGCCCGGCTGCCTGCATATGACAGAGGGCCGGTGACCTCCGTGGAGTCCTGTCCGGTGAGCGAGGCGATGATGCTGTGGCCGTGGACGATCCGCTCGCCGCCGAGCCGGTCGAGGACCCCGACGGCCACCCGCTCACCACGAGAGTCTGCGAACGCATATCGGGCCGTAAGCCTGACCCAGCACTCCCACCACTGACCGAGGTCGTCGCCGGCAAGCACCTTGCGCACCGCGTCGTTGATCCGCTCGACGCTGTCGCCCCACCGGAGGTACTCCGTGGTGTCGGTGTGCACCAACAGGTCGCGACCTGCCAGGACGATGGCGTCCAGCCGGCTCAGCCAGGCAATGTGCTGGTCGGTGAGGCGTTCCTGATCGCCAACCCGTCCTCCATTGAGGGACCAGCTGCGGGCAAAGCTCCGTTGGCCGCCGAAGTGTGACGGGACCCGCCGGTCGCCGAAGCGGTGCATGCCGAGCGCGAGGATCTCGTGGTTACCGAGCAGGGCGTCAACCTGCCCGCCGGCCGCGCCTGCCTCGTCCTGCAGTCGGCGAATGAGGTCGATGACCGCGATGCCGTCGGGACCACGGTCGAAGAAGTCGCCCAGGACGGTCAGACGTGCTCGGCCCCCGCACCAAGCTCCACCGGAGTCAAGCAGCTTCGCGCGGCCAAGCGCCACAACGAAGGGTTCTACGTGTCCGTGGATGTCACTGACGACAAAGTGCATGTGCGAAATCCAGGGGACTCACCCCTTGAGACCGCCTGGCCATCGGTCAAAACCGCCAGAAGTCTCGGTCGTCGATCGAGGCTCACTCACGGTCGCCCCATCGCCCTCGGCCGGTTCAGCCTGGTCGAGCTCCCCCGGGGCCCTGCCTTCCGCAACAAGCCCCGCCTCAGTGTCCAACCGCCCAAGGAACTCCATGCCAAGCCCTGTCTCTCTTGGTCTGTTTTGCGAGGCTTGCCATGCCGGGCGGCCAATATCTGAAATGTACAGGTGCAGGTACAGACGTGACAAGGACTTGGTCAAGACTGTGCTCGATGTTGGCGAGCGCATTAGTCACGTTCGTGTCATGCGACATCGTCCACTCGCTGACGAGACACCATCGTGACCCGGCCGGCGGCATACCATCAGGGTGTGAGCACCACAACGCACCAGCCACACCACGCTCCTTTGCCCCTGCTCGTCCTGGGTCAGGGTCGCGAACTCGCCACCGAGCGGGGCGTCGAATGTCCCGGCCAGCTGCCGGCGCCCTCGGAGCCGGGTCTGGTCGAACGTGCACGGGTCGCCAAGGCTGCCCTCGGCGACAGGGTCTTCATCCTCGGCCACCACTACCAGCGCGACGAGGTCATTGAGTTCGCCGATGTGACCGGTGACAGCTTCAAGCTCTCCAGGGAAGCGGCCGCACGCCCGGAGGCGGCATACATCGTCTTCTGCGGCGTGCACTTCATGGCGGAGGCGGCGGACATCCTTACGGCAGACCATCAGCAGGTCGTGCTGCCCGACCTGGCCGCGGGATGCTCCATGGCGGACATGGCCGCAATCGGCCAGGTCGAGGACGCATGGGATGACCTCGCCGAGATGGGCGTCGCGGACGCGCTTGTTCCCGTGACCTACATGAACTCCGCAGCCGCCATCAAGGCGTTCACCGGCCGCCATGGGGGCACGATCTGCACGTCGAGCAATGCGAAGACCGCGATGCAGTGGGCATTTGACCGGCATGGCGGTGTCGGGGGCGATGCAAAGGTGTTGTTCCTGCCCGACCAGCACCTGGGACGCAACACCGCCGTCCGCGAGCTTGGCCTCTCTCTGCAGGACTGCGTGGTGTTCGACCCACACAAACCTGCTGGCGGGCTGACCCGCGAACAGGTCCGGGCTGCGCGGGTGATCTTGTGGCGCGGACATTGCTCGGTGCACGGCCGCTTCTCTCTCGAAGCCGTCGCCGCCGCTCGCGCCACCATCCCCGACGTCAGGGTGATCGTGCACCCAGAGTGCCAGTACGACGTCGTCGACTCTGCAGATGTGGTCGGCTCGACCGAACGGATCATCCAGACCATCGCCGCGGCACCGGACGGAAGCTCGTGGGTCGTGGGCACCGAGCTCAACCTCGTGCGCCGTCTCGCGGCGATGTTCCCGAAGCAGAACATCGCCTTCCTGGAAAAGAACGTCTGCTACTGCTCGACCATGAACCGCATCGACCTGCCGCACCTGGTCTGGGCGCTGGAGTCGCTCGTGGCCGGCCGTGTCATCAACCAGATCACCGTCGATGCCGACGTCGCCAAGTGGGCCAAGGTTGCGCTCGACCAGATGCTTGCGCTGCCGGGCGAGACCGCCAAGGACTGACTGCCCGCGGCTGCTTGCCTGCGACTGACTGCGCGGGCGCGGCTGCGCCACCCGCTCAGTCGCGCAGCAGGCCCAGACGTTCGAGCAGGACAGCCTCAGCCAGGCAGACCCGCTCGAACTCACCGAGGTGCAGGCTCTCGTTGGCGCCGTGAGCGCGGGTATCGGGATCCTCGACCCCTGTGACCAGGATGCCGGCGTCGGGGAACTTCTCGGCGAACGCCGCCACGAACGGGATCGAACCGCCAACACCGATATCGACCGGTGCGACGCCCCACGCGTCGGTGAAGGCCGCGCGCGCCTGGTCATAGACGCGACCGTTGGCGTCAGCGGAGAATCCGGCGCCCTCGTCGTCGAGCTGGATGTCGATCTTGACCCCCCAGGGCGCACTGGCCCGGATGTGTTCTGCAAGCAGCCGATAGCCCTCCTTCGGATCCTCGTCGGGCGCGATGCGCATGGAGATCTTCGCGGAGGCTTGCGGGACCAGGGTGTTGGACGAGGTGGCCACGGACGGTGCGTCGAAGCCGATCGTGGTGAGCGACGGTTTGGTCCACAACCGCGAAAGGATCGAGCCCGAACCGATCATCTCCACACCGTCGAGCAGACCGGACTCCTGGCGAAGCCGTTCCTCGGAGTAGTCGAGATCAGCGGCCACACCGGACTTCAGCCCGGCGACGGCAACGTTGCCCTCTGCGTCGTGCAGAGTGGCGAGCATCCTGATCAGCGCCGTGATGGCGTCCGGAACCGCGCCGCCGAACATGCCGCTGTGGATCCCGTGGTCGAGGGTTCGAACCGTGAGCACGACCCGGATCATTCCGCGCAAGGTTGTGGTCAGGGCCGGCTCCCCCACCGCCCAGTTGCTCGAGTCGGCCAGCACGATGGTGTCGGCCCGCAGCTTCTCGCCGTGCCGCTCCAGGATGGTGGCCAGGCTGTCCGAGCCGATCTCCTCCTCGCCTTCGACGAAGACGGTGACGCCGACCGGCAACGCGCCGGAGTGCACGCGCAGGGCGGCGATGTGCGCCATGACGCCCGCCTTGTCGTCGGCGATGCCCCGGGCGTAGACCCGACCGTCACGCTCGGTCGGCTCGAACGGCGCGCTGTCCCAGTCGGACTCGGCGCCTGGGGGCTGAACGTCGTGGTGTGCGTAGAGCATGACCGTCGGTGCGCCCTCGGGCCCATCGATGTGTCCGATGATGGCTGGTCTGCCGCCCTCCGTGATGACCTCGACGGTGAGACCCTCGGCCCGTAACAGCCCGGCGACAGCCTCCGCGCTGGCGTCCACGTTTGCTTGGTCGAAGGCTGCGAGCGAGATGCTGGGGATCCGGGTGAGCGCTTCGAGATCCTCGCGCAACGTCGGTAGAAGCTCGGCGACACGGGCCTTCATGGCGGTCAGTCGGGCAGGGTCAAGGTCTGGGGTGCGAACGTCGCTGGTCACGTTCGGATCGTACCCACTGGTGTCATGCAGGCTCCCACCAGCGTGGCTCTTCCCCTGGCAGCCAACGGGCGATACAAGGGAAGCCAGCCCCACGACATACAGTGGCATCGTGTTTGGACGCAAGAAGAACTCCGAGAACGGCACCCCGTCGGCAATCACGTACGCCGATCGGCCAGGTGCCAAGAACCGCCCCACTCCGTCCCGTCGGGAGCAGGAGGAGGCTCGCAAGCGGCCCCTCGTGCCCACGGACCGCAAGGCCGCGGCCAGCCAGTCCCGTGAGGCCAACAAGGTGGCCCGCGCCAAGCAGCGCGCCGCCTTGTTGTCGGGTGACGAGCACGCGCTACCGGCTCGCGACAAGGGGCCGATCAAGCGCTACATCCGCGACGCCGTGGATACCCGATGGAACGTCGGCGAGTTCATGCTGCCGGTCATGGTGGTGGTGCTCGGGTTGACCTTCATCGCCCCGATGGTCCCCTCGATGGCCACGTTGACCACGTTGCTGGTCTTCACGTTGGTCTATGGCCTGGTTGCCGCCGGAGTGCTCGATGCCTTCTTCATGTGGCGGCGCATCAAGGCGAAGGTCGTCGCGAAGTTCGGCGAGAACCCGCCGCGCGGATCCGCTATGTATGCCGTGCTGCGCGCCTTCCAGATGCGCCGCTCGAGGCTGCCGCGTCCCCAGGTCGAGCGCGGGTCCAAGACCAAGCGCGGGTCCAAGACCACCTAGACGCCCTTGCGCCGACGGCTGGGTCCTGGCTTCACCAGCCCTGTTCAGTCGAGCAGATTGGCGAACGCGGTCGGGGTGCGGGTGAGCGCATAGGTTGCGAAGTGCATCCGCTCGACCTGGCCCGCTGGGCCCCGCGTGATCTCGAGCAGCTCGCCGCGCTCGCGCCCGGCAACGGCGCGGAAGCGACTGCCGTCCTCCTTGGCGAAGCGCGTGTCAGCGATGGGCAGCCCACCGGGGATCCGCGACCAGAGGACGTTGTCGCGTACCTCGAAGACGATCTCCTCGCCCTCGGTCCACCAGCTGCCGAGGATGCCGTCAAGATCCGGCTGCGGCTGGGACGGACTCCACACGAGCGCCATGGATGGCTCGGCATCGAGGACAGCGTTGACCAGCTGACCGGCGAGGGTCACGGTCTCGGCACCCGCGGTGCTGTTGGCGAAGACCACAGCCCCGACCCGGTCCTGGCGCCGAACTCGCAGGCCGGCCAGGAACCCGGGCATCGCTCCCCCGTGACCGGCCAGGACCCGTTCACCGGTGCGCTGAAGGTCATAGCCCAACCCATAGGCCCGGGCCCAGCCCTCGACGTCGGCCATGATCAGTGGCCGGCACATCTCGTCCACGCTGTCAGGCGACAGGATCTCTCCGATCGGGTCCGCCACGAAGGCGGCATATCGAGCCATGTCGGCAACGGTGCTCCAGAGCCCGCCCAGCGGGGCCATCGCCCTTTGCTCGAACGCCGGCTCGATCGTGGCGACTCCGGTATGCGGATGAATCTGATAGCCCAGCGCGCGACTCGCGTTGTCAGGAACCAGACCGGTGTTCTTCATCTCCAGCGGCCCGAGGATGCGCTCGGTGACGACATCACCCCAGGGCCGGCCTTCGAGCTGTTCCACGATCTGTCCCAGGAGCGCGAACGCGAGGTTGGAGTAGTGGAAAGCGAAGTGGACGGGCAGAACCTGCTCAGCCTCCTCCAGCTCACGCAGCAGCCGCTCCTGGTCAGGCGCGTCGAAGTTCTCCCAGATCCGGCCGACCGGCTCGCGCTGCAGTCCGGAGGCGTGCGAGAGCAGCTGGCGGATGGTCACGGCACCGTGTTTGGTGTGGGGCAGGTACTTTTCCAGCCGGTCGTCCAGCGACAGCCTGCCGGCATCGCGCAGCGCCATGACCAGCACCGCCGTGAACGTCTTGGTGATCGACCCGATCATGTACTGCGTGTCGTCGCTCGGCCCAGTGGTCGGGTCGAGTCGTGCCGCACCGACGTGCAGGGACCACACGAGCGTGCCGTCCCTGACGACGCCCGCGCTGACAGCCGGCGAGTGCCACTGACTCTGCGCCTGGCGCACCTGGCGCTCGAGGTCGCGAACCAGTCCGTCTCCCAGCGACAGGTGACTCGTTGAACCCTCTGCTGCAGCGCTGGAAGAGCCGTTCGTGGAGCCGCTCATTCGGCTGCTCGCAGGCTCATGGGTCCATAGACCACGGCGCCCTCGTGGGCGAGCGTGACGGCGTCCACCCCCACGCCGGACAGCTCACGCCACTGCTCGCCGAGCCAGCTCTCCGCCTCACTCTGCGAGGGGAAGCCGTTCGTGACCAGGGTCTCACCGGTCATCGGCTGGCCGTCTGCGTCGAGATAGGTCCACGTCCACTCATCAGTCATGAACGTCACCCTATCCAGCGCTCAACCGCTGCCCATCTGCCAAGCCCGACCACCGCGGGGAGCGTTCCAGTTCAACGCTCGCCACACAGCGCGGGCGTGTGACGGCTGGGGTCTCGAAGCCCTCGGCCCGGACCATCCGTCACCTCGAGAACCTCTGCAGGTCATCCGGGACCAACGAGAACAGGGCCAGGTCCACCCTGCCGTCATGCACGTAGCCGGCGTTGCGTGCCACACCCTCGCGCACGAACCCGGCCTTCTCAGCGGCTCTCTGCGAGGC
>DATCNE010000254.1:0-1550 GCA_036565395.1 Dermatophilaceae bacterium
CCCGACGCCCGCCGCAAAGGCGGCAGGAGTCCGCGGCGCGCGAAGAGCCACCGCAAGGGCAGTCAAACCTCCGCCCAACAGAGGAAGCGCGCCGTACGTCCATGGCGGCGGCCAGCTGAACGTGTTGACGCTGGACACGAGCAGGGACACCGAGTCGGCCCGGAACGGTTGGATTAGCTGGTACTGGACGATCGTCTTCCAGAACGCGGCGGGGTCGATCAGGAAGAAGGGCAAGGTCGCGACAGCAGCCACTCCTACGCTGATCAAGATCACGCGGCGCGTCAGCCACTGATGGATGAGCCAGATGATCGGGATCGCAATCACGACATACTGCTTGGACACCACGAAAAGTCCGAGGAACACGGCCACGAAAGAGTATCGCCGCCGTTCGAGGGCCAGGACCAGGCAGGCCAAGAGCGCGACTATTGTCGGTTCGGTCCATGCTCCATTCAGAACCGGGATGGCCGACACCGATGCAACGCCGAGGACAGCAGCCGCTCTGCCGACTTGGTCCGAGGCCAGCCGACGCAGGACCAGGGCCGTCACGATCATGGCGATCAGCTGGCTGTACCTGACGTCTCCCAGGAGTTGCCCGGGAATCGCGACAAGGAGGGAAACGGGAAGGTAGGGAAAGCCGTAAGTGATCCGCCCGTCCATGACCACACCAGGGCCGTAGAGCAGGTCCGAGAGCTGTGAGGGGTAGATGTCGGGAAAGGTCATTGCGTAGGGGTTATGTCCGTGGAGGACGGCGATCGCACCGTCATGCAGAAACACATGCACGTCGATGTGCGGCTGCGACGAGCGTATGAGCACGATCGTCATCGCGGTGTGGGCCACGAGAAACATCGGGAAAGCCCACCTCAGGGGGAACAGTCTTCGGCCCAACGAAAGAGCTCCAACCACTCCCAGGGTCGCATAGGCCGCGATCACAGCGAACCACCCGGGAGATCCGAGGTCGGCGAGCGCTAGCGCCAGCGTCCCTGCCGAGAACACGAGTCCTGCGAGCAGCAGCGTGCCGATGAGCGTGAGTTCTGCTCGTCTCAGCCGAACGAGATCGCGCAAAGCAATCGGGTGCAACAGTGAGACGCCGGCTGCTAGAGTGGCCATAGCCAATGCCATCAGTGCCGCGGGAGTGTGACTCAGACCGCCCCGAGTGAAGGTCATGACCAGGAGGGCGCTGGAGAGAAGCAAAACTCGCGAGGCGTTGGCGGTGGCGTCCCATTTCTTGCTGGTCTTCTCGGCTGTCGAGTGCATCCCCACACTCATGCTGGGGCGGTCCCCGCGCTTGCGCGGGTTGAGGTCAGAACGGTCGCCGCATCTGGAGTGACGGTCGCGCTGACGAAGATCTGGTAGGAGAACAAGCCGGGGCTCATGCGAATCAGCGCTTGGTTGAGCCGCAGCAAAGCTCGCGACAGACGACTGTCGCCAATGGCCTTCGGAATCGGCGCCGGGATTCCCTTCATCACCAGGATCTGGAACCCGGCATCGCGCAAGAGTCGTCGCAACGTTCTGAACGTGAAAAGCCGCGTGTGAGTGCGGTCCAGAATGCC
>DATCNE010000255.1:0-33599 GCA_036565395.1 Dermatophilaceae bacterium
GGCCGCGGCCCGCTGCGCCGTGCCGAGCTTCGCCGGGACCAAGCCCTTGTTGACCCAGTGGACCGATGGCGTGCGCGACCACAACCTCACCTGCCCGGGAGTCACCGGGCAGGCCGCACGCGGCAACCTCCTGACGCCCTATCTCAACGTCCGCCTGGCCATCGGTTCACACGGGGACGCGGTCCTTATGCTGCAGCGCCGCCTCGGTCTGCTGAAAGCTGACGGGCAGTTCGGCCCCGCGACACGTGCCAGGCTCGTCGCCGTCCAGCGCACCCGGCACCTGACCGTCAACGGCTTCGTGGGCATCGGCATGTGGCGGGCCCTCGGCGCAGGTACCGGCACATACACACCACCCGTGCGCGGGATCACGAGCGCACTGTTCACATCGACCTGAGCGACCCACCCAGGGGCCGTACAGACAGCGGTCGAACAAAGGCCGTGTCACAACGGATCGTCCACAAGAATCAGGTGTGCCGTCATGCCCGGGATCGAAAGCCTCACAGTGCACCACCGGCGTATCGCGCTCGTGCGGCCTTTCGTCACGGCCGTGCGCAGTGCAACCGCCATCGATGTCGTCCTCGTCCAGGCCCGCGACAGCGATGGGCGCAGCGGTTGGGGTGAGGCGCCGACGAGCTGGCGAGTCACTGGCGAAAGCCGTCAGAGCGTGACGGCTGCCGTCGAGGGCCCACTGACCGAGGCCGTCCTCGGAGCGCCGGTCGATGATCCGGCCGGCACGAGCTCAATGCTCGCGCGGAGTCTGGTCCGCAACTCTGCTGCGCGGATGGCCGTCGACTGCGCCCTGTACGACCTGGCAGCCCAGGCATCCGGCATACCTCTCTATCGCTATCTCGGCGCTGATCACGGCACCGTCCGTACGGATATGACGTTGTCTGCGGGGCTGCGGGGAGAGAACGAGGATGCGCTCATCGCGACCGCGATCGAGCATCGCGACGCCGGATTCGGCACGCTGAAAGTCAAGGTCGGCGCGGGCGGAGACGACGCCTCAGTGCTTCGGCGCGTCCGCGCTGAGGTCGGCGCTGGCATCGGCCTGCGCGTCGACGCCAATCAGGGGTGGACAGCCGAACAGGCGGTGTCCGTCATCAGCGCGTGGGAGGACGCCGGGCTCGGGATCGAGATGGTGGAGCAGCCGGTCGCCATGGACGACCTTGACGCCCTGGAGTTCGTCACTCGTCATGTCAACACGCCGATTCTTGCCGACGAGGCAGTGTGGACGACGCGCGACCTGACAGAAGTGATTCGCCGGCACGCCGCCGACATGGTGAATATCAAGCTCGCCAAGACCGGTGGCCTTCGGGAGGCGCTCCGGATGGCCGAGCTGGCGCGGCACAACGACGTCGCGGTCATCATCGGCTGCATGATGGAAAGCCATGTGGGCATCTCTGCGGCGGCCAGCCTCGCCTGTGCGCTGGAAGCAACCGGCGCCGCGACCCGCAGTACGGCGCACGACCTCGACGCGGGGCTCTGGATGAAGCGCTCCCCGGTGAAGGGCGGAGCCGCATACCGGCGCGACGTCGTCCATCTTCCCGACGCTGCCGGCCTCGGCATCTCAGGGCTGGCCGCGGACTAGGCCGATGCCGTTCTGCGATTCCGTTGTGGCAGAGGCGATTTCGAGGCTCAGAGCCCGGAGCGCTTCGCCAGTCCTCGCAGGTATGCCGCTTGGCCGGCATGCTGCAGGTCGTCCGAGAGGACGCTGACGACGCGCACGGCGAGGGTGACCGGCGGGTCCCACGACGTGTCGACGATCCTCGCGAAATCTGGTTCGGTGAGGGTACCCAGGTAGTCGATGGTTCGGGTGTGCACGGCGTCGAAGTAACCTGCCAGCAGCTCTGAGGCAGGGCGTACGGCTGCTACGTCGGCTGCGCTCTGGCTGTAGCCCGTGGCCGAAGCATCAAACGGGAGGTCGAACCGACCCACCCAGCCACCGGTGGTCCAGATCTGGTCATCGCCCATCAGATCGGCGATGTGATCGTCCTGCACGCGAGTGAGGTGCCAGACCAACCAGGCAATCGTGTTTGCCTCGGGATCGGCCCGGAATGTCAGCACCTCGATGCTGGCGTCCTTGAGTGTCGAGTGAACCACTCCGCGGATCCGGCCGAAGGCCTCAATCACAAGCTCGGTAGACAACATCCATCCTCCTTCGTTGCTTTCGTCGCAGACTAGCGAACCACCCGGTTTCGGTGTCGGGATCACCTCTGTCGCAGCTGCCACGTGCGGCCTTGTCCAGACCGTGACCACGACATTGGTGCTGAAATAGGAAATCAAATGGGTAGATTGTCGGCATGACGGACGCACCAACGGACACCAACCCGACGGATTCGGCGACGGCGCCACCATCGAAGCCCGCGGCAACTCATCGGCCCCTGGTGGTCATCGACAAGGTCAACAAGCACTTCGGGGAGCTGCACGTCCTCAAGGACATCGACCTGACGATCGGCGAGGGCGAGGTCGTCGTCGTCATCGGCCCCTCGGGCTCGGGCAAGTCCACCCTCTGCCGCACGATCAACCGGCTGGAGACGTTCGAGTCCGGGACGATCGAGATCGACGGCGTCTCACTGCCCGACGAGGGCAAGGAGCTGGCCAGGCACCGCGCTGACGTCGGCATGGTCTTCCAGGCCTTCAACCTTTTCGCGCACAAGACGATTCGCGAGAACGTCACCCTCGGTCCGATCAAGGTCCGTGGGCTTGACAAGGACAAGGCCAACGAGCGCGCTGACCAGCTGCTGGAGCGGGTCGGCATCACCGAGCAGGCCGACAAGTACCCCGCGCAGCTCTCTGGTGGCCAACAGCAGCGGGTGGCTATCGCCAGGGCGTTGGCGATGGACCCCAAGGTCATGCTCTTCGACGAACCGACTTCCGCGCTCGACCCCGAGATGATCAACGAAGTCCTCGACGTCATGATCGGTCTGGCCAAGGAGGGCATGACGATGGTCGTCGTCACACACGAGATGGGCTTCGCCCGCCGGGCAGCAAACCGGGTCGTGTTCATGTCAGAGGGCCGGATCGTCGAGGAGAACACTCCCCAGGAGTTTTTCACCAACCCGAAGTCGAGCCGGGCCAAGGACTTCCTGAGCAAGATCCTCACTCACTGAGCCTCCCCGCACATCCGCACCTCCGCTCACCCGCGTCAATCACAGGAGAAGAACATGGGACAACGTCGAAAAGCTTTCGCGGCAGGCCTCGCGGTAGCCGCGCTCACCCTGAGCGCATGTGGCTCCGGCAGCGATGACACGGCAAAGGTGGCCGACAAACCCACCTTTGAGGCAGGCACGACCATGGCCAAGATCTCGGCCGCGGGCAAGATGAAGGTCGGCACCAAGTTCGACCAACCCGGATTCGGCCTCAAGGGCCTGGACGGTGAGCTGGCCGGCTTCGACGTCGAGGTGGCCAAGATCATCGCCGGCGCCATGGGTGTCAAGGCGGAGAACATTGAGTGGGTCGAAAGTCCCTCCAAGCTTCGCGAGGAGCTCATCGAAAAGGGCACGGTCGACCTGGTCGCGGCCACCTACACGATCAACGACAAGCGCAAGGAGCGGATCACCTTCGCGGGTCCGTACTACGTCGCGGGTCAGCAGCTGATGGTGAAGTCCGCCAACACCAAGATCACCGGTCCTGCGGATCTGAAGGCCAACCCGGACCAGAAGGTGTGCTCCGTCACCGGTTCCACCCCCGCGGAACAGATCAAGCCTTTCCTCGCCGATCCCTCCCAGCTGGTGCTGTTCGACGTCTACGACAAGTGCGCCAACTCCCTGCGCACCGACCAGGTGCAGGTCGTGACCACCGACAACGTCATCCTGCTGGGCTTCGTCTCAAAGTCCGACAAGGCGTTCAAGCTCGTCGGCGAGCAGTTCACGAAGGAGCCTTACGGCATCGGCATCAAGAAGGGCGACGTCAAGTTCTGCGAGTTCATCAACAAGACGCTCAAGGACAACGAAGCGGCATACACCAAGGCGTGGGCTGACACTGCCGGCAAGGTCGAGGGTGCCGCGGCGGCCACGCTGCCCGAGCCCGCGCCCTGCAGCTGAGTCGAGCAACAGGTCCGTTGCGGGGCGCTCGCCGGCTCCGGCGAGCGCCCCGCAAGAACGACCGGATACGAGCAGATACATCGCGCGCTCGACCCGTCGAACACATGAGGAGGTGACAGATGGACGCCATCACCCAGAACCTCGATCTGTTCTGGAGCGGGTTCCTGCGCTCACTGACCATCTGCCTGTGGGGAGCAGTCGGCTCATTGATACTCGGGACGATCATCGCGACGTGTCGAGTGGCCCCCGTCGCGCCGCTACGCACCTTCGGCACAGCGTGGGTCACCGTCATTCGCAACTGCCCGTTGACGGTGGTGCTGTTCATGTTCGCCTTCGGGCTCCCCGAGATCGGCATCAACGCCGACTACTACACGTTCGGGCTCGCAGCGCTGATCATCTACACCTCTGCCTTCGTCTGTGAGGGCCTGCGGGCGGGGATCAACTCCGTCTCGGCCGGCCAGGCCGAGGCAGCCCGCGCGATCGGGCTGACCTTCACCCAGTCGTTGACCCAGATCGTCCTCCCCCAGGCGTTCAGGACCTCGATTCCGCCGGTCGGCAGCGTCATCATCGCGATGATCAAGAACTCCGCCGTGGTTGGCGCGTTCGGCGTGGGGCGAGACCTCTTCAGCGTCGGTGAGTCGCTCACCAGTGCCCAGGGCTACGCGGCGCTGCCCGTCCTGACGGGTGTGGCATTCGGCTATCTCATGATGACGCTGCCAGCCGGTCTGGGCCTCGGCGCGCTCGAACGCAGGGTGGCGATCGCGCGATGAGCACCCCCAGCGTTCTGTATGACGCACCCGGGCCCCGCGCCCGACGCCGGGCTGCGGTGGGCGGCGCGATCGCAACCCTGGCGGTTGTGATCCTGATAGGCGTGGTCGTCAAGCGCCTCGCTGACCAGGGCCAGTTCGCCGGCCAGCTGTGGGGCCCGATCCTGAACCCGTCCGACGACAGCTTCCTGCTGGTGTGGAAGCTCATCGGCAAGGGTGTTCTCGCTACGTTGACGGCCGCGGTGCTCGCCATCGCCTTCTCCCTGCTGATCGGCGGCGTAGTCGGGGTCGCCCGGATGATGCTCGGCCGCCGTTCACGGATCCCGATCGTCAGTCTGATCGAGCTCTTGCGCGGTCTCCCAGTCGTGATCACGATCTACTTCGCCAGCCGGGTCCTGCCCGAGCTCGGCGTCGATCTGACAGGGATGCCGGGTGGGTCGGGTCTGTGGTTCCTCGTCATCGGTCTCACCGCCTACAACTGCGTCATCATCGCCGAGATCATTCGGGCGGGCGTCGCCTCGCTCCCCGGCGGCCAGCGAGAGGCGGCCCTGGCCATCGGTCTGACTCCTGGGGCCACGATGCGGCTGGTCCTGCTCCCCCAGGCCGTTCGGGTCATGCTGCCGGCCCTGATCAGCCAGCTCGTGGTGATCCTGAAGGACACCTCGCTGGCAGCAGTGCTCGGCCTCTACACCGAGCTTCTGCGGCAAGGGAACCTGATCGCGCTCAACCTCCACAACCCGATCCAGATCCTTTCGGTCGTCGGAGTCATCTTCATTCTGATCAACTACAGCCTCAGCCGGCTCGCCACCTGGGTCGACCAGCGGTCCGTTCGCCAGATCCAGTCCAAACCCACCGAGGCCGTTCCTGCCGAGGTCGGCTGACCGCACGCGACACCGACCGAACGCAACGAAGGGCCTACCTGGCGAGAGGTAGGCCCTTCGTTGTTGCTCGCTCAGCGTAACCGAACCTGGGCACCTTCGATCACAGTGAGATCACGCGGTAACCGTCAGCCACCTCGGAGAACCGGAGCATCAAGGATTTCGGTCCGACAAAGAGACCCGTCGCCCATACATCGGCCCACATCAGACTCGGTCCGATGACGGTGACCGACCCGGCCCGGCCCACGAACGTCTGAGTTTTCGGATCGTAGAGATGCGCTCCTCGTGCGGCCGTGCCGGAGGTGGCAGCTCCACCGTGATGAAGCTCCACGACCTGCGCGACCCGGGACCGATCACGCGGGTCCTCGATGCCGACCCGCCATAAGGCACCCGACCCGTCCTTGGACTGCCGCGACCCGCCGTTGACCTCGACTTCGGTTTCGGATTCGGTCTCGGACTCGGTGCCTCCGACCACGACGTCTCCGCCGGCATTGAGGCAGAACGCCAACCCTGACAGCTCCGCCAACCGGTTCGCGGCCCGATCTGCCGCCCATCCCTTGACCAAGCCGGTGGGATCGAAGCGCAGCACACCCTGATCGTCCGGAAGGTGGTCGGTGAACGAACCTTTGGTGAGCTCGCTTGCCTGCCGGCACAGCGCGATGACTTGCTGCACCAGATCATCGGCATGCGCCGGATCGAGCTCACCCCTGCGGATCCGGCTGACCTCGCTGTCATCTCGGTACGTGCTGAACAGCCGATCCGCTTCTCGCAACAGATCAAACGCATCCTCAACGACGTGAGCAACCATTGGAGAGTCGACGTCCTTGCCCCGTAGGTGAATGCTGATCGGCATACCCATGATCTGCTGGACCCACGCCCGGCGACTCACAGGTGGGCTTGGTCGATCGCAGACTGCAGCGACTGCAGGTAGCCATCGCTGGTGACGGTAGCCCCGGAGATCGCGTCGATGGAGGCAGACTGCTTCTGGACGACCTCCTGGTCGAGGAGGGGCAGTGCATAGCCGTTGATCTGTGCATCCTGGTTGGTGCCCTGGGGGTACTGCACCGCCTGGGCCCGGGTGACCTTGCCACCTCGCACCGTGATCCGGACCTGGACCGGCCCCCACTGTGTGCTTGCGACGCCGCCGGTGTACGCGATCGCCGCCGGGGCGGGGCTTGGCTTGGCCGCTGGGCCGGGCCTGGTCGTCGAGGACCCGCCGCCCTTCGAGGTCCCGCCGCTCTTCGAGGTTCCTGATGGCGGGTTCGGGTCAGATGACGCGGGTTGCTGGACAACCGGGCTGGCCGAGACCGTGGCGCTGCTGGAGCTGGTGTGGTAGCTGAACAGCAGGACCATGATCGAGATCGTGGACAGGACTGTGCTGACGATGCGTCGCATGTTCTCCTTCGTGCTTCGTATGCCGTTGTGCGTGTACTCGGGTAGGTGAAACGTTCGGTTGAACTCGTAAAGCGTTCCGTTCAGTAGGTGAAACGTTCGCTGTGGACGTGTTCGGCCGGGACGCCGGCGCCGATGACGGCCTGCTCCGCGGCATCCATCCACCCCGGGCTGCCACAGATGAACACGTCGTGCTTGGCGACGTCCGGCACAAGCTGACGCAGCGCCTCGACGTCGCCCAGGTGCGCCGCATGCTGGGGCAGCCAGCTGTGTCGCGATGAGGCCCTGCGGCCGGTCACCACGAACAACCGTGCCCGGCGCGACCCGGCCAGGGCCGACAGCTCATCCACGAAGAGGCGGTCCGCATCGGAGCGGACCCGATAGACGAGGGTGACATCACCGGGCCGCTGGTCCATGGCCTCAAGCAGTGCCCGCACCGGCGTGATACCGATCCCCGAAGCCATGAGCAGGACCTTGCGACGGGTCCGGACTCCCTCGTGCAGCCGACCGTAGGGGCCCTCGAAGAGCACCCTGGTTCCCGGGCGCAGACGCGCCAGCCGAGCCGACCCGTCCCCCAGGTGCGCAGCCGTGATCCGCAGAGTCCGGCCGTCCGGCGCCGCGGACAAGGAGTAGGGGTGGGCCCGGGTGGCACCTGGACCGTCCAGGAACCGCCACTGCAGGAACTGACCGGCCCGGACCGGCAACCGGTGCAGGTCCCGGCCGCTCATGACGACCGTGGTGACCGTGTCAGTCTCGGCCCGGACCTCCTGGACGACGAGATGATGGCGCAGGCTTCGCCACAGCGGCTGGCCGACTCGCCAGAAGAGCACGCTGCCGGCTGCCGCAGCCCACAGGGACCACCAGTAGGTCGTGGCGACCGGAGACGTGAGGAACTCTTTCCCGGTCCAGAGCTGGTGCGGCAGCGCCAGCCCCACACCGAGATACGCGTACAGATGGAGCAGGTGCCAGGACTCATAACGCAGTCGGGACCGGGCTGCCTTGATCGAGGTGACGGTGACCATGACCAGTGCGGCCGTGCCGGCGACGGCGAGGAGCATCCCCGGGTAGTTGACGACGAAGTCGACGATCGTGCCCCATAGCCCCTTGGGCGAGGTGGCGGCATATCCCAGGGTGATCGCGACAACGTGCACCACCATCAGGTTGAACGACCAAAAACCCACCAAGCGGTGACGTCGGGCCAGCTCGTCCTGCCCATACGTCTTCTCCACCAACGGTATTCGGGCCATCAGCAGGACCTGTATCAACAAGAGGTCTGCGGCCACCAGGCCTGTCAACCGGCCGAAGCTGGTCAGGCCGGTGCCCACACCACCTAGATCCTGGAGTCCGCCCCCGGAGACCCACAGCGCCACCACTACCAGCATGGAGGACCAGACGAACACCCCGAAGGCGTCACGCCACCAGCGCGGGACACGAGAAACCGGCACAGAGGCGTGGCGGTCGCCCATCCGGGACGAGCCACCGTTCGACTTTCGCTTGGACGACTTTCGCGTCGACGGCGTCCGTGGCGTCCGTGGCGCCAACAACGTGTCCGCTGAGAAGTCCATGGTCAAAGCGTGGCCGCATATCTTTGGCAATTCCTGTGAGTTGTTCTGTGAGTTGTCTGTGAGCACACTGCGGGTCTGCACGGAATTGTCCGACCCGGATGCCGTACGCGACCGGCATACTGCGCACATGACCAGCAACGTGGATCTCCTTCTCGTCGAAGACGACCGTGAGCTGTCAGCCATGCTCACGCGACTTCTGGCCGAGGAGGGCTACGACGTCACCCACGCCCCGGATGGCCAACGCGGCCTGCACCTCGGGCTGACCCGCTCGTTCGCCGTCTTGGTCATCGACCGCGGGCTGCCAGCCATCGAGGGTCTCGACCTGCTGGCCAAGCTGCGCGCCAAGGGCGTCAGCACGCCCGCGCTGGTCCTGTCCGCGCGAGGCACCACGGCGGACCGCATCGACGGCCTTGACGCGGGGGCCGAGGACTACCTGACCAAACCGTTCGACGTCGGCGAGCTCCTGGCCAGGTTGCGCGCTCTCCAACGCCGGCACACGTCGACCTCCGCGGTGCTGCAGCTCGGCCGCCGCGTCCTGGATCTGGAGAGTCGACTGGTCCTTGAACCGGGTGCCGACCCGGCCACCGGGGTGTCGCTGTCCGAACGCGAGTCCCAGCTGCTCGAGGTCCTGGCCCGGCGGCCGCGTCGGGTGTTCTCCCGCGCCGAGCTGCTCGACCTGGTCTTCACCGAAGCCGAGTCGGAGATCGTCGCCGACACCTACGTCCACTACTGCCGGCGCAAGCTCGGGCGTGACGTGATCAGGACCGTCCGTGGTCTTGGCTACCAGCTCGGCTCGACATGAGAGCCCCGCAAACGGGTCGAGAAAGCGACCTCGGTCTGGTGCGCGGCGCCGCACGCCGACTGGGCCTCCAGTCGGCTGCCCTGGTGGCCCTGGCGGTGATCGTCCTGGTCGCGATCAGCACGGTCCTGGTGCTGCGCCAGCAGAACGCCTCGGCCGAGGCGCTGCTGGCACAGGCAACGACCCGGGCCGACGACGCGCAGGACCCGCCGGCAGGGACATGGCTGGCACTGCGCGGACCGTATGGGTTGGAGACCTCCCCCGGCATTCCGTCGGCCCTCCCCGACCTGCGAGCGTTGGACGAGGTCGCGCGCACCTCCAGGACGACGACAACCATCGTGCACGTTGGCCCGTCCGAATACCTCGTGCGCACCGTCCAGCGCGATGACACCACCGTCCAGGCGATCCTCGACCTGGGGCCCCAGCACGATCAGCGCGCCGACCTCACCCGTGTCCTGTTGGCGGTCGGAGCCGTAGGGCTCGTCCTGTCGGCCTTCGTGGGAACGTTGATGGCACGTCGTGCGGTGCGTCCGCTGTCCGATGCCCTGGCCATGCAGCGCTCGTTTGTCGCCGATGCCAGCCATGAGCTCCGAACCCCACTGACCCTGCTGAGCACCAGGGCACAGCTGCTCCGTCGCGCGCTGGCCGCTGACGGCGCCGACCCATCCGTGGTGAAGGACGCCGACGGTGTCGTCGCCGACGCCGCCCGGATGACCGAGGTGGTGGAGGAGCTGCTCGTCGCCGCCGACCCATGGACCAACTCGGAATCCGCTCCGGTCGAGCTGACCTCACTTTGTGAGGAGCTCGTGGCCAGCGCCAGGGACTATGCCGAGAGCAATGAGGTCACCCTCGTCCTTGACCAGCCCGACGCCGACGCCGTCACGACAACCGGCAACGCTGTGGGCCTTCGACGGGCCGTGCTGGCGATCCTCGACAACGCCATCGCGCACACCCCGCCTTCGGGCACAGTCACCGTGTCAGTGCGGCGTCAGGGCCGCGACGCAGTCATCGACATCACGGACACCGGTCCGGGGATCGCTGCCGAAGAGGTCGACCGGGTGTTCGACCGGTTTCACTCCAGTCACCACAAGGCCAGCCGGCGCAGCTACGGGCTAGGTCTTGCACTGGCGCGCGAGGTCGTGGCCGGGCAGGGAGGAAGGATCACCGTCCTGTCGACGTCGGACAACGGAACCGCCTTCCGTGTCTCGCTGCCACACAACTGACCCACCTCGCGATCCGGCAAGGCCCAAGCCCTACGCCAGATCAGGTCGGCCGAGCCAGGTCAGGTCAGGTCAGGTCAGGTCAGGCCAAGCTCCTTGGCCTCTTCCCAGAGCTCCGCGCGCACGCTGGGGTGAGCAGCCTGTTCGATCAGGTGACGCGCCTGCGTCTTCTCGTCGTAGCCCCACAGCTTGGCGACACCCTGCTCGGTCACGATCGCGGTCTGCTGGAACGAGGTCACCGGCTCGTCCAGAAGCGGAACCACGGTCGAGACATCGGCCCTGGGATGCCAGCTGCGCAGCGCGATGAACGCCTGACCGCCGGGGGAATGCAGGGCCCCGACGATGAAGTCGGTCTGCCCGCCATAGCCGGAGTGGATCCTGGCGTTGATCCGCGAGGCATTCGCCTGCCCGAACAGGTCAACCTCAAGAGCGGAGTTCACACTCGTCATGGCACGGTTGGCGGCAATCAGCGCTGGGCTGTTGGTCTTCTCGGTGCGCAGCATTCGCACGCGGGGGTTGCGGTCCACCCAGTCATACAGCTCGCGTGTTCCGAAGCAGAACGACGCGGTCAGAGGGTGCCCCGCATCGAGCGCGTTTGCCTTGTCGAGCTCAAGGACGCCGTCGGAGAACATCTCGCTCCAGATCCGCAGACCACGTCGCCCCGCGAGAGCATGCAGCGTGGAGTCGGGCACAGCCCCGATGCCCAGCTGGAGCGTCGCCCCATCACTGATCATGGCGGCAATGCGCTCTGCGATCACGAGGCTGGAGTCGTCGACAGGGTTGGTGTGTGCGGCCGTGAGCTCGAAGTCCATCTCCACCGCGAAGTCGACCTGCTCGGTCTCGATCTGGGCGTCGCCGAAGGTGTACGGCATACGGGAGTTGATCACCGCGATCACGAGGCCACCCCTGGCGCGGCATGCGTCAACCGCGGCGGGAAGAACGTTGACCTCGATTCCCAGGCTCAGCAGGCCCTCTCGCGGCGGTGCGCAGTGCAGCACCACGACATCGGGCGGCATGGTCTGTGAGAACAGGAACGGCACCATGGACAGCCTGCTGGGGACGTACGACAGTGCCGGGTGTCGCCGCATCCCGGGCCCGACGAAACTGGTCTCGGCAATGACACCGGAGCGTTCGGGGACGCCCGCATGCGCGTTCAGCATGTAGATGCGGTAGCTCTCGATCGAACGGTCGATGGCGTCAACCACCAGCCAGGGCGTGGCCACGTTTCCGCTGACCACCACTCGGGGAACACCGTCAATCAGGGATAGGCGACGTTCCAGCTGCTTGAGGTTTATGGTGCGCATGGCTTCATGGTGCCCGACGGCTGCTGGGGGCCGACGCCTGGGTCGACCCGGGATCCACGCTCACCTCGAACCGACGTCCGGTGACGCTGTGTGGTTCGATCCTGACGAAGTGCGACTTCGGTGCCGTATGCCACGGAAAGAGCGGCAGCTCGATCACCTCCAGGACGTCGTAGAGGCGGTTCACCTCCAGGCCTTCACCCTTCAGCACGACGCTCCAGGCGCTGCCCGTGTCGACGTCGTAGCCGTCCACCTCGAATGCGACCCAGTGACCAACAGCACCGGTGAACTTGGTCCCCAGAGCGGTTCGAATCACCACGCTGCCGTGGTCGACCTGGAAGTTGACCGGAAAGATGTCGGGCCGCTCGTCAACGATCACGGCCAAGCGGCCCACGTCCGCCTGACGAAGCAGTGCCCACGACTCAGTCGCCGACAGCTCGATCCCGGCGTTCGACTCGCCACTACTCATGAGGCCAGTCTGGCGGTACGCCCCGCGCCGCGGAAGGCCAAACAGGTCCCCAACTGCCGGTCAGTGCTCCGGGTGCGGTGGATGCGTCACCGCGAAGACGGCAGCCTGCGTGCGTCGCTCCATGCCGAGCTTGCCAAGCACAGCCGTGATGTAGTTCTTGACCGTCTTCTCGGCCAACGACATGGCCTCGCCGATCTGGCGGTTCGTGAGACCCTGCGCAACGTGATCAAGGATTCGTCGCTCCTGTGGCGAGAGCAGGCGCAGCCGCGGATCGGTGTCTGAGTTGCTGCTCCACCCCTGCCGGACGCGCTTCACGGTCGCGGGGTCGATCAGCTGCTCGCCGGCGGCCACGGCGCGGATGGCATCGATCAGCCCATTGCCCTTGATGTCCTTGAGCAGGTAGCCGGCGGCACCGGCGAGGATGGCCGTGGCGAGAGCCTGCTCATCGTCATACGAGGTCAGGATCAGACCTGCGATCGACGGGTCCTGGGAACGCACCTCTCGACATACGTCGATCCCCGAGCCGTCCGGCAGCCTGGCGTCGAAGATCGCCACGTCCGGGCGCAGCGCGGGGATGCGCCGGGAGGCCTCGACAGCGGAGCCGGACTCACCGACCACCTCGAAGTCCTTGACGGTCTCAAGCAGCTCGCGTAGCCCGCGTCGCACGATCTCATGGTCGTCGAGGAGGAAAATGCGGATCGTCATGTGGTCGCCCTTCGGGTTCTGGATCCCACCACGTTACCGTTCTGGAACCCGCCATCACGTCTTCCTGGCGCGTGGTCGCGGGTCGGTCCGAAGATGGCGTCCGAACAACCATGACGGGGCACGCACAGCTGTGGATGACGTGGTGGCTGACGGAGCCAAGAACCAGGCCGGTGAAACCGCCCAGGCCCCGGGAGCCAACGACCACCAGACCAGCGTCGTGGGAGGCGCCGGCAATCACCGCCCCCGCTTGCCCCTGCAGCACATCACTGGTCACCACAAGCGTCCGGTGCCGTGACCTGGCGCGCTCGACTGCTGCGGTCACCACCTTGACGGCGACGTCGTGCTGCATGCGCGCCCAGTCGGCGTCGGGCGACACCGTCTCCCAGTAGTCGTACGCCGGGGACTCCGCGGCAGGCAGATCCCAGGCGCAGATGATCCGAAGCGGGGCGCCGGCGTGAGCAGCCAGGTCCGCAGCGAGGTCCAGGGCACGGTCGCCGGTGGACGACCCGTCCACACCAACGACGACACCGTGCTGCGGTCCGACGAGGACAGCACCCTCGCCGACGACGACGACCGGGCAGTGCGCGTGTGCGGTCACCGCAAAGGACACCGAGCCCAACACTGTTGAGGCAAGGTCGGAACGACCACGGTTGCCGACCACGAGCAGCCGCACCGACTGAGTTGCCGAGACGAGCGCCTCTGCCGCTGCCCCGATCACGATCTGGGTCTCCAGCTTGCCGGAGTCCAGCACCTTGCGAGCCCGCGACGCCGCTTCGGCAGACAGCTTGTTGGCCCGGTTCAGCATCCTTGCCGGCAGGAAGGGCGCGCTCTCCAGCGTCCCTGCAGGCAATCCCGGGAAGTGGACGACGGAGATGACCCGCAGAGTCGCGCCGGTCCGTCTGGCCTCGGCAGCGGCCCAGTCCAGCGCCGCCGCCGCTGGCGACGAGCCGTCGAATCCCACAGCGATGATCGGCAGGGCCGAGGTGTCTTTCGTCGGGTCGGTGTGTGCCATGGGGTCCGCCCTTCAGGTTCGGCTGGAGTGGCCGGCCAACGCCGTGGGGATCGCCTCTGAGGCATTCACGTCCGGCTGCACGACCAACACATCGCAGGACATCTTGTCGAGGATCGCCCGGCTGACAGATCCGGCAACCAGGCCGGCCAGACGCCCGCGGCCATGGGTCCCGACGACAAGCACGTCAGCGTGCCCGACCCTGTGCAACAGGGCGGGAACCGGGTCATCCTGGGTGATCACGAGTCGGTTGGGGACGCCGGGTGGAAGGCGGGCCTCCCTCAGCGCCTCCCGACACTTGCGCCAGCCCTCGCCGATCGCGGCGCGATCGGCGTCCTTGCCGCGTGGCAGGGCGTGCACCACGACCAACGGCAGGTCTCTGATGAGTGCCTCGGCGGCAGCCACCGCAAGGACGGCATCGACGGCAGCGGTGAAGTCCATCCCGACGACGACGAAAGCGTCAGGTCCGAACCGTCGTTTCTCGCTCGGCCGACTCTGATCGTGGACCACGAGGATCGGACAGTGGAAGCGTCGCCCGAGCTCCGCGCTGGTGGATCCCACGGAGAAGGTCAGCCGACCCCCGTCGCCGCGGCCTCCCAGAACCAGCAAGCCGGTATGACGAGCCATGTCGTCCAGCTCCAGCGAATCGGCCTCGTGCACGATCGCGATCCGCACGGTGACCGAGCGATCCGTCGCGAGGGCGCTCGCCATGGCACTGTCAGCCGCTGCCTGTGCCTGCTGGGCCGACTGAGCCTCGGCGCGGGCCACCCACGCGAGACTGTCCGGCCAGTACGGCCGATGTTCGGCCACTGAGAGCAACACCAGCTCGGTGCCCCGTCGGGACGCCTCACGGGTCGCCTCGACGACGGCATTCTGGCTCTCCCCGGAGCTGTCGCAGCCCACCACGACTGTTCCGTTGTCTCCGGGAAAGGCCCACATGTGCCACACCTCGCCTCGCACGCCGGCAGGAGAAAACCCGCCACCCCATCACCATCACCATCGCCGATCGGACCCGGCGCAACACAGAGCCATAGGTCCCTGTTTCGCGGCGGGCGCTGACCTTGCCCGGATCGGGATTGTCAGGTCAATCGCTGTGACAAGCCCCACTCGGCGTCGGGACCATAGTCACTCCTGAATCCCCCGCAGTCCAGTAAACATTGGTACATGAACTAGCCCCGTTTCAACGGATCGCTAGCCAGACCCCGTCAGGATCTTCCGGAGGACAACATGTCACTGACCGTCAACTCCATGGCCGCTACCGCTCCCTTTGTCGTCGCCTTCGCCGAAGGCGACATGTCCATGTCGGACCTGATGGGCGGCAAGGGCGCGAACCTGGCCGAGATGACTCGACTCGGGCTGCCGGTGCCGCATGGGTTCACCATCACGACGGCCGCCTGTCGCCACTACCTCACCCTCGGTCGGGAGCCTGAGGACCTGGGCCATCAGGTCGGCATACATCTCGCGCAGCTGGAGAACATGACCGGTCGACGGCTCGGCAATCCCGCGGATCCCCTTCTGGTGTCTGTGCGTTCGGGTGCCAAACGCTCGATGCCGGGCATGATGGAGACTGTCCTGAACGTCGGCCTTACGGATGCGGTCATACCGGGGCTGGTCGCCCGTGGTGGTGAGCGATTTGCCTGGGACTGCTATCGACGGCTCGTGCAGATGTACGGGCGAACGGTCCTGGGAGTCGACGGCGAGCTCTTTGAGGTAGCGCTGGTCGCGGCACGACGCGAGGCCGGCGTCGTCAGTGACACCGAGCTGGATGCGGCCTCGCTGAAGAAGCTCACGAGCGACTTCCGCCGCACCTTGGTGACCGAGGTCGGTGAGGACCTGCCACAGGACCCCCGCGAGCAGATCCGCCGCACCATCGACGCCGTCTTCGCCTCCTGGAACGTCCCGCGCGCGATGACCTACCGCAAGCACCAGGGAATCGGCGACGACGCCGGCACGGCGGTCAACATCGTCGAGATGGTCTATGGCAACACCGGACCCGACTCGGGCAGCGGTGTCTGCTTCACCCGCGACCCAGCCTCGGGCGAGCCCGGCGTCTATGGGGACTACCTTCCCAACGCCCAGGGAGAGGACGTGGTCAACGGAAGCCGCACACCGCTCCCCCTGCAGGACCTCGCCGATCATGCGCCGGCAGTCTATGAGCAGCTGATGGGTCACCTGCGCACACTGGAAACGCACTACCGCGACCTGTGCGACGTGGAGTTCACCGTGGAGGACGGCACGCTGTGGATCCTGCAGACACGGGTCGGCAAGCGCAGCCCTGCTGCAGCTTTCACGGTTGCCAGCGCCATGGTCAGCGAAGGGCTCATCGACCTCGATGAAGCGCTGCGCCGGGTGGACGGATACCAGCTCGAGAGCCTCCTGCACCCCCGGTTCATGTCCGCGGAGGGTGAGCTTCTCCTCGCGACCGGTCTCGCCGCCAGTCCCGGAGCAGCCGTGGGCGAGGTCGTGTTCGACGCACAGACCGCAGTGAGCCAGGCAGCCGAGGGCCGCAACGTGGTGCTGATGCGCACGGAGACCAGTGCTGACGACGTCGGCGGCATGCTCGCAGCCGTGGCCATCGTCACCGCGCGCGGCGGTCGAACCTCGCACGCGGCGGTGGTCGCCCGCGGAATCGGGCGTACCTGTGTGGCCGGCGTCGACGGACTTGTCATCGACCTCGACGCCCGCTCCGCCGTCTGCCCCGGCGGTTCGATCAAGGAAGGCGACACCGTCTCGGTGGACGGGACGACCGGCAAGATCTTCCGCGGCGCCCTCGCCGTACGGCAGAGCCAGGTCGCCGAGCTGCTCGAGAAGCAGGCTGATGACGGGTCGGGCACCGAGCAGGCTGAGCCGGTCCCTGACTCGTTGGCGGCTGCGGTGCTCCAGCTCCTGGCCCACGCCGACCATCGACGGCTCATCGGCGTCCGAGCCAATGCCGAGACGAGCACCGACGCGCTGCGGGCCAGGCGGCTGGGCGCAGAGGGCATCGGCCTGTGCCGCACCGAGCACATGCTGCTGGGTGAGCGGGCCGTTCTGGTCGAGCACATGGTCCTGGGTGACGAGTCCGACCGTGCAGCAGCCTTGGCGGACATCGAAGAGCTGGCACACACGGACTTCCTCGACATCCTGCGCGCGATGGACGGGCTCCCCGTCGTGGTGCGTCTGTTGGACCCACCGCTGCACGAGTTCCTGCCAGACCTGACCGAGCTCTCCGTCGAGGTGGCACTGAACAATGCGCCTGGCGGGACACCGGATCCGGAGGCAACGCGTCGGCTGGCCGGCGTCCGCCGGTGGCATGAGGGCAACCCCATGCTCGGTCTGCGAGGTGTGCGGCTGCTGACGGTGGTTCCCGAGCTCATCGAAGCCCAGGTCCGCGCGCTGGCGACCGCAACCCTCGAGCTGAGGACGGCAGGGATGGACCCTCGCCCGGAGCTGATGGTGCCCCTGGTCGCTGACCCTGCAGAGCTCAGCGCTGCGGCGGCGCGCATGCGCGGTGCGATCGAGTCGGCGTGCGTCGCCGATGGCGCCACGTTGAAGATCCCCATCGGCGTGATGATCGAGCTGCCCAGAGCGGCACTGACCGCCGACCGTCTCGCGCTGGATGCCGACTTCTTCTCCTTTGGCACCAACGACCTGACGCAGACCACGTGGGGCATGTCGCGTGACGACGCCGAGGGCGCGTTCCTGGCCGAGTACCGCGAGTCCGGGCTCCTGGATGTGGACCCGTTCATGACGCTGGATGATGTCGGTGTCGGACGGCTGGTCCGCATCGCGGTGGAGGAGGGGCGTCGGGCGCGCCCGGACCTGGGTCTGGGAGTCTGCGGCGAGCACGCGGGTGATCCGATATCGATACGCAGGCTGGTATCCATCGGCGTGGACTACGTCTCCTGCTCCCCGCCGCGCGTCCCGATCGCGCGCCTTGAGGGGGGGCGTGCCGTGGTACTCGCCGAGAGTCAGGCCACGCCATAGACCACCGGCGTGCGTGGCGGACCTTGCCTGCGTGCCAGACCCGACCTTGCCTGCGTGCCAGACACTGATCGGGTCAGGTGTGTGGCACGTCCGACGTGACGCGGCGAACGCCAAGGATGGACTGCGCGATCGACGTGGCGGCTGCTTGCTCACGCTCTGAGGCTGTGCCGGTGATGTGAACGATTCGTTCGACGACCTCCGCACGCCATCCGTGCTGGCCGATCTCGGCGAACGCCTCCGATACTTCCGCAGCGATCTCGCTGTCCGGCCGAGCCATCGCCCGGATCACGTCGCTGCGGCTGACGACGCCCAACAACAGATCGCCCTCGACCACTGGCACGCTCTTCCAGCTCGTCTGGGCGAAGGTCTGAGCCAGCTCCGCGACGTCGCTGTCCTCCCTGACCGTGTGCGGATGCGCGGTCATCACCTGACCGACGGTCCTCGGCAACGGTCCTGGCTCAGGCGGTACGACGCGCATATGTGCCCTGGGATCCGCCGCCAGATGTTCGCGGAGCACATCGGCCTCGCTGATGATGCCGACCAACCGCCCACCACCGTCCACGACCGGGAGGCTGGTCACCCTGGTGGTCACCAACGTCTGAAGCGCAGCCTCGAGCGAGGCAGTCTCATGCACCCGGTACGCCGGGCTGGTCATGATCTCGCGAACGAGCATCTCGGAGCTCCTTTCAAACGCGCGGCCTATAGGGCCAGCATGCCCCCCCATACCGAGGCCGGGGCAAGTGACGAACGTCCCGTGATCACTCGCGATCCGGCAGTGCCTCCCATACCAAGGCCGTCCCTCGCGGAGTGCGCGCCCTGAGTGTCAGCGAACCTCCGTGGGACTCAGCGCGCTTGCGCAAGTTTGCCAAGCCGCTGTGCACTGCGGTCGGCGCGACCCCGACCCCATCGTCGGCAACCTCGACCTGAACCGTGTCGGCGCTCGTGACACGAACACTGGCACTCGAGGCTTGAGCATGTCTGGCCACGTTCGCCAGCCCTTCTCGAACGACCGCGATCAGATCGGCCTCAAAGTCAGCCGCGAGCCCGTCGAGGGATCCGTCGATCGTCAGACTCGGTGCAAAGCCAAGGGTCTTCGCGCACACCCGAACCAGTTCCACGATCTCTTCGCGCAGCTCTCGAAAAGGTGTGGGCCGATGCAGCTCGAAGATCGTGTGTCGAATGTCCTTGATGGCCGCATCCAGGTCATCCACAGCCTCGTCGAGCCTCCGGCGGACGCTCGAACTCTCGGCCATCCGTGCGGCGGCCTGCAGCGAAAGCCCCGTGGCGAAGAGTCGCTGGATCACGTGATCATGCATGTCACGGGCGATCCTGTCGCGGTCCTCCAAAAGGGCAAGCCGCGATCGATCCTGCTGGCCGCGAGCGGCCGCCAGGGTCAGCCCCATCTCCTGGGCCAGTGCTGCCAGGAGGGGCACCACATTGCCAACGTACGTCTCTGCGTCCGCAGCCCAGGCAACGCCGATCACACCGACCTCGTCGTCGCCAACGGTGATCGGCACCAGCGCCGTAGGGCCGTGCGGATCCGCGTCGCCCAGCTCCCTGACGTCCGCGGACAGACTGTCGTTGGTCGAGTCCCCGAGCCTGGTGAGCAGGAGAACCGACTCATGCTCCGCAATGAGCTCGCGCCAGTACCCCTTGTGCAGAACCGTTCCGAGCACCGCGCCGGGCCGTTTTGCGGCTCCGGAAGGCTCCCCGCCGGCGACAGCTCGGATCACCAGATCGCCGACCTCGTCATACAGCGCCACCATGGCCAGCTGGGCTTCGGCCAGCTCTCGGGTGCGCGTCGCCAGGAACCCCATCGCCGACGCCTCGTCCCTGCCCTCGAGGAGCAGCTGGGTCACCTCCGCGGTGGTCTCGAGCCACCGACGCAGACGGCGGCTGCGCTCATACAGGCGGGCGTTGTCGATGGCGATGCCGGCAGCAGCAGCGAGGGCGACCAGGATCGCCTCATCGTCAGCGGTGAAGTCTGCGTCGCCCTCCTTCTCGGTGTCGCCCTGCTTCTCGGTCAGGTAGAGGTTGCCGAACACTTCGTCCCGGATGCGAATCGGCACACCGAGGAAGCTGTGCATCACGGGGTGGTTGGCCGGGAATCCTTGGGAGTCGGGGTGGGCGGCAACGTCTCGGAGCCGCCGCGGCCGCGGTTGACGGATCAAGAGACCCAGCACCCCATGCCCGCGAGGCGGATCTCCGATCGCCTCCTGCTCCTCCGGGCTGAGTCCGTGGGCCACGAACTCCACGAGGTGCTCGCCGTCGGCGCCAAGCACACCCAACGCCCCGTATCTGGCGTCGACGAGCTCACAGGCACAACGCACGATCCTGGACAGAACTTCAGCCAGATCGAGGTCTGCGGACACCGCGAGCACAGCGTCGAGGAGGGCTGCCAGACGTTCTTGGGCACGATCCGATGCCTGAGCACGATTGCGAAGATCCTCGAGCAGATCGTCCAGGTCGAACGCCTCGGTGGTCAACCACGTCGGCGGTGACCCGCCTTTGCTCAGCTCGGACTCCCTCGGCTCGGACTCCACACTGGTGATTCTAGGGCGTGTTCCTAGGGCCTGTCCGCTCGATCGGGGTCGTCATGAGCACGATCGTGAGCACGATCACCAGCGAGCACGCTGTATGCCGATCGGGTGCCGCCGGTCGGCACCAGCTGCGTGTCGTCGGGGCCGGAAACAGTCAGAACGTCGCACGCTGCATGCTCTTGGCAGTACTGCCCGACGCGCACCGTCGCGTCAGGCGAATCGCGACCAACCACGAGGACTGCGGCGCCACGGCTTCGCTCGACCAGCATCTCAGCCGCCTCACCCTCCACGGTCTCGAAGGTGCATGGCACACGCCGCTGACGATGCAGAGCACGCAGGGCAACAGCGAACATCGCCACATCCATCTCGGCCCGCTCCTCAGAGCTGAGGCCAACGGGCAGTACCTGGATGAAGCGCACACGGGCTGCGCGATGAACTGCCTCGCGTACGGCGGCACCCGCGACAAATGCGGCCATGCCGTCGTTGACCAGACCGGCCACCACATCACGGGGGTGGTGCGGTGACTGTGCGCCCGCAGCTCCGGCGTTGGTTGGTGTCTGCATGACAACGATCGTCGTGCCAATCTGCCGCGGATGGCAGGGGCGAAGGTCCCGACACAATGGCGCCGTGGGGCGAGCACCCGGGACCAAGTGCCCTGTCCTCGCGCGCGCGGGATGCATCAGTGTTGGTATTACCCAGAAAGAAGAAGCCCATGGAGAAAGCAGAGAACGTCGAGGCCACTCCTCGAAGGGCCATCGTCGTCGGTGTCGACGGCTCGCCAACCAGTGACCTTGCCGTGGACTGGGCCGTAGCGGAGGCCACCCGACGGAAGCTGCCCCTGCACATCATCCATGCCTTCTCCTATGGCTACCCGAAGACGAAGACCGGTTTCGCGCACTCGGTCAATGACCTACGACAGATCGCTCGTGGTGTCCGCAAGGACGCCGTGGCCAGGGCGAGCAGCGCGAACCCGGACCTGACGATCACATGGGCGGAGTCGGCATACGGGCCGGCACCCACGCTGGTGGTCGCCTCAGAGACGGCGTCAACGGTCGTCGTCGGTGCCCGCGGCCTGAGCGCGGTGCGCGGTGTGCTCGTGGGGTCGGTCTCGCTGCAAGTGGCAACGCACGCCCACTGCCCCGTGGTCGTCGTTCATGACATGCCAACACCCCCTCCCGGGGCCCCCGTCGTCGTCGGTGTTGACGGTTCGGCGTTGTCGACGAACGCGATCGCGTTCGCCTTCGAGCAGGCGTCCTCACGCGGAGTTGGCCTGACCGTCGTCCACGGGTGGTGGCTGGAGTATGTCGAAGGCGCCGCCGCCGCCGCCATCTGGACGGTCGACTGGCAGCAGTTCGCGGAGGAAGAGGAGACCCTGGTCGCCGAGTCACTAGCCGGCTGGCAGGACAAGTACCCCGATGTCGAGGTGCGCCGGCGCAGCGTTCGCGGACTCCCGGTGGATGCTCTGGTACGCGAGAGTGAGGGTGCCTGCCTTGTCGTCGTGGGCACGCGTGGGCGCGGTGGCTTCAGGGGCCTCCTTCTCGGCTCGGTGAGCCAGGGCGTCATGCATCGGGCCCAGTGCCCCGTGGCCGTCATTCATCCCACCAAGGAGCTGCTGCACGAAGGAGACGACAGAACCATCGCCCACGAGCATCGGCTCCCCGTTCCGCCGGTGCGCGAACAGACCTGAGCGCACCGACCCGAGCTCGGGCAACAGCCACCGACTACGAGAAGCGGAGGATGCCATGGTCGCCACGCTGACCTTCCTGGGAGCCACCGGGCAGGCGACATCCCCGCGCTGCCGGTGTATGTGGACAGCCCGATGGCGCTTGCCGCACTGGACGTCTATCGCAGCCCCGCTATGCGCGTGGAGCTCCGTCCTGACCTTCCCGCGCGGTTGGTGGACCTCCCCAACCTGCATACGGCGCACAGCGCCCAGGAGTCGATGCTGCTGAACGAGCCACAGACCCCTTCGATCATCATCTCCGCCTCGGGCATGGCGACCGGCGGCCGTGTGGTCCATCACCTGCAACACCTGCTCCCCGACCGGCGCAACACCGTGATCCTGACCGGTTATCAGGCAGTCGGCACGCGAGGCCGTCTCCTGGCTGAAGGCGCAACGGAGCTCAAGATGTATGGCGGCTACGTCCCGGTGCGCGCCGAGGTGGTCGTCGACCATGGGTTCTCCGTCCATGCCGACTCCACCGAGCTGCTCGCCTGGCTCAGGGAGCTGCCCACGCCTCCTGAGACCGTATACATCGTCCACGGCGAGCCTGAGTCCTCGCGCGCGATGGCCACCATGCTCCGGAGCCAGACGGGCTGGTGCGTCGTTGTCCCGCACCTCGGCGAGAAGGTCCGGGTTGGCTGAAGGGCCGACGACTCTGCCCATACCAACAGCCCCGCAACACCCACATCGCAAAACACCAACATCAGTGCAATTCCACGCGTGTCGAGGCGTGTTCACTAGACACGGCTGCCAAGGCGAGCCATCTTTGGGGGGTCGTCAACGGCGTCGTCGTGACCCGTTCGCAAGGTGAAGCAGGCAAAACGTGATACGCAGTTTGAGCATTGTTGCTGAGGGCCCTGGGCGATACATCCACTGGGGCGTCGTACAGATCTCGGTGGCGAACCTCTCGATCATCGTGGCGATGATCATCCTGTTCGTCCTCGCCCTGATCGTGCCCTTCCCGTCAGGCCACGGCCAAGAGGCTGACCAGGAACGGCGCCAGAAGTGACGACCAGCACCGGCGTGAAGAGCGCCGACGAGTCGACCGACCCCGGGAACTGGACAAACCGGCTTCGGGGCTGGTTGCAGGGACTCGTCCCGCCGGGGGAGGCGCTTCCTGACCGACAACCGGTCTACGTCGCCTCGTGGATCTATGTCTTCGGGGTGTTGACGTTGTCAGCGTTGGCGGTCGTGATCCTGTCCGGGTGTGTGCTCGCGATCGGCGGCGTGCAATGGTGGCACGTCTCGTCACTGGGCCACTTCGTCAACTCCGTCCACCTGTGGAGCGTGGAGCTGTTCTTCGGGTTCATGGTGATCCATCTGTGGGGCAAGTTCTGGATGGCGGCCTGGCGCGGCAAGCGGGCGATGACGTGGATCTCCGGCGTGGTGCTCTTCGGTATCTCGATCGGAACGTCCTTCACGGGTTTCCTGTCACAGTCCAACTTCAGCTCGCAGTGGATCGCCGGCGAGGGCAAGGACGGGATCAACTCCACCGGTGCCGGTGCGTTCTTCAACGTGCTCAACCCCGGGCAGATGCTCCTGTGGCACGTCGTACTACTACCCCTGGTGGTGGTCCTGATCGTCCTGATCCACATCATCCAGGTCCGGCGCCACGGCGTCGTGCCTCCCCTCGACGCAGACCTGGAGGGTTGAGCCATGACACGTGACCGCACACCGGACTCCCATGACTTCCCGACCCGGCGATATGACCTGGTCAAAGAGTTCGTCATCACCCTGGTCGTCGTCCTGGTCCTCAGCGGCGGACTGGCCGCGATCTTCTCCTCACCCGACGAGAAGCCGATCACCATGTCGGCATGGGCGAAAGCCGATCCCAACAACCTCATCAGCACAGCCGCCGCAGAGCTCGCCGGCACCACCACGAGTGCGACGTACGGGGCGCCATACAACAGCAACGCTGAGGGACAGAAGCTCGGGCCAATCCCTCTGCAGAAGTGGGGCGGAGTCCGAATCCCCATCGACTCCGCAGACCTGGTGCTGGGCCCCCTGTCCAACACCAGTGGCGACCCTGCGGTCAGCTCAGCGGTGGCAGCATGGAAGGCGGCGCCCCCCGAGCAGCGGACGAAGTGGGCGACCGACTACGTCGACGCGATCGGCACCGCCGCAGCCGATGGCGAACCAGCCACAGGAGCCGGTGGCGATCCGGCGAAAGCCGCCGCGGGCGACTACGGCCCGGTGCCTGCGCTGTCGGCCGGCCTGTTGGCACTGGCCAAGATGGGTGGACTCGAAGGCGCCCTCGATTCGGCGGGCAACTTCTACGGAGGCGACACGACCAAGTCTTTGCTGCTGCTCGCCGACGGGGCCTACCTCGAGGACCAGGCAGTTGCACAGAACCTCGGCGGAGACCAGTGGGGCATGATGAACGAGGTCGGAAACGCCCCCGGCCAGCCCTGGATGTGGCTCTACACGTTCTGGTACCAGATCAAGCCCTTCTCGACCTCGGACAACGCCGACGTAGAGGTCTGGGCACTGATGATGCTGCTCACGCTCCTGCTGATGTTCCTGCCGTTCATCCCGGGTCTGCGTACGATCCCCCGGTGGATCCCCATCCATCGGCTGATCTGGCGCAACTACTACCGCCGCAGCGCAGGCCGCCCCTGACGAAGGCGGTCCAGCGACTTCTACCGAAACGACCATAGCCCCAACCGAAACGGCCCGGGTCGCCTCTTGCGAGGCGGTCCGGGCCGTGACGTTTGCGCGTCAGCTCATCGGTGCGTCAGCTCAGGTGTGAGGTCTTCACCGACTCTGTCACGGCCACAAGTCCGGCTGCAGCCGCAGCGTCCTGCACCGCGCGGGACACCGCCGGCACCACTCGGGCATCAAAGATGGACGGGATGATGTAGTCCCGAGAGGCTCCGTCCTCGGCGACGATGTCGGCCAGCGCACGAGACGCCGCAACCTTCATCGACATGTCCACCGACCGCGCGCGGCTGTCGAGCAGACCACGGAACAGACCGGGGAACACCAGCACGTTGTTGATCTGGTTGGCATAGTCGCTACGGCCGGTGGCGACGACCGCCACGTTGTCAGGCATCTCTTCGGGCATGATCTCCGGAATCGGGTTGGCCATTGCGAAGACGATGGCGTTCTTGGCCATCGTGGCCACCCACTCCGGCTTGACCAGGCCGGGACCGCTGACCCCGACGAGGACGTCAGCACCGACCAGCGCTTCTTTCAGCCCGCCGCGCCGGTCCTCGGGGTTGGTCGTCTCGGCGATGGAGCGCTTCTCCGGGTTCAGGTCGGTGCGATCTTTGGAGACGATGCCCTTGCGGTCAACCCCGATGAAGTTGCCGACGCCGGCGTACTGCCACAGCTTGACGCAGGCCACTCCGGCCGCGCCCATGCCGAGGAAGACCACGTTGAGATCGTCGAGCTTCTTGCCGACCACCTCAGCCGCGCCGTACAGGGCGGCCAGCGAGACGATCGCGGTGCCGTGCTGGTCGTCGTGGAAGACGGGGATGTCCAGCTCGTCCTGCAGCCGTCGCTCGACCTCGAAGCACACCGGCGCTGCGACGTCCTCCAGGTTGATGCCGCCAAATCCTGGCGCGATCGCCTTGCCTATCGCGACGAGCTCCTCGACACCGGACGTGCGCACACACACGGGGTAGGCGTCGACGTTGGCGAGCTGCTTGAAGAGCATCGCCTTGCCCTCCATCACCGGCATGGCCGCCTCTGGGCCGATGTCGCCAAGACCGAGCACCGCGGTGCCGTCGGTCAGCACGGCCACCGAGTTCGACTTGATGGTGTAGTCCCACACCAGCTCGGGCGTCTCGGCGATCGCGGTGCAGACCCGGCCGACACCCGGGGTGTAGGCCATCGAGAGATCGTCACGGGTGAGCACCGCAAACTTCGGCGTCACCTCGATCTTGCCGCCGATGTGCCGGTCGAACACCCGGTCGGAGACCGACAGCAGCTCCACGCCCTCGACCGCGCGAGCGGCCGCGACGACCTCCAGGCCGTGCGCCTCCCCGCGGGTCTCCACCTGGATCTGCCGGACGATGGAATGCGTTTGGTGCTCGATGATGTCAATGGCGTCCAAGAGCCCGCCGGCAGCGCCAAGCGCTGAGGTCAACTTCCCCAATGTGCCAGGAACGCGCTGCAACGACACGCGCAAAGTCAGCATGTTCCCCGCGGACGGTTGGATCATCACCATTCTGTTGCACCCTTACCTAGGTCGGCGGGTCGTCTGGTGCGACCCTATTTGTCGCAGACCGAGCGTTCACAGAGCCCAGTCAGGCTCGCGTGGCCGGTCTGCCGCTCACTGTAGCCAGCGGCAGAACCACGTCCGCCACCGGCTCGGTCGCCGCCGAAAAAGGCGCTGGAGAGGAACTTTGCGTCCCTCCCCAGCACCTGACGGAGCCGATGCGCGTCAGCGCGTGATGATCACCTTGAGAGCCTTCGTCTCCGCCGCGCGGCTGAAGGTGTCATAGGCGTCGATGATGGTGTCGAACGTGAACCGGTGGCTCGCGAACTTCTCTGGCGTGAGCCGTCCCTGCGCGACGAGCCTGAGCAGCATCGGCGTCGTGGTGGCGCTCACCAGGCCGGTGGTGATCGCGATGTCCTTGATCCACAGGTCCTGCAGCTTCAGCTCGACGGACTTCCCGTGCACACCGACATTGGCCACCGTCCCGCCGACGCGGACGATCTCTGTTGCCATCGAGAAAGTCTCCGGCACGCCCACGGCCTCGATCGCGACGTCCACACCCAGGCCTCCCTCCGTCAGCGCCATCAGGTCTTCCTTCCAGTCGGCGTAGCCGCTGTTGACAGAGTCGGTGGCGCCAAAGCTCAGGGCCTGGCCAAGTCGGTTCGCGTCGAGGTCGATGGCGATGATGCGCGACGCGCCGTAGAGGTTGGCGGTCATCATCGCCGAAAGGCCCACCGGGCCGGCACCAATGACAGCCACGACGTCACCTGGCTTGACGCGACCGTTGCGCACCCCGATCTCGAAGCCGGTCGGCATGATGTCGGAGAGCATGACCGCCGCCTCGTCACTGACGCCCTTGGGCACGACATGAAGGGAGTTCTCGGCGAAGGGGACGCGCACGTACTCCGCCTGGGTCCCGTCGATGAGGTGGCCGAAGATCCACCCGATGCCCGAGACGCCCTCTTTGTTCAGGCAGTGCGCGGGCAGCCCCTGGTGGCAGTAGGAGCACGAGCCGCACGACGTGATGCAGGAGATGATCACCCGGTCGCCCACGGCGAGCTCGGTAACCGCCGAGCCGACCTCTGTGATCGTCCCGACACCTTCGTGGCCGAGGATCCGCCCGTCGGTCACGGCCGGCACATCACCCTTGAGGATGTGCAGGTCGGTGCCACAGATCGTGGTCGTGTCCACCTGCACGATCACGTCGGTCGGGTCGATGATCCGAGGCTCAGTCGGCGTCGAAGGCTTCGGTCGCCTCGATCCGGTCCCGCACGCGGCGGCGGAGGACCTTGCCGATCAGGGAGCGCGGGAGCTCATCGACGATATCGACCCGCCGTGGCACCTTGTAGCCCGTCAGTCGCTCGCGCGCGAAGGCCCGCACCCGCTCGGGGTCGACCGTCGCACCGGGCGCGGGCACGACGGCGGCGACGACCTCCTCGCCACTGCCGTCAGCCGTCCGGACACCGACCACCGCGACGTCAGCGATCTCGGGCATCTCCCGCAGGACGTCCTCGACCTCGGAGGGATAGACGTTGAAACCACCGGTGATGATCAGCTCCTTGATCCGGTCGACGATGCGGACGAAGCCGGCGGCGTCCGCGATCGCGATGTCGCCCGTGCGCACCCAACCGCCGTGGAGCAGCGCCACGGCGGTCTCCTGCGGACGGTTCCAGTATCCGGCGAACACCTGCGGGCCCTTGATCAACAGCTCGCCCTGCACCCCGATCGGAAGGTCGTGCGACGGGTCGTCCGGGTCGACGATACGCATCCGGGTGGAGGGGAACGGGATGCCAACCGTCCCAGGTCGCCGGGTCGGCGCAGCTGGGTTGCCCAGCGCAACGGGCGAGGTCTCGGTCATCCCGTAGCCCTCGACCAGCAGCCCGCCGGTGACGGCCTCCCACATCTCGACCAACGCGGGCGGCAGCGCCATGGCGCCGGAGATCGCGTAGCGGATCGACGTGAGGTCGACGCCACGCTCACGGGCTGCTTCAGCAAGCCGCTCGTAGATCGGCGGGACCGCAGGCAGGAACGTCGGGGGGCGGCGTCGAATCGCCTCGAACATCAGGTCGAGGTCGAAGCGCGGAAGCAGCACAAGGGTCGCACCCACGCTCATCGAGTAGGTCAGGCACAGCGTCAGCCCGTAGGCGTGGAACAGGGGCAGCACCGCGTATACGGTCTCTGCGCCGTCCTTGAGTCCGGGCATCCATGCCCGCCCTTGGGCCGCGTTGGCCCGCAGGTTCGCGTGCGTCAGGATGGCGCCCTTGGGCGTGCCGGTCGTCCCGCCCGTGTATTGCAGCAGCGCGACGTCCTCGGGGCGCGGCTGCGGGTGGGCCGGATCGAGCGGACCGGTCGAGGATGAGACCTGCTCCCAGCCCAGGACCCCTGGGGGCACCGGCCCGGTCAGCGCCGCGCGGGCCGTGCGCGCCTTGGCGATCGGCAGCCGCAGCTTGAGACGCATGCTCCACGGCACGGCGCTCGTCAGGTCGACCGCCAGGATGACCTGCACCGCGGTCTTCGCGCGCAGCTCGTCGATCACCGGTGCCGTCTTGTCCCAGCACACGACGAACGTCGCCCCGCAGTCGGACAGCTGGTGCTCCAGCTCGGGCGCCGTGTACAGCGGGTTGTGCTCGACGACCACGGCACCGAGTCGCAGCGCGGCATAGAAGGCCACCACGTGCTGCGGGCAGTTCGGCAGTATCAGCGCCACCCGGTCCCCCGCCTTCACCCCCACAGTGCGCAACGCCTCTGCGGCCCGGCTCACCGCTTCGGCAAGGTCGGTGTATGTCGTCTCCGCGCCGAAGAAGTCGAGGGCAACCCGGTCGCGATGAAGCAGGGCGCTTCTGATGAGCATCTCGGGCAGCGACTCGGCCGGGACCTTGAGGTCTGGCTCGACTCCTGGCGCGTAGCTCGACAGCCAGGGACGCCCGCTCAGTGGGCCGCGGTCCCCAACCTCTTCCGACGTGTCAGCGCGGTCCATGTCCACGTGTCCTCCCAGATCGAGCCTCCGCCATCGTCGCACGCACTGTCGGCGCGGCGCCTCCATCAAGCAGACTATCCAACCTGTGCGCCATGCCAACCGGCTCACTGCCACTCGGGGACGTCTTCCGACACGTGTCGGGATACGTCCCACTTCTCGCGCTGAAACGGGACGTCTTCCGACACGTGTCGGCATACGACCCACTGTTGGACGCTGAAACGGGACGTCATCCGAGCGTCGACATGGGTTTCAGCAACCGGCGGTGGGGTTTCGGGTTCCGTGAGACCGTTCTGAGTCAGCAATCGACCGCGGCGACAGGACACCCACGATGACCATTACCCAGCCCAACAAACTGCAACACCCCGGCATGCTGGCGGAGGCCGAGCGCCGGTCCGCTCAGATCCAGCTGCGGGTGGCGGACGCCATCACCGCTTTCGCCGGCTCGATGAACTTCGTGTATCTGCACGCCGCGGTCTTCGCCGTGTGGATGCTCGTCTTCGAGAAGAGTCCGTGGCCGACACTGACGCTCATCGTCTCCCTTGAGGCGATATTCCTGTCGACGTTCGTGATGATCGGGCAAAACCGGCAGGCGTCCTTCCAACAGGCGAAGGCGGACCACGACTTCGTGGCCAGCGAGCTGGAGCTGCATTCCAACACCGAGCTGACCAAGCTCGTCCATCAGCTCACCACTGAGATCCACGCACGGCTCGTCTTGTCCGCCGACCCCAAAGCCGCCGACCCGAAGGCCAGCGACCACTGACGAGGCCGGCGCCGCCCGAGCGCTTGATCCGTCCTTGAGGACTCACTTCCAGCGGAAATGGACAAAGACGCGGCCGAAGTTGTCGGAGTCCTTCTCGACTCGGTGGTAGAGAGCCTTGATCTCTTTCTGGTCCAGGAAGCGCAGGACATGCTTCTTCAGGGCACCCGAGCCCTTGCCGGGGATGATCTCAACCAGGGGCGCCTTCTTGGCGACCGCTTCATCGATGATCGCGCGAAGGGCCCTGTCGATCTCCGGGCCCTTGCTGTGGATGTCGTGCAGGTCGAGCTTGAGCTTCATCGAGGCATTCTCCTCCTGCCGCTCGGGCTCAGGCTTCGAGGATGGCTGCCAGCGCGTCGCCGACCCGGCGAACCCCATCAGGGTCCATGGTCCCGTCGTCACGCATGTACGTGTCCCGCCGCAGCTCCACCATCACCGACGAAACCCGGTTGTCCCGTCCGAAATGACGAAGCGGTATGTAGCTGCCGGCGAAGGGCTCGTTCACCACAACCTGGCCGATGCCGGAACAGGCCCTGAACGCCCGTTCGCGCAGCGCCGTCGGCGTGTGATCGACGTCGACGCCAAGACACACCGGCGGACGCTTCGCATCCTGGTGCAGCTCGTAGGGCAAGGCCTCGACTGGGTACGAGTGGAGGTCGACGAGCACGGCATACCCGCAGGCGGCGATCCGTTCGTCGATGAGGTCCGCCAGCGCCTCTGCGTATGGCGTGAAGAAGCGTTTGAGGAGTAGGCGTTCGGCGTGCTCGTCAACTTCACGCAGCACCAACCCGGCAGAGGTGCGGGTGTAGACGGCTCCCATACCGACGTCGTACATCTCCTCATGCCCGTCGGGCAGTCTCTCGGGGTCCACGACCAGCCGCGAGAGATGGTTCACGAACAACCACGGCCGGGGCGCGACCTGTCTGGCGGCGAGGGCGGCCAGCTCGTCGGTGCGTGCGTCGGTCATGAGGCAGAGCTCCTCAGCGAGCTCGTCGTCATCGAGCAAGAGCTGGGTGCGGACATCGTCCGGGATCCTGGTGGACGAGTGAGGAACGTGAATGACGTATGGCGAGGACGCGTCGCCAGGCACGATCTCGAAGGTCATCCGCTGACGGCTTCCGCGGTGCTGTGGCGATCGGTGACCTGGATGGTGATGTGGGCGCGCGGCCCGAGTATCGGCAGGGCTTGCGCCACGGTGGGCAGGGCGATGTCGCAGGACCGCATCCCCTCCGTGGTGTCGAACGAGATCGGATCGCGTTTGCCTGCCGGCAGCCCCTCGGTGATCGGGTCGAGCACGTCGTTGGGTCCGGCGACCTGGCTGTTCCATGCCGCCCACGCCTGCAGCCCGGTGCCGGCGTCGTTGGGTCCGACATCGACGATCAAGGAGTCGGACCAGTCCGAGACCTGTTCCAGGTGCTCCCCGAAGCTGAAGAAGCCGCCGCGTTCAACAAGCTTGGACACGCTCAACGACAAGACGTAACGCAGTCGGCCGCCGTGCCTTTGGCTGGGATCGGCGTCGCCGCGCTCGCGGGCAAGCTCCAACAGATGCGCCGGGTCCAGCAAGAAGGTGGACGCCAGTGGCACGGGATCGTCCGGAGAGTCGACGTGCCGGCTGAGCTCTTCGTTGATCTGGATGGGGCACCAGTGCGCAGCCTGCTGTTCGCTGATGACGACGGAGACGCCGCGGATCGCCAAACTCATGTCGGTCTGCCATGTGGGCCACTGGTCCTCGGGAGGGCGTTGAGCCATGTCTTTCGGATAGGCCGGAAGCCCACCGAGCGTCACGCTGACGGCCCAGCGGCCGAACATGAACCGGCGCAGGTTCTGGTATCCCTCCTCGGAGTTGACCTCTCCATAGGAGCCGGAGTGCGACTTGTAGACGTAGGCGCGGTTCGCCCCGCGAACGTAGGCATGCTCGATGCGGACAAGGCCGTCGCTCTTGGGCCCGACCACGACCCGCGACAAGCCATAGTCCTTGGGGTCGGTGCCGATGAGGCAGAAGATGTTGTCTGCGCTGAACACCTTTTCGTCGACGAACTGCGGGTCCCACTGGTCGCCTCGACCCGGCAGGTCACCGAACTTCTTTCCAGGAGTGAGGTATCCGAACATCTTCTCCGGGGCGAAGATGTCCGCGCCGGCCGGCCCGAAGGCCTGCTGAGCCCAGTCGAGGGCTGCGATATTGAACGCGATGCCACCGTGCGGCGTGCCGTAGGTGAAGAACTTGTCCACGATCGACTTCGCCGGAACCCTGTTGCCCTGGAAGCAGATCTTCTGCATCATGCATCGGACGACGAGGCCACCCATCGAGTGGGCCACGACGAGCACCTTGTCCGCCCCGGTCTTGGCCCGGATGGTCATGATCAGGTCGTACAGCCCAGCCGCCGCCGTCTCGATCTCAAAACCGTCGGCCGTGACGTGCTTGTGCAGGCTGCTCAGGAAACGCTCGATGATGCCTTCGTTGTGCTGTTCCGGCATGAAAGTCGTTGCCGCCTGGTCATAGAACCGGTAGACCCACAGCGACTCCTTCGGGATCGTCCCGTCCTCGGCATCGTTGAGGTACTGCTGCTGGTCACCGCGGACGATGAGCCGATAGTTCTCATCAGTCATGAGCCGGAGCATGGGACCTTCGAACTGGTAGAACATCGGGTCGCCGTCACCACCCACCCTCACATGGGTCGCACCCAGGTTGAACCCGTAGAAAGGGTCGTCGACCTGGCTGTCGATGCCTGACGTTGCGCCGGCGTACCCGCGCACGTACACGACCGGGAGTCTGTCCATGACGCCTCCAGAGTGAGAACGTCAGCCAGCATGCCCCCTTGCTTCTTTCTCGGTCAACGTCACGAGTTGACTCGGCGCGCAGGTCCCCATACGTCTTCTCGATGCCTCACGCGGGTATGCCGGTCGCCTTTCGCCTGCCACATGGTGGTTGCGCCCAGGTGCCGGTCAGCACAGGCTTGGTCGTGTACCACCAACTGACATGGGAGCCGTGATGGAACTCATCCCTGGCCGAGAAGGACACTCCGACCTTGTGGGGCAGGTGGCGGAGGCGATGGGGGCGGCACAAGCCGAGCTGTGGCCAGTGCACGGGCGACTGAAGACCCGTCTTCGAGCGGAGGAGATGTACGGCCGGGCAGCCGGTGCTGCCCTGGCCGTGGTGCGGCAGGCCATCGGGGAGATGGACCCGCCCGAGGTCCCGATCAACGGCGTGGGTTGGATGGAGTACCGGATCGCGGTGCTGCGGATGCTGGGGGGCGCCGACTGAGCTACTGGCATCCGAACACCGCGGATCGCGCGTTCCGGCCCGATTTGAGGCCCCAAACGCGCGA
>DATCNE010000256.1:0-2375 GCA_036565395.1 Dermatophilaceae bacterium
GGACATTTGGACACCGCTCCACGTTCCGCCTGCGGGACGGTGGATGCATAACGGAGGGCTAGGTTTGCCGCATCAGCGGTTTAGAGGATCTGGCTCAGTTGCTCGAAGCCATGGAGCCAGAGCTGCAACCGGGCCGGTACGTCTTCACGACCACCACACGAGTACCGGACACGGCCAACCCAGTTGTGCTCGTTCGCGAGGCAGAAGGGGTCACACTTGTTTTGGATCAAGACCAGGCCGACCGATTTGGTCTGGCGTACGAGTTCATCGCAGCCATGATCACTCTCCGCGTTCACTCATCGCTCGATGCTGTCGGCCTCACTGCAGCCGTCGCCGAGCAACTGGCCACCGGGGGCATCAGCTGCAACGTCGTGGCTGGCTACTTCCACGACCACCTGTTCGTGCCAATCCACAAGGCTGGCCAGGCAGTAGACCTGCTGCGCGATCTCGCCAAGTCACAGACATAAAGGTATGGCGGCGCTCCCTTGTCCCCGGACGCCGTGGGACACCGGGCCTCGCTCATGTGTAGGACCGGTCTTGCCGTGGGTGTGCGTTCTTGTCCGGGGGAGGATCCCCTTAAGACGTTCGCTCATCGTCAGACCCATCAACGTCAGACCCATCAACACTGCGTGACCGACGACGACAGAGACCCACTGATCGACGCACCCGCTTCGCGGAGGTTTCAGGGGGCAACGTATCGGGCTACGCGGAGGTTTAGACGAGTCAACTCGGATCGTAGACAGGGCAAGGTTGCGGTCGTACGCTGCGAATTGGCTGTGCCAGCCCGCGTGGCCGGCTGGCCGACCGAGTAATGCGCGGCCCCAACCTGGGTCGCGGCCCCGCACGATGGAGGTTAGTCATGCGCGTTCACCGTCTTCTCGCCGCCGGGGCTGTGGCCCTTGTCGCGGCCCTACCTGGCACCGTGGCCGCCGCCGCCACTGCACCCGACTCGAGCGTGCTGGTGAACGTCGGTAGCCCGACGAGCCCGTTCTCGCAGAACAAGCAGAACGAGCCCGGCCTGGCGCTGGACGCGAACCATCCGAACGTCCTGGTGGCCGGTTCGAACGACAACATCGACATGGAGGCGTGCAACGCCGGAGACCCCACCACATGCCCCTTCACCCTTGGTGTCGGTGTCAGCGGCGTCTACTTCTCCTCCGACTCCGGGCACACCTGGACCCAGCCGACCTACCAAGGGTGGACCGCCCGGGGCTGCCTCGGGCCGGCGGACTGCGCCCCGCACGTGGGAGAAATCGGCACCTTGCCGAAGTACTTCGAGAACGGCCTGGTCTCCAACGGTGACCCCGAGCTGGCGTTCGGCCCGCGGCGCGGCACCGATGGCCGGTTCTCGTGGGATAACGGTTCGCGTCTGTACTACTCCAACATCGCCACCAACTTCGCCGGGTCCCGGACCGACCAGGCGTTCAAGGGCAGCGGCGCCATCGCCGTGTCTCGCACAGACGACGTCCAAGCGGCCTCCAATAGCGATGCCAGCGCGTGGATGGACCCGGTGATCGTTTCCAAGCAGAGCTCCGCGACGTTCAGCGACAAGGAACAGCTGTGGGCGGACAACGCCGCCACCAGCCCGTTCTTCGGCAACGTGTACGTGTGCAACGTCAGTTTCCGCAGCAACGGCCTGGCCGGCGCCCCCGAGCCGGTGATGTTCCACCGCTCCAGCGACGCAGGGGACACGTGGACCACCAGCCAGATCTCCGCTGCGACCAACAACGCCCAGACCGGCGGGCGGCAGGGCTGCGCCATACGCACCGACAGCGGCGGGCGGGTGTACGTCGTGTGGTCCGGATTCGACCAGCAGCTGAACAGCGGCGTCTTCTTCCAGGCGACCTCGGACAACGGCGGCGCCACGTTCAGCCAGCCGCGGGTCATCACCACTATCGGCGGCATCGGGCAGCTCGACCCCGTCCAAGGCCGGTTCACCATCGACGGTGTAGCAGGCTCCCGCACCGACGTGTTCCCCAGCATTGACATCGCCAACGGCGCCCCCTCCGGCAGGGACGCCAAGAACACCATCGTGCTGGGCTGGTCGGACAACAGCGCAGGGCTCAACAACGAGAAGGCGTACGTCAGTTACTCCACCAACCGCGGCGCGAGCTACGGCACTGGCGTCGCAGTGTCCACGTCCGGTGACCGCGCCAACCAGCCCGCGGTCGCGATCTCTCCGAACGGCTCGACCGTCTACATGACGTACAACGCGTGGCACGATCCGTGGCAGACCACGACCGCCACCGCGCGCCCAATGGAGGGTGTGGTGCTCAGCGGTTCTGCGGGAGACGCCCTGACGGAGGTCAACCGGGGCGTCCCAGGGGACGCACGAGCATCCAGCGCGAACTCGCTCACCGCGGAGTTCCTCGGTG
>DATCNE010000257.1:0-23607 GCA_036565395.1 Dermatophilaceae bacterium
CCGCATCGACCTGGACGAGAAGAACCCGGCCAAGCGCGTCTCCCTGCTCGCGGACACCGACGCGGCCGGCAGCAAGCTCCCGAGCTTCGACGGCATCACCTGGGACCCCTTCACCAAGCAGCTGCTGCTCACCGCCGAGGCCAAGGCCCCGACCGGCGGGGTCTTGGCCGTCACACTGGATTACAACGGAAATGCCACCACCGGCAAGGCTGCCCGGTTGACGGGCCTCGGGTCCGGCGGCTACGAGGGCATCCAGAACGACTCCGCCGGCAACGTCTGGCTCGTCGAGGACATCGGCGGCGCCGCAGTCAGCCGCGGGAAGGCGCCGAACAGCTACCTCTACCGCTTCACCCCCAGTGACAAGACCGACCTCGCCAAGGGCGGCAAGCTCGAGGCCCTGCAGGTATCGCGCCCGGACGGGTCGCCGATCACGGCAAGGCAACTCTCACTGAACCCTGCCGACCCGGTCATCACCGACCTGCACACCTACGGCAAGTCCTTTGCCACGACGTGGGTCACCGTGCACGATGGCGCCGGCGCCTACGATGCGACGGTCAGCGCCGCTGCCGCCGACGCCACCCCGTTCAAGCGCCCCGAGAACGGCGTCTTCCGGCCGGGCACGGGATTCGGCGACTTCTACTTCACCGAGACCGGTGACACCAGCGCGACCAGCACGCTGCCCGGCGCCTACGGCGCGGTCTTCCGCCTGTCGCAGACGTCGCCGTCCGCGGACAAGGGCAAGCTGTCGGCAGTTGTCCTCGGGGACAAGACCCACACGGGCTTCGACAACATTCAGTTCGCGACCAAAGACCAGCTGCTGGTCGTCGAGGACGCCGGCGACGGGCTTCACGCCCAGCGCGACGCCCTCGACTCGGGCTACCTGGTCGACGTCAGCGGAAAGGACAGCCAACCAAGGAAGATCACCCGCTGGCTCGCCGAAGGACGCGACGCGTCCGCCCTGTACGACGCGACGACCAGCCCCGGCTACAACGACGGGGACAACGAGATCACCGGCATCCATGTCTCAGATGGCGACGCCTCGATAGGTGGTCTTCTCGGCGCCAAGACGCCCCAACCGCTCGATGGCAAGTGGCGCATCTTCTGGACCCAGCAGCACGGAGACAACGTCACCTGGGAGATCACCCGAAACGGGTAACCACGAATACGACCACCAGCACGCCCAGCAGGAGACAACCACGACAACTGAGCACCATCATCAACGTCTGTCGGCTGATGACAACCGCCCCGCCCAACGTTTGGGTCGGGGCGGTTCGTCCGCCCAGCATCTTCACGGGGTTCGGCCGCGCTCATAAGCTGTGACGCTGCCGTCGTCAACTACTTCCCAGAGCCGTGGTTGGTGACAGCGCCGTCAAGAGTTTGGTTTGCCTTACCTACCCTGAGCGGTGCGATGGCTCGGACGATTCCGGCTAGAAGGAATCACCAAAGTTTCTCGGTAATCCTTGAGGGCATGAGCACATCGCAGGACACCTTGTTGGCGCCGCCCGAGTCGCGAGCACAGACATCTGTGCGCACGTCGGGCGGCGGCCCATCCCGGATGGCAGGCCGTCATGCCTCGGTGCGGGTGCCTCGGGTGCCGGCGTGGTGGCGCGACGCGTTTGGGGTTTTCGTCTGGTCTTCATTGTTGGTGGTTGTGGCGTTGTGGGTCGCTGGGGGTGGGGTCCAGGATCTGGCCGGTGTCGGTTCGGGCCTGACCAGTGTTGGTCGGTTGACCGGGCTGGTGGCTTCGGACCTGTTGTTGATCCAGGTGCTGCTGATGGCGCGGATCCCGTTGGTGGAGAAGTCGTACGGTCAGGATGAGCTGGCCCGACGCCACCGTCTGGTGGGTTTCTGGTCGTTCAACCTGATGGTGGTGCATATCGTCGCGATCACGTTGGGCTATGCGGCGACCTCGCCCAAGGGACTGTGGGGCACGATGGTCGACTTCGTGGTCAACTACCGCGGGATGTTGCTGGCTCTTGCCGGCACGGTGGCGCTGGTCATGGTCACCGTGACCTCGATCCGGATGGCGCGGGCCCGGCTGCGTTATGAGTCCTGGCACCTGCTTCACCTCTATGCCTACGTCGGTGTGGGGTTGGCCCTGCCGCACCAGCTCTGGACCGGCAAGGACTTCCTGACCTCACCGGTGGCCACGGTCTACTGGTGGACGTTGTGGGCTGCGGCCGCCGGCAGCGTGTTCTTCTGGCGGGTGGGCCAGCCGCTGTGGCGCAGTCTGCGCCATCGGCTGGTTGTCCAAGAGGTCCGTGCCGAGAGCCCGACGGTCACCACGGTGGTCATGGCCGGGCGGAACCTGCACCGGTTGCCGGCCCGGGCCGGTCAGTTCATGCAGTGGCGGTTCCTGGACGGGCCCGGTGCCACCCGGGCCCACCCCTACTCGTTGTCCGCCGCACCGGACGGGCGGACGCTGCGCATCACTGCCGCCCACCTGGGGGACGGGTCGGCGCGGCTGGCGCGGATGCGTCCGGGGACCAGGGTTGCCTTTGAGGGCCCGTACGGCCGGTTGCACGAGGGGGTGCGGACCCGTCGCAAAGTCCTGTTGATGGCCTCGGGGATCGGTATCACGCCGATGCGGGCACTGCTGGAGGCCATGGACCAACGTCCCGGCGATGTCACCCTGGTCTACCGGGCGCGCTCTGACGCAGACCAGATCTTCGTGGACGAGCTGACGGCCCTGGCCGAGTCGCGACGGGCACGGTTCTTCGTGGTGTCCGGCACCAGGGCGACGGGACGATCCAGCTGGCTGCCCCAGCATGCCGCGCACATGGGAGACGTCGAGGCGCTGCGCAAGCTTGTGCCCGATGTGGCCAACCACGACGTGTTCATCTGTGGCAGCCCGGGGTGGATGGATGCCGCGGAGCAGGCCGTCATCGACGCCGGCGTCCCGGACGACCACGTCCACATCGAACGCTTCACCTACTGAACCAAGCATTTCACCACGACGGATCGAACGCCGACGGCATACGAATCACGAAGGAAACCATGCGACGCATCGTCACCACCATCCTGTCGACCATCTCGATCCTGGTCCTGCTCTTCAGCTACCACACCAGCGCCAGCAACGCTGGGGTCTCGGCCAGCCCGGTCGTGCAGCAACCGTCGAGCTCCGGCTCCACCTCGCAGTCCCGGTCATCGACCAGGAGCGGGTCCTCGACATCGACGTCGAGCTCGACCAAGAAGTCCGGCACGGCGACCCAAGCGGCCACCTACACCGGTCAGTCGGCCGATACCCGATGGGGGCCGGTCCAGGTCCAGCTCACGGTGCAAGGCGGCAAGATCACCCGGTCTCGTGCGGTGCAGTACCCCCAGGGCACCAACGTCGACGCACAGATAAACGGCTATGCACTGCCCATCCTCGACCAGGAGGCCGTCCAGAAGCAGTCCGCTGCCATCGACACCGTCTCCGGCGCAACGGTCACCAGCGACGGCTACCTGCAGTCGTTGCAGTCCGCGATCGATCAGGCCCACCTGTGAGTCGCCGGAGATCGTATGACGCAGCGCCTCGTCGCGTTGCCGAAGAGGCAAGGGGAACGCGGAGATGACGACTCGCACCGACATCCAGATCGACACTCCTCAAAAGCATCGCCAACCGCCGCGGCCCGGGGTATCGCGGCCGAGCCGGCGCCGGATCTGGTTGCGCCGCGCGGGCGTGGTGATACTTGTCCCACTCCTGTGGCTGGGCTGGTCGATCGGTGGCGCCTTGACGGCCCCGGGCACCGACACCACGGCCGCACGGCTGGCCGAGTGGGCCCGGTTCAACGGGATGGGCTGGGTCGTCAGCGAGCTGGAGCAGATCCAGTACCAGCTCAATCCGCCCAAGGTTGGCGGAAGCCTCGCTGGTGGGATCCCTATGGTCTCCGCGCCCCAAATGGCGTCCGGCCCCTCCACCCGCACCTCGCGAGCAATGCCGAACATCGCCGTTCCGGCTCCCATCCCACCCCAGACCCAACCTGCGCTGCCCAACGAGGGCGTCTGGCAGACGCTGACCAGTGTTCGCGGGCAACCGGCGATCAGGGCCGCGTTCCTTCGTCCAGACGCGCAGCACACCAGCTATCTGGTCGGCGTGGCCTGGCTCAACCAGAAGCTTGTCAAGATGGTCCTGCATCCCGGCTACCGCGTGCCCGGCGGTTCCGGCTGGTCCCAGGCCTTCGACGTTCCGTCATCGCAGCGAGACCGCCTGCTGGCGACGTTCAACTCGGGATTCACCATGCAGGACGCGAATGGCGGCTACTGGCAGGACGGTCAGAGCGCTGTGCCGCTGCGTCAGGGCGCTGCGTCGATGGTGCTCTACAAGGATGGGCACGTTGACGTGGTCAAGTGGAACGCGGCCACGCCAGGCCCCGACGTGGCCGCCGTCCGCCAGAACCTCGGCCTCCTGGTGGAGAACGGCGCTATCTCGCCGGACGTGAACAGCAGGACCACCAGAACCTGGGGCAAGACCGTCGGCGACACCACCTTCGTGTGGCGCTCAGCCCTGGGAGTCCGCAAGGACGGCTCGCTGGTGTTCGTGGTGGGAGCCTCGATGTCGGTGCCCACCCTGGCCAAGATCGTCCACGACGCAGGGGCAGTAACGGCCATGGAGCTCGACATCAACAAGGCGTGGACCAACTTCATCACCTACACGCACCCGAGCAGCGGCGTGGCGGCACCACACATGCTCACCAGGGACGAGCACCCCAACCCCTACCGCTACCTCCAGCTGTCGTCGCGGGACTTCGTCGCGGTCTTCCCTCGATGATGAGCCCCGCGCGCTTGAAGGAGCGAGAGGTCGTGGCCCTGGTCACGGCCCAGTCGCTATCGGCATCGCCCGGGACGCGTCAGGGCGCCGTGATCCTGAGCCACGCCGGTGAACATGCCTTGGGTTGGACCGCGTTGGGGCTGCTGGGCGCGGCCCTCGACCCTGAGCAACGGCGTCCCTGGCTGCGGGCCACCGCAACCGTTTTGGGCGCTCACGCGGTGAGCATCGTGGCGAAGCGGGTGGTCCGTCGGCACCGTCCCAGCGACCCGCGGATACAGGTTCTCGTTGGCACACCGAGCCACTTGAGCTTCCCATCCGCACACGCTGCCTCGACCACGGCGGCTGCCGTGGCCTACTCCCGGCTCCTCCGGCGGCGCTGGCCGCTGTTGTCGATTCCGGTGATGATGACCAGCCGGGTCATCGTGGGGGTGCACTACCCCAGCGACGTTCTGGCCGGCGCCCTGATCGGCGCCGTGATGGGGCGCTGGGTCGCCCCAACAAGGCCGGTGTCGGGCGCATGACCCTTTTGCACCAGTCACGCCCGGCGTTGCCGACTCTCGTTCGGGCGTGTCGGCCCCGTCAGTGGATCAAGAACGTTCTGGTGCTCGCCGCGCCGGCGGCCGCCGGCATTGCGCTCCAGCCCCGTGCCGCCCTGCAGATGCTCGTCGCTGTCGTTGCCTTCGCCGTGGCCGCGTCGGGGATCTACCTGGTCAACGACGCTGTCGATGTCGAGGCCGACCGGGCCCATGCCACGAAGCGGCTGCGTCCGGTCGCGTCGGGGGAGCTGTCCGTGCGTTCGGCCCGGACTACCGCGCTCGTGCTCCTGCCCGGGGCACTAGTGATCTCAGCACTGCTGACCTGGCAGCTGTTCGTGGTCGTCGCAATCTATGAGGGCGTCCAGCTCTGGTACTGCCTGGGTATGAAGAACGAGCCCGTCATCGAGCTCGCGAGCGTCGCCTCGGGGTTCTTGTTGAGGGCCATCGCTGGAGGTGTCGCGACGCACATTCTGCTTTCGCAGTGGTTCCTGATCGCGGCCGGTTTCGGGTCGCTGTTCATGGCCGCAGGCAAGAGGTATGCCGAGGTACGTCTGGCCCTGGACACCGGGGTGGACATCCGGCCGGTGCTGAAGCACTACACCCCTACGTACCTGCGGTTTGTGTGGACCATGTCGGCGGGAGTGCTGGTCACGACGTACGCGCTGTGGGCCTTCGCGATGCACCAAGCCACCCCGAACGAGTGGAGCGTTGTGTCCATCGTCCCGTTCGTCGTGGCGCTGCTGCGGTACTCCGTGGACGTCGACAGCGGTGCCGCGGGGGAGCCGGAGGAGATCGTCCTTCACGACCGCATGCTGATGGCGCTCGGTGGAGTCTGGGCAGCCTGTCTGATGGCCTCGGTGTACCTCTGAGCCGACACCGGCAGCGGCGGTCCTCAGAGCGGTAGGCGTGTGAACACCGGACGGGGAAGGTGTCGCAGAACCGCCATGACCCACCGCATCGCCGGCGGTGCCCAGACCGTGCGCCGTCCAGCCAATAGACCTGCCACGACGACGTCGGCGACCTGCTCCGGGGTCTGGGACAGCGGCGCCGCTGCGAGTCCATGGGTCATCCTGGACTTGACGAAACCGGGGCGAACAACCAGGACCTTGATGCCGTCCTTCTCAAGCGCGTCGCCCAGCCCGGTGTAGAAGGCGTCCATTCCCGCTTTGGTCGAGCCGTACACGAAGTTGGACTTCCTGGGGCGTTCACCGGCTACGGAGGACATGGCGATGATCGCGCCGTGCCCCTGTTTGCGCAGCCTGTCGGCGACCAGGACGCCGCAGCCGATCGCCGCCGTGTAGTTGACCTGCGCCAGTTCCAATGCCGCGTCGACATCCCGCCACGCGCGTTTCTGGTCTCCCAACAGCCCAAACGCGACGATGACAACGTCGACGTCCCCTCCGGATTCGAACGCGTCCGAGATGGCCCGCTCATACGACGACCTCTGGGTGGCGTCGAAGTCCACCTCGCTGACCTGCAGACCGCGGGCCTCGAGGGCTGTGGCGGCGGAGGTACGGCGTTCGCCGGGACGCGCGGCCAACGTGACCTGAACGCCGCGGCGCCCCGCGGTCAGCTTCGCGACCGTCGCCAGGGCAATGTCCGAGGTCCCCCCCAGAACCACCACCCGTTGCACGTTGCCGATTGCGTCCTTCACAGGCCCAACCTCCTGGCTAGATCAGATTCAAAGACCCCGTGAGGGTCTGCGGCTTTCTTGACATCGCGCCACTCATCGAGGCGCGGGTACATACGTGCGATCGCGGATGCCGGCAGTCGGGAGTCCTTGGCAAGGTACTCGCGGCCCCCCGCTGCCATGACCTCTTCGTCGAGCCGGTCGAGCAGGCCGCCCAAGACGGCCGCTCCGAGAGGTATGTCCAGCGCGAGCGTCCAGCCTGGTGTGGGAAAGGACAGGTGGCCATCGCTTGGCGGCCCGAAGCGTTTGAGCACTGCCAGAAACGAAGCCTGTCCGGCGTCGCTCAACATCTGGATGCATCGCCGCAGGGTGTCCTCGGCGCCGAAAGGCACCACGAACTGGTACTGCAGAAAGCCCTTTGGACCGTAGATGCGGTTCCACCGCGCCACGGCGTCCAAGGGGTGGAAGAACGCCGCGATGCTCTGGATCTCGCCGTGGCGCTCTCGTGGGGCCTTGCGATACCACGCCTCGTTGAAAGCAGCGACGGTTGCCCTGTTCAACAGGCCACTGGGGAAGATCGGGGGCGCGACCGCCAGCTGTCTGGGCCGGAAGTCCAAGGGGTGATCGCGCAAGGTCGGGGGCAGCTGGTCGAGGGTCGCTGACCAGCCGCGAGTCAGGACCGAGCGCCCCAACGACGAGCCTCGGGCAAGGCAGTCGATCCAGGCCACCGAGTACGTGTACCTGTGGTCGCCCTCGGTCATCCGCGCCAGCAGATCGTCGAGGTTCGCGCATCGCTCGGTGTCGACCAGGCAGTATGCCGACTGGACCTTCTTCATCTTCAAGGTCACCCGCAACACCAGGCCGGTCAGTCCCATGCCTCCCACAGTGGCCCAGAAGAGCTCGGACTCAGGGGTAAGCGTACGGATGGTGCCGTCGGCACAAAGCAGGTCCATGGAGACGACGTGGCGCCCGAAGCTGCCGTCCACGTGATGGTTCTTGCCGTGGATGTCGGCTGCCACCGCCCCACCAACCGTCACCTGCCGAGTGCCTGGACTCACGGGGACAAAAAGCCCCAGAGGCAGTAGCTCCCGCATCAGCTGGTCCAGACTGGCACCGGCCTCGACCTCGACCAGCCCGGTCTGGTTGTCCACCGACAAGACACGGTGGCGGGCGGTCATGTCCACGACGACCCCGCCACCGTTCTGCGCGGCGTCGCCGTAGCTGCGGCCCAGCCCACGAGCGAGTACTCCTCGCGGCCCCGCGTCGGTGACCAGCCGGACAAGCTCAGCATCGTCGCCGGCCGAGTGGACCGTTGCAACGCTCGGGCTGGTTCCGCCCCACCCCCGCAGCGCGCGGCGACCGTCCATTCGTCCTCCTCAACCAGGCTTCCCGACCGACTCTATCCAGCGGGCCGGAGGCTACGTGCTTACAGGTGACGACGCGCTGCCCGACTCGACGCCCCGCGTCCGTGAGACTTCTGTGCGATGCCGAACCGGCTCAGTCTGTGGGGAGATCTCGGCCGGCGTTCTCGGAGGCGGCACGTGTCTCCCTGGCGAGGAAGTTTGCCAGCTCACCGATGGTGCTCATCAGCGGAGCCGGGAAAACGACGGTGGTGTTCTTGTCCACGCCGATCTCGACCATGCTCTGCAGGTTTCGCAGCTGCAGGGCGAGCGGGTGGGCCATCATGACGTCTGACGCTTCGCCGAGAGCGTTTGCGGCCAGGGACTCGCCTTCGGCGTTGATGATCTTGGCCCGCTTCTCCCGCTCAGCTTCGGCCTGCTTGGCCATCGCCCGCTTCATCGAGTCGGGGAGCTGGATGTCCTTGAGCTCGACGAGGGTGACTTCAACGCCCCAGTCGAGGGTCGTCACATCCAGGATCTGCCTGATGTCGCTGTTGATCCGATCAGTTTCCGACAATGTCTCGTCCAGGGTGTGTTGCCCCACGACCTTACGCAAGGTGGTCTGGGCGATCTGGTCGATGGCTGTCCGGACGTTCTCAATTGCCACCACGGACTTCACTGCATCGACGACCCGGAAGTAGGCGACCGCCGACACGTCGACGCTGACGTTGTCGCGAGTGATGATGCCCTGCGACTGGATCGGCATGGTGACGATACGCAGCGAGATCCGATGGAGGACATCAACCGCCGGGATGATGAACCGCAACCCTGGAGAACGGGTCCCCGCCAGTCGACCGAACCTGAACAACACACCCCTCTCGTACTGCTTGACGATCCGCACTGCCAGCGCGAGTGTCAGCAACGCCAGCACGGCGAGGACAATCAGGACGGTGGTCATGGTGTTCATTTGTGGCTCCGTTCCGCCTCAGGTCACATCGCAACGTCGACCCTGTCCAACAACGATCGGTCAATAGAACGCGGCGTGCTAGGGCACAACGTCCCGTCTGGAACCTGGACCGTAACGATTCGGTAAAGCGGGTTTCGGCGTCAGCTCGCTGACCTGCAGTGATGCCGTCATGGGAGCGTGACCACAACTCCGGTGTGGCGTGAGGTCTTGACACGTCAGACGGGCACCCCCCACTCTTCAGAGGCAGACCGTGGGAGCGCTACCACACCAATGATGGGAGCGATTCCACACCTCGGACCGAATGCGGTCCACGCGACCGGACGGCGTCCGCCACGGCCGCAGATTGTCACGGCGAGGACGCCGTGCACCTGACAAGGGAGTCATTGTGCGCAAGACCAGTAGCAGAACGTCGACGCTCGTCGCGGGGGTCACGGGCATTGCCCTGCTCGCCGCGGCCTGTGGCTCAAGCACCCCGAGCGGCACGGCCACCAAGGCCGCAAGCAGCACAGAGAAGATGACCCTGACCGTGGCCACGTTCAACGAGTTCGGGTACGAGAACCTCCTCGCCGAGTACACCAAGCTCCACCCGAACATCACGGTCGTGCAGAAGAAGGCGGCGACCTCGAACGAGGCCCGCGACAACATGAACACGCGACTCGCCGCCGGGTCGGGCCTTTCGGATGTCGAGGCGATCGAGGTCGACTGGCTCCCCGAGCTCATGCAGTACCCGACCAAGTTCGTCGACCTGTTGGACAAGTCCGTCGACGGACGCTGGCTCGACTGGAAGGTCGCCCAGGCGACCACCAAGGACGGCGTGCTCATCGGCTACGGGACCGACATCGGCCCCGAGGGCGTCTGCTACCGCTCCGACTTGTTCAAGAAGGCCGGCCTGCCGACCGACCGCGCCGAGGTCGCCAAGCTCCTCGGCGGCGCCAGCGCCACCTGGGACGCCTACTTCGCTGCTGGCAAGAAGTTCAAAGCCTCTGGTGCCAAGGCGCCGTGGATGGACTCAGCCGGCGCCACGTACCAGGGCATGATCAACCAGGTCAAGAATGCCTACGAGAAGGACGACGGCACGGTTATCGCCCTCGACAACCCCGATGTCCGCAAGATCTATGACACGGTGCTCGGCGCCTCCACGACCGAGGGGCTCTCAGCCCACCTCGGGCAGTGGAGCCCCGACTGGACGGCCTCGTTCCAGAAGAACGGTTTTGCCACGATGCTCTGCCCCGGGTGGATGCTCGGCGTCATCGAGGGCAACGCCAAGGGCGTCACCGGCTGGGACATCGCCGATGTCTTCCCCGGTGGCGGCGGCAACTGGGGCGGCTCGTTCCTGACCGTGCCGGCGCAGGGCAAGCACCCGGCCGAGGCCAAGGCACTGGCCAACTGGCTTACCGCTCCGGAGCAGCAGATCAAGGCGTTCGTCGCCAAGGGCACGTTCCCGAGCCAGCAGCAGGCCCTCACGAGCAAGGATCTGCTCTCGGTCACCAAGCCGTTCTTCAACAACGCGACGACCGGTCAGATCCTCGCCAACCGGGCCAACGCCGTCACGGTCGCCCCGTTCAAGGGCAAGAACTACTTCGCGATCAACGACGCGATGCAGCAGGCCCTGACCCGCGTGGACGTCGACAAGACTGACACCCCGGCGTCGTCCTGGACCAAGTTCGCGACGGCCGTCAAGAGCCTGGGCTGAGGAACGCGAGCCCGCGGGTCCGCCGCGAGCTCGCCGGTCGAAACCGGTGAGCTCGCGGCGCGCCGATGCACTCGCAACCCAGCCGCCGTCGTCCCCAGCCAGACCCGCGTCGAAGGAATCCCATGGCCGTGATCACCACCCCTGAACTCGACCCTGCCCCGGGCCGAGCGCCTCGGCGGATCGCGTTCCGCCAGCGGATCGGGCGTTGGGACGTCAAGGCATCTCCCTACCTGTACGTCTCTCCGTTCTTCATCCTCTTTGCCATCGTCGGCCTGTTCCCGCTCGGTTACACCGCGTGGGTCTCGTTGCACGACTGGAACCTGATCGGCGGCAAGGGCGACTTCGTCGGACTGGACAACTTCGCCAACGTGCTGGCCCAGCCCAACTTCCGGACCGGGCTGCGCAACACGTTCAGCATCTTCCTGCTGTCGTCCGTGCCCCAGGTCTTCACCGGTCTGGTGCTCGCGGCGGTGCTCAACGCCAACCTGCGCGCCAAGACCTTCTGGCGCATGGGAGTGCTGCTGCCGTATGTGGTTGCGCCGGTCGCTGTCGGCCTGATCTTCTCGAAGATGTTCGCCGACCAGTCGGGCCTGATCAACACGCTCCTGGGCAACGTCGGGATCGACCCGATCCGCTGGCACGCCGACGTGCTTTCGAGCCACATCGCGATCGCCACCATGGTCAACTTCCGGTGGACCGGCTACACCACACTCATCCTGCTCGCGGCCATGCAAGCCGTTCCGAGCGACCTGTACGAGGCCGCTGTGATCGACGGCGCGAGCCGTGCACGGCAGTTCTTCTCGGTGACCGTCCCAATGCTGCGCCCCACCATCATCTTCGTCGTGATCACCTCGACGATCGGCGGGCTGCAGATCTTCGACGAGCCGCGCATGTACGACCAGTTCGGCCAAGGCGGCGCCGATCGTCAGTGGATGACCGTGACGATGTATCTCTACGAGCTCGGTTGGGGTGCCCAGAAGAGCTTCGGGCGTGCCGCTGCGGTCGCCTGGATCCTGTTCCTCATCATCATTGCCATCGGCCTGCTGAACTTCGCTCTCACCCGGCGCATCTCCTCGTCCGGGTCACGCGCCGGAAGGGACAAGCGATGAGCTCCGTCGGCATGATCAAGCAGACCGCCGGTGCGGGCGCCGCCCGGGCCGTCGCGCGTCGTCGGGCACGGCAAGTCGGACAAGGAAGGGGCGGGGCGGGTGCGAACCGCCGGCCCGGTTGGGTGACCTACGCGATCCTCGCGTTCGTGCTGCTGGTCTCCGCATACCCGCTGTACTACTCGTTCCTGCTCGGCTCCTCCGATGCCCAGACGATCGCGCAGAACCCGGTGCCGTCGCTGGTCCCGGCGAAGCACTTCTTCGAGAACGTCGGCCGTGTGCTGACCTCGGACATCCAGTTCTGGAAGGCGCTGACCAACTCGGTCATCGTCGCTTCTGTCACCGCGATCTCGGTCGTCGCGTTCTCCACCCTGGCCGGGTTCTCGTTCGCCAAGCTCCGCTTCCGGGGTCGGCGCGGTCTGCTCGTCTTCGTCATCGCGACGATGGCCGTGCCGACCCAGCTGGGCATCGTCCCGCTGTTCATCGTCATGGCTCAGCTTGGCTGGACCGGCAAGCTCGTCGCGGTCATCGTGCCGGGGATGGTCACGGCGTTCGGGGTGTTCTGGATGACCCAGTACCTCGAGGAGGCGCTGCCTTATGAGCTCATCGAGGCTGCCCGTGTCGACGGCTGCTCGATGATCCGAACGTTCTGGCACGTCGCGATGCCGGCCGCGCGGCCGGCCGCCGCGATGCTCGCCCTGTTCACCTTCGTCGGATCGTGGACCAACTTCTTCTGGCCGTTCATCGTGCTCGGCTCGAACAACCCCACGCTTCCAGTGGCGGTCCAGCTGCTGCAGGCGTCCTACTTCAAGGACTACTCGCTCATCCTGGCTGGCGTCACCCTGTCGACGATCCCCTTGATCATCGTCTTCGCCGTTGCGGGGAAGCAGCTGGTCTCCGGAATCATGCAAGGAGCTGTCAAAGGATGACGAACCACATCGCCACGTATGCCGAGACCGTCCCGACGGCGGGTTCCCTCGAGTTCCCGCCCGGTTTCCTGTGGGGGGCCGCCACCGCGGCCTACCAGGTCGAGGGCGCGGCCCACGAGGACGGCCGGCGCGACTCGATCTGGGACACCTTCACAAGGGTCCCTGGCGCCATACTCGACGGGCACGACGGCGAGGTGGCGTGCGACCAGTACCACCGCTACCCCGCCGACGTCGCACTCATGGCCGACCTCCACCTGGCCTCCTACCGGTTCTCGACCTCCTGGGCGCGCGTCCGCCCCGACGGCGGCGCCGTCAACCCCGCAGGCCTCGACTACTACTCGCGCCTGGTCGACGAGCTGCTGGGCCACGGGATCAAGCCCTGGCTGACCCTCTACCACTGGGACCTGCCGCAGCGGCTCGAGGACAAGGGCGGCTGGACCAACCGCGATACGGCTTATCTGTTCGCGGAGTACGCCGTCACGATGCACGAGGCTCTGGGCGACCGGGTCGATGTGTGGACCACGCTCAACGAGCCCTGGTGCTCTGCCTTCCTCGGCTACACCGCGGGGATCCACGCGCCCGGGCGCCAGAGCCCCGCCGACGGTCTCGCGGCCGCCCACCACCTGATGCTCGGCCACGGGCTCGCGGTGCAGGAGCTGCGTTCGCGCGCGCCGGAGGCAGACCTCGGGATCACGCTGAACATGGACCTGCCCGACCCGCTCGACCCCAAAGACCCCGGTGACGTCGACGCGGCTCGCCGGGTCGACGGCCAGTTCAACCGCATCTTCCTCGACCCGATCCTGCACGGCCACTACCCCGCGGACGTCCTGGACGACGTCGCGCCGTTCGGGCTGCTCGCCCATGTCAGGGACGGCGACCTGGCGATCATCTCGAGCAGGATCGACACGCTCGGCGTGAACTACTACCACGGCCAGGCCGTCAGCTCCCGACCTGCGCCCGCCCCGGTCGACAGCGAGGCGCCCGTCGCGCGCCCGACGTCATCGCCCTTCCCCGCCGCCGACGGCGTATTCAGCCACCCCCGCGGCCTCCCGGTGACCGGAATGGGTTGGGAGGTCCAGCCCGAGGGCCTGACCCGCGTGCTGGTCCGGCTGCACGAGGAGTACACCGGCCAGGCCGGCGTGGCCCTGTACGTGACAGAGAACGGTGCCGCATACGACGACATCCCGGACGCGGACGGGTTCGTGGCGGACGACGAACGCCGGGACTTCCTGGACCTGCACCTGCGCGCGGTGCACGACGCGATCGCTTGCGGCGCGGACGTGCGCGGATACTTCGCGTGGTCGCTGCTGGACAACTTCGAGTGGGCGTGGGGCTACCACCAGCGCTTCGGTATCGTTCGGGTGGACTACGACACCCAGGTGCGCACACCCAAGGCCAGCGCCCTCTGGTACGCCAAGGTGGCCGAGAACAACACAGTGCCCGCGCGCGACTGACGGATACGACCTGGACGATCACTGAGGGAAGGCGTGGGCGATGGCGGCCGAGGAACAGCAGGCGGTCCTGTCGACGTCGAACGTCTCGCGGTCGGCCGCGCCGACGCTCGATCAGGTCGCTGAACGCGCAGGAGTATCGCGCTCGACCGCCTCCCGCGCGATCAACGGCGGCCTGCGCGTGTCCCCGGAAGCCCAGGCGTCCGTGGACGCAGCGGTCGCCGACCTCGGGTACATCCCCAACCGCGCGGCGCGCTCACTCGTCACGAGGCGCACCAGCTCGGTGGCGCTCGTGGTGCCCGAACCGGACGAACGCGTCCTGAGCGACCCGTTCTTCGCGAGCACGATCCACGGGCTGAATGCCGCGCTGCGCGATACCGACCTCCAGCTCGTCCTTGTGATGGCGCGTCCCGAGGACATCGCGATTCGCACGCTGCGTTACCTACGCGGCGGGCACGTGGACGGCGCCGTCGTCGTCTCCCACCACCGCAACGACGTCCTCGCGGACGCGCTGCACCAGTCGGGTCTGCCCACCGTGTTCGTCGGGCGCCCGTTCGGGGGCAGCGTCCACGTCCACTACGTGGACGTGGACAACACAGGCGGCGGGCGGATGGCCACCGAGCACCTGCTGCGCATCGGTCGTCGTCGGATCGGCACGATCGCCGGACCACAGGACATGTCCGCTGGCCTCGACCGGCTTGCGGGCTGGTCGGCCGCGCTCGGCGAGGTCGGACTCTCGACTGACGCCGTCGCCTACGGCGACTTCACCACGACCGGCGGCGCGGGCGCGGCGGCGCAGCTCCTTGCCGAGCACCCAGACATCGATGCCCTCTTCGTCGCGTCAGACCTGATGGCCGTCGGCGCGCTCTCGGTGCTGGCCGGCGCTGGGCGACTGGTGCCTGGCGACGTCGCAGTGGTCGGTTTCGACAACCTGGGCGCGGCGACCACAACGTCACCCACGTTGACCACCGTCGTGAACCCCGTGGTCGCCATGGCCCGCACCGCAGGGGAGATGCTGATCAACCTGCTGGCTGGGAAGCCCGTCGACCGGGCCCCGGTCATCTTCGCCCCCGAGCTGGTCATCCGGCTCTCGGCCTAGACGTCATCACTCTCGGCTTGGCCGTCATCAACAGAAGACCGCCACGCGATCCGGTCACGGTCACACTCTGACGGCTTGTTCGGAGCGGGTTCTGTCGCTTCCTGCCGGCGCCATGACGACCGTGTCTGATGAGCGGCGGGGGATGAGGATCAAGGCCGTCAAAGAGATGACAGCGCAGCCCACGATGTACCAGCTGATCCCGGTGCTGGAGCCGGTGGCCTTGAGTATTGCCGCGGCGATCAGCGGTGCCGGTCCGCCAGCGATGACGGAGGCGAGCTGGTATCCGATCCCGGCGCCGCTGTATCGGACGTTCGTGCCGAAGCTCTCGGCGATCAGTGCCGCCTGTGGGCCGTACTGCATGTCGTGAACGGTCAGCGAGACCACGATCGCCAGCAGCACCAATCCCGAGTTACGGGTATTCAACAGGCCGAAATATGGGAAGGCGTACAGCCCCGTGCAGACCACTCCGACGCCGTAGACCAGACGACGGCCGAAACGATCGGACAGGTGGCCGAAGAAGGGCACGCTGAACAGCCCGATGGCCGCGGCAATGATCGTGTCGTTGAGCAGCTGGCCCTTGGCCATGTCCAGGTGCTTGGTCCCGTAGGTGAGGACGAAGGTGATGAACAGGAAGAAGGGCGCCTGCTCGGACATCCGGATGAGTGCGGAGGTGAGGATCTCACGGGGGTAGAGACGGACTGCAACCCACACAGGCGCCTTGACCACGGTCTGCTGGGCCTTCACCTCGGAGAACTCCGGACTCTCCATCACCCTGAGACGCACATACAGTCCGATTCCGACCAGGACGATGCTGAACAGGAACGGGATACGCCATCCCCAGGTGTCGAAGCTGGGCCCGGTCACGGCGCTCATCCACTTGACCATCCCGGTTGACAGCAACAGGCCCATGGGGACACCGAGCTGCGGCCAGCTCGCCATCAGGCCGCGACGCCGCTTGTCGCCCCACTCCATGGACATCAGCACCGAGCCACCCCACTCGCCGCCAACCGCGATTCCCTGGACGAGGCGCAGAAGCGTGAGCAGGACCGGCGCGAAGATCCCGATCGTTGCGTGGCTGGGAAGCACCCCGATAAGGAAGGTTGCCACGCCCATCATCGCGAGGGTGATGACCAGGGTGGCCTTGCGGCCAACCCGGTCGCCGTAGTGCCCAAAGATGGCGGCGCCCACCGGTCGGGCCGCGAACCCGACGAACAGGGTGGCGAAGGAGGCGAGGACTCCCATATATGGAGAGCTTCCGGGGAAGAAGAGCTTGGGGAAGATCAGCGCTGCTGCGGTGCCGTAGAGGAAAAAGTCGTACCACTCGATGGTTGTCCCAACGGTGCTGGCCAGGACTGCGCGACGTCGGTGGCCGAGCGTGATGGCCTGTGCGTGCGAGGTTTCCATTGTCAACTCCCCTTGGCTCAGCCAGATGGCCGCAAGCCGTTCGGTGTTCTAGATTGGTACGTTTTAGGCGATTTGGTGTGTTACGTCACGTTGGCTGCGGTGAACGGGCTAGTGACTGCGGTGAACAGCCTGACTGAGCAACGCCACCTGCCCGTGTGCCGTGGCTCCAAATCTGAACCAAGAATCAGCCGCTAGCATCCGAGAATGCGACCGTTGAGCTCGGCAGTTGTGGTCGTGGCCTCGGGGGTCCTTTTGGCCGGCTGCGCCGCGTCCGGCGTCACATCGCCAACGGTCGTCTCATCGCCAACCCCCGGTTCACCGTCCGCGTCCGCTCAGTCGGCAGCGCCCCACACCACACCTGCGACCACACGCACGCTGACGGTCACGTCGGCCCTCGCGTCGTTCACACTGCCCTCCGCCGTCTCGCGTCCGATCGTGTTTCCGTTGGGTGGTGGGCTGCTCATCGTCGGCGGCCTGACCGCGGCCGATCGCACGACGCCGGCGATCCTGCGAGTCGATCTGACCAGCGGGAGCGTGCAGCCGGCAGGTGGCCTGCCGGTTCCGGTGCATGACGCAGGGGGCGCCGTGGTCGGCGGTCGGGACCTCGTCTTCGGCGGTGGGTCGACTTCGGTGACCAGTGCAGTGCAGGACGTTACGCCGGGGTCGTCCCCGCACCTGGTCAGCCACCTGCCGCAGCCGCGCGCTGATCATGTTGCGGTCAGCGCTGGCAATGCCGGCTACGTCCTGGGCGGTTTCGACGGCGTACAAGGATCGACCTCAATCCTGCGGACCCTGGACGGGCGGACGTTCACGGTCGTGGGGGCTCTGCCGGTCTCCGTGCGTTATCCCGCCGTCGCAGTCAGCGGCGGCTCGATCTGGTTGTTCGGCGGCGAGCATGCAGGCAAGCAGGTCAGCGACGTCCAGAGGATCGACCTGGCAACCGGTCGCGGACGTGTCGCGGGGCATCTCCCGCGTCCGCTGGCACACGCCGGCGCCTTCATCCTGGGAGGTGCGATCTTCCTCGCGGGCGGGCGCAGCGGGGACACACAGAGCGACGCCGTGATGCGTTTCGACCCCGTAACCGTGAGGTTCGCCGCCGCCGGGCACCTTCCCGCCGCCCGGTCCGACTTCGGTGTCGCGGTGGATTCCGGCGTCGCGTACCTCGTGGGTGGAGAGGGCCCCAAACCCGTTGACACGATCGTCGAGGTCCGCGCCCAGCCTGGAGGAACACCGTGACGGGTCAGCGCCAACAGACGGCATCACCGGTGACGTTCCGTCGGCGCAGGCTGGTCGTGCTCGGGCTGTTGGTCACACTCCTTGCGGCCACCGGCGCCGGCTCCCGGTGGCTGATGGCCGCGGACGGTGCCCGTTCAACGGCCCCCGGCCAAGGAGGTGTGGCAGCCGCAGCTCGGGGGAGTCTGACCAACCCGGCTGCCACGGCACAGCCGCGACCGCCGGCAGCGGCCAAGCCAGGTGGGCCGCTGACCATCACCGCCTCCGGCCCGGGTCATCTGGCCCCTGGATCGGACCCGTCCGTGTTGCCCGGTCCGATCCTGATCGCGGACGAGAAGAACAACCGGTTGCTGATCGTCGATCCTCACGGCCGCTTCTTGTGGCAGTTCCCTCGCCCCGGAGATCTGGCTCCGGGCCAGACCTTCACGATCCCCGACGACGCGTTCTTCACACCGAATGGCAAACAGATCATCGCCACCGAGGAGGACGACCAGGTCGTCCGGGTCATCGACGTCGCCACACACAAGATCGTCTATACCTATGGCACGCCAGGGGTCCCCGGGTCGGGCCCGAACCACCTGAACAACCCTGACGACGCCGTGATGCTGCCCGCGGGCGACATCGTGGTCCCCGACATCAAGAACTGCCGAATCATCATGATTCCCAAGGGCGGTCATGCGATCAGCCGGCAGCTGGGCCGCACCGGCACGTGCGTCCATCGCCCACCGCAGACGTTCGGCAGCCCCAACGGTGTGTTCCCGATGTCCAACGGCAACTACCTGGTCACCGAGATCAACGGCAGCTGGGTCAGCGAGATGAACCTGTCCGGAAAACTTGCCTGGAGCGCCCACCTGCAGAACGTTGCCTACCCTTCCGACGCCAACCAGATCGGCCCGGACCGCTACTTGACCGTCGACTACTCCCGCCCGGGGCAGATCCTGACCTTCGACCACACCGGGCACGTGGTGTGGCGCTACGCCCCGACCGGTGGTCAAGCCCTGAACAAGCCATCACTGGCGTTGCCGCTGCCCAATGGCGATGTCTTGGCCAACGACGACGCCAACAACCGGGTGATCGTCATTGACCCACGAACCAACCGCGTCGTCTGGCAGTACGGCCACACCCATGTCGCGGGGAGCAGTGCCGGGTACCTGAACAACCCCGATGGACTGGACCTCTACCCACCCAGCTCCGAGCTGGTCACCCGCGCCGCGACCATGGGCGCAGTCCCACAGTCCTGACCCACTTTTCTTTCACATTTCGGGATCAAAGCGACCGATGCGCTGATAACTTGCAGAGTGACTTGCGGATCGTCAGCCCCGTCGTCGGTCTGCGACGACTGGTCTGAGAGGTCCAACGCAAGACGTCGGCGCGGGGTCGGATGGTGCGTCCGGACGTCTGAAATCGCAACGATCTGGAGAAGACATGGCCGCCCCCTCGTTCACCGCTCTTACGCCGTTGGCGTTCCTCGAGCGTGCGGCGGACGTGTTCGCCGACAAGACCGCTATCTCCTACGGCGAGCGCAGGGTGAGCTTCAGCGAGTTCGGTGCGCAAGCCACTCGACTGGCGCGTGCGTTACAGGCTTCCGGCATACAGCCCGGCGACAGGGTCGCGTACATGTGCCCCAACATCCCGGAGATGTTGGTGGCCAACTTCGGCGTGCCGCTGGCCGGTGCGGTCATGGTGCCGATCAACACCAGGCTCTCCGCAGATGAGGTCCGGTACATCTGTGACCACTCCGGGGCGAAGCTGCTGGTGGTCGACACGGAGTACCTGCAGGTGCTGGCTCCAGTACTGGATGTCTTGAAGACCGTTCAGGAGGTCGTGGCGGTCGCCGATCTGCTCGGTCCGGCCTCGCCCGACGCTGCCGAGCTCGCGAACATCTCGTATGACGAGCTCATGGCGCGCGGCACGGACGACCCGCTGCCGTGGACCGTCGACGATGAGCTGAGCCTGATTGCGATCAACTACAGCTCCGGCACCACCGGGCAGCCCAAGGGCGCGATGTACACACATCGCGGCGCGTACCTGAACGCGTTGGGCGAGATCATCCACCAACGGTTCGACCCGGAGAGTGTCTACCTGTGGACGCTACCGATGTTCCACTGCAGCGGTTGGTGCACTGCATGGGCGGTGACCGGGATCGGCGCGACGCATGTGTGCCTGAGGGCTGTACGTGCAGATGTGATCTGGCGGCTCTTCGATGAGGAGCACGTCACCCATCTCGACGGCGCCCCCACGGTGCTGGTGACGATCGCCGAAGCCCCACAGGCACACAAGCTCGGCCGCGAGCTGGTGGCGACCGTGGCCGGCGCCGCACCCGGACCAACGGTCATCGCCCGGATGCGCGAGCTCGGCGCTCGGATCGTGCACGTCTACGGGATGACCGAGGTGTACGGCCCATACACGATCAACGAGTGGCAGCCGGGGTGGACGGCTCTGCCGCCGGGGGAGCAGGCACGCCGGCAGGCGCGACAGGGCGTGGCGATGATCCAGTCCGACCCCGTGCGCGTGGTCGACGATGAGATGAACGACGTCCCCCGCGACGGTCGCACGATGGGCGAGATCGTGATGCGTGGCAACAACGTGATGGCCGGCTACTACAACGACGAGGAGGCGACCGAGAACGCCTTCTTTGGCGGGTGGCTGCACTCCGGGGATCTGGGCGTTCGGCACGCCGATGGCTACATCGAGCTGCGCGACCGGGCCAAGGACATCGTCATCTCCGGTGGGGAGAACATCTCAACGATCGAGATCGAGCACGCCATCGAGGCCCACCCGGCAGTGCTCGAGGTCGCCGTCATCGGTGTTCCTGACCAGAAATGGGGGGAACGACCGAAGGCCTTCGTCGTACCCAGACCTGGCGCCGAGGTCAGCGAGGCAGAGCTGATCGCCTACCTCCAGGAGCACATCGCCCGGTTCAAGGTGCCTGGCACGATCGAGTTCGTCGACCACCTGCCGCGGACGTCGACCGGCAAGCTGCAGAAGTTCGAGCTGCGTGAGAAGGAATGGGCTGGGCACAGCAGTCGGATCCAGGGATGAGCCTGACCACAGGGAGGCGCAATACCTCACCGCGAGAACCAACCGAAGGAACGAACATGACGGCAGTCACCCAGCGGGTCGTCGCCCTCGAAGACCTTGCGAGTCTGGTGAGTCAACGTGTCGGCGTCAGCCGCTGGCACCGTGTCACCCAGGAGCAGGTGAACCTGTTCGCCGAGGCAACCGGGGACTACCAGTGGATCCATCTCGACCCCGAGCGGGCCCGGACTGGACCGTTCGGGACGACGATTGCCCACGGCTACCTCACGTTGTCCCTCGCGCCGATGCTGATCGCGGACGTTCTCGAGGTGACCGGAGCGTCCCGGTTGGTCAACTACGGCATCGAGAAGGTCAGGTTTCCCACGCCGGTGCCCGTCGGGTCGCAGGTGCGGATGGCGGTCGATCTGGTCGGGGTCCAGGAGAACCCAGAGTGGGTGCAGACCACATGGCGCCTCACGTTCGAGGTCGAGGGCGTGGCCAAGCCGGCCTGCGTGGCCGAGGTTCTGATGAGGCACTACTTCTAGAGATCGACTGACATTGCTCGTCGTGGCTGGGTCGGCCAGCCTCGTACTCACGCTGTGGTCGACTTGGCATCGAGGACTCGGCGACCTCCGCCTCCTGGCGCTCGCGATGGCCGTCCTCGCTCTGATGAGCGTGGGAGCACTCGGGGTTACCTCGCTCGTGGCAGGTGAACTTCCGGTCGATCCGAGCTGGCGAGGGATTGCCGGGCGCTCGCTGGCGTGGTCATCCTGTATGCCGCTTCGGCGCTGGGGGTCCGGGTGCGTCACCAAGCGTTCCACGACAGTCTCACCGGACTGCCCAACCGGCTCCTCTTCGAGGACAGGGTGAACCAGGCGCTGAGGGGGGAGGACCGGCACTCGGTGGGTGTGCTCTTCATCAACCTCGACCAGTTCAAGCGGGTCAACGACAGTCTCGGCCACACGGCCGCCGACGGCCTGCTGCAGCAGGTCGCCGAGCGCCTCCTCGCAACATTGCGATCGTCCGACTCGGCCGCGAGGGTGGGTGGGGACGAGTTCGCCGTACTGCTCCCCGAGGCCGCAGACGAACAGGCGGCGTTGGACGCGGTATGGCGGATCAACGACGCCATGCGGAGACCCTTCATGGTGGAGCAGCAGGAGCTGGCCGCGACACGGTACGACGTCCACTCGTGAGGGTGCACCGAGGCGGCGGGATGGCGTTCGAGACCGAGCTTCGTCACGCGCTCGAACACGACGAGCTGTGGGTCGCCTATCAGCCGCAGATCGACCTTGCCAGCAGACGGATCGTCGGAACGGAGGCGCTGGTCCGGTGGGCGCACCCCGCTCGCGGTCAGTTGCGCCCTGACCAGTTCTTGCCGCTGGCAGAGGAGCTGGGGCTGCTCGGCGCCATCGACGAGTGGGTTCTTGCGACGGCCTGTCGACAGACGGCGGCCTGGCGGGCGGCCGAGGTGCCGGGCCTGCGGGCATTGTGCGAGCCCTCGCGAACGCCCGGGATGGAACGCTCCATGCGTCCCACGCGCCAGAAGGTGGGGCAGCGATGGTCATCAGCTTCCCGCTGCACCTGCCTGGCGACGTCGCCCCCTTTGTTCGTCAGGTGCCCGCAGATACCCTGCCCGTTGAGCCGCCGCTGCCCACGGAGCGGCGTGCGTCCCGCAAACCCGTGCCGGTGATGCCCCGCGCGGGATCGTGAGCCACAGCGGGACCTTCGACCTTGTGACCGGGGCCCTGGGACGGGCATCATCGGAGATGCCAACGTCCCACCGGGGTTCGACCTAAGCGCGGAGGTGGCGGTGAACGCTGTGGTCATGCTCTCTCGCACGGACTTCGACGCTGTCGTCATGGACCTGGACGGGGTCGTCACCGACACCGCATCCCTGCATGAGATGGCGTGGAAGCGCATGTTCGACGGGTTCCTGGCGACCTGTCCACCGCGGCAGGGCGAGGACCACAGGCCGTTCGAGAATGAGGACTACCGGCGTTTCGTCGACGGCAGGCCTCGCTTCGACGGCGCGGCCGGCTTCTTGACATCTAGGGGCATCGAGCTGCGCCCGGAGAAGATCCACGCCCTGGCACTTCAGAAGGACGTTGACTTCCAGGAGCTCCTGCGACAGGAGGGCGCGAATCTCCTGCCTGGCGCAGTGCCCCTGCTCACCGCGCTGCGCCGTGCGGGATTCCGGACGGCGATCGTGTCCGCGAGCCGCAACTGCGCCGCGGTTCTGGGCCGGGCCGGCATCACCGAGCTGTTCGACGCGCAGGTGGACGGTCTTGTCGCTGCTGAGCTCGGGCTGCCGGGCAAGCCGGACCCGGCGGTCTACCTCGAGGCGGCAGGGAGGCTGAGGACTCCACCAGAACGATCCGTGGTGGTCGAGGACGCGCTGGCTGGGGTTGAGGCGGGACGCCGCGGCGGCTTCGGCCTGGTCATCGGGGT
>DATCNE010000258.1:0-9273 GCA_036565395.1 Dermatophilaceae bacterium
GCGCCGTGCAGGGCGAAGTTGGTGTGGATCGAATCGTCGACGTGGCCCTCGAGAGCGTGCTCATCACGAGCGGTGCGGTTCAGGCATCAGTCACCATCTTCAACTCAGAAGACCGATCGCCGGAAGGCGCGGGCGTGACAAGGCGTCTGCTTGCAGCCCCCGGGTCAGCACCGCTCGTACCCAACGACCCTCGCGGCGGCGACGCGCCCATCATCGACTTCCCGCTCTCGACAGGAACGGTCACGGTTGGCCAGATGCGGCTCTGGCTCCCCGTCGGCGCCGGCGCGGGCGACCGCCTCGCCTCGGGCACGCTCCAGAACATCGGCCATCAGCTGGCCAGCGCGATCCAGCTCGCCCAGCTCGTTGCCGACCTCCATCGTCGAAAGTACGAAGGTCACGCTTTCTACGACGTGCTCCTCCAGATCTCGAACCAGAACCCGCCCCCGGACATCCTTTCGGCGGTGGTCCAGCACGCGCGTGAGCTCATGGGCAGCGACGAGGCCGTCCTGAGCCTCGACGAGGACGCCTCTCGATCCGTTCAGTTCGCTGGGATGCTCGAGGGAGGCGCCTCCTTCGCCGACGGGACCGGTTGTATGACGTCCGAGGCTGGATCTCTCCACCACGATCACGGGCCAGCGACTGCCTGCCCGGTTCGGTCCTCGCCGGAGTGGAACGCCGACATGGTGGTCCCGATTCGCGGACCGATCGGGTTGCTGGGAGAGCTGTGGATCGGCCGGAGATCCGATGTGCTCTTCACCGAGCGTGACCGCGCCTTCCTCGTGACCCTCTCCGGCCTTGCTGCGATCGCCATCACGAGCGCCCAGATGCGCGAGAATGGGCGCCAGCGTGCGGTTCTCGCCGAGCGCGAGCGGATCGCCCGCGAGATGCACGACAGCCTGGCCCAAGTTCTCGGTGTCACCCATCTGCGACTGCGAGCCCTGGACTCCCGCGAAGAGGTCAGCGACAACCCCGTAGTCGCGGTGGAGCTGGCTCAGATCGCGGATATCTGCGAGGACGCCTACCAAGACGTCCGGGAGTCGATCCTCGGTCTGCGCGACTCGAGCAAGACGGAGCGCGGGCTGGAGGACAACCTTCGCGCATACCTGGTCAAGTACAGCCAGCAGTCCGAGATCGAGGCCTCGTTGAGCAGCGACCTCGACCACGAGCTGGCCCTGTCGCCACGTTGTGAGGTCCAGGTGATCCGGGTCATCCAGGAGGCGCTGACGAACGTCCGCAAGCACTCGGGTGCCAATTCGGCCATCGTCCGGATCACCGAGTCCGAGTCGAGCACGACCTTTGTCGTGGAGGACGACGGTCACGGCTTCGACCAGGGGGGCTCGCCGTTCGACCGGGACGGGTTCGGGCTGTTCACCATGCGCGAGCGGATGGCGCTCCTCAACGGTAGCCTTACGATCGACTCAGCCCCAGGGCGTGGAACGCGTGTCACCGCAAGCGTCCCCGAGCGATCGCATCCAAGGCCAACTCCCGTCGAGGTGACGAATGCAGGCGCACGAACCGATCCGCATCCTGCTCGTTGACGATCAGCCGCTCTTCCGTGGTGCCATCGCGTCGCTGATCGACGGGCGCGATGACATGACGGTGGTGGGTGAGGCCGAGAATGGTCTCGATGCCGTCGAGAAGGCCCGCCTGCTGCTCCCGGACCTTGTCGTGATGGACGTCGAGATGCCGGTGATGAACGGGGTTGAGGCGGTCCGTCTCATCCGTGAGCAGCTCTCCACCGTCAAAGTCATCATGCTCACCGTGTCCGAGGCCGACGACCATGTCTTCGACGCCATCCGCTTCGGTGCCCACGGATACCTCCTGAAGGACCTTCGCCCCGAACAGCTCTACGACATGATCCGTTCCGTCATGCGCAACGAGACGCCCCTGTCGCCGGCCATCGCCGGGCGGCTGCTGAGCGAGATCCAGAACGGGGCCACGAGGCGGACCTCGTCTCCGGCGCAGCCCGAGGGGCCGCCCGTCACGCGCCGCGAGCTCGAGATCCTCCAGCTGGTGGCCGAGGGCATGAGCAACAAGGAGATCGGCAAGAGTCTCTCGATCACCGAGGGCACAGTGAAGAACCACGTCCACAACGCCCTCGAGAAGCTGCACATGGAGAACCGCATCCAGGCCACGGCATACATCGTGCGGCAGGGCTTGGGACGCCGACCAGTCGACGAGTGACGCACTGCGAGGTAGAGGAAGGCCGGTTGGGAACTGTGCCGGTTCGGGGATGGTCGTGGGGGTGCGGGGGTGGCTACCGTTCAAAGTGGCGGGAATCACGTGCTACCGGGAAGGGGTCAGGCCGTGCCGAACGAAACGCAGCACCCGGTCGTGATCCTCTACGAGCACGCCCTGCTTGGCGAGGGAATCGCCAAGTACCTTCGCGCCCAGATCGGCGTCGAGGCGATGGTGGTGTCAACGCGTCACCCTGAGGCCGTCAGCTCGGCACTGGCCGTCGGTCCGTCGGTCGTCATCTTCGAGTCGAGCCATCCCTTCCAGCAGTTCGACCTGACCACGCTCGCCCCGCACGCGGTCCTGATCGACGTGAGCGCCGTCATCACCCGGGGCTCGGTCATTGCGCCATGCGCCGCCGGGCTCGAGCAGATCGTCCAGGCCGTCCGCGACAGCAGCACCGTCAGTCGGCCGGCGAAGGCCCGTCGCGTCAGGACCCTCGCAGCTCCGACGGCGTAGAAACCCGACGCCAGATCCTGGTCGGAGGGTCCACGGCTTCCAAGAGGCCTGTACCGGATATCTACCCTGCGACGGATGGGATCCCCCGCGCACGGACGACAGGATGGTTTGCGGAGGTCCCCGCCTCCATGTCGCGCACGCGCTTGATTCGAAGGCGTGTCGGGCAGAGCGAGAGGAACTGGCGTAGAGATGAAGTTGAGTCGACGGAAAGCCTCCGTCACGGATCCACCGACGAGCCGCTTGACGAACCTGCTCGTCCTCGTCCTCGTGGTCGGCGTATTGGCCTTCGCTGGTATCTACTACCAGGACCAGCACGTCGACGCGGGCCCGTCAATGATCGAGCGTCAGACGCAGTCCGCTGAGGCGGCTGTGAAGAAGACGCCCAACAACATCGGCGCCCGGCTTGAGCTCGCTTCGGCCTATCAGCTGGCCAAGCGCTACGACGACGAGCTCAAGCAGTACGACGTGATCCTGACGGCCGACAAGGCGAACCGGTTTGCCCTGTTGGGACGCGGCAGTGCTCTGATGGCAAAGGGTGACCTCAAGGCTGCCGCAGCGGCATACCACAAGATCACCGATGTGGAGAGCAAGGGAGAGTTCGCTGGCGCCGACCCGCAGCTCGAAGAGGCCCACTACTACCTCGGCTCGATCGCCCTGAAGCAGGGCAACACGAAGCAAGCCATCACCGAGCTCCAGTCAGCACTCAAGATCGTGCGTACGGACTCCGATGCCCTCTACCTGTTGGGGGTCGCCCAGCTCAAGGAGGGCTCGACACAACTCGCGGTCGACTCCCTCAAACAAGCTCTCTTGTTCGTGCCGACGGGATGGTGCGAGCCCTACTCCCAGCTTTCCGTAGCCTACGGAAAGCTCGACAAAGCGCCCCAGGCGACGTATGCCGGAGCGATGGCGGACTTCTGTCTCAAGAAGCCAGACGTGGCGAAGAGCCGACTCAAGACTCTGACCACGGGCCCGGTGGCGGTCGACGCACTGCTGGGACTCGGCCTGATCGAGGAGACGGCGTCCCACAACACCGAGGCGGTCTCCTGGTACCAGAAGGTTCTCACCGTCGATCGCACCAACTTCAGCGCGATCTCCTCCCTGTCGCGGCTCGGCGTCGGGCCGACCCCGACGAGCTCCACCACGACGCAAGGACCAAGCTGACATGACCATCTTCGATACGACTCCCGCGGCCGTCCCTGAAGCTGCTGCGTCCCCCGATCAAACTGAGGGTGACGTCACCGGCGAGGTGGCGCGCCCGAAGATGAGCAGGAAGCGCAAGGGCAAGATCGCAGCCCTGGTCATCGCCTTGGTGATCCTGGCCCTGCTGTTTGCCTGGTACCTGTTGAACCGCAAGCCGCTCACCGAGCTTCCGGGCCTCAGCGACACGAAACTGCCTCACTATGAGTTCAGCATGTATGGGTCGACCCACCCGCTTGGCGTGGCCGCCAACGCTGCAGGTGATCGCATCTACGTCACCGAGAGCGATGGCGACCGTGTGGTGCGGGTCTACGACCGGGCTGGCAAGCAAACAGGCACCCTCAAACCAGCGGCGTCCACCGGCAAGGGCCACCTGCCTATGTACGTGGCCATCAACCCGAAGACCCAGGACGTCTACGTCAGCGACCGGTTCAGCTCCGAGATCTATGTCTACGACGAGGCGGGCAAGTACCTGCGCACCTTCGCGCCCAAGGGCGACATGGGCGGCAAGTGGAACCCTCTCGGGCTGGCGTTCGCCCCGGATGGCACTCTCTACGCCACCGACGTCCGAGGCACGACCGCAAAGGCTCACCGGGTCGTTGCCTTCGGGCCTGACGGCACCCTGCTGCGGTCTATGGGTGCACCCGGACAGCTGAACTTCCCTAACGGCATCGTGGTCGATGCACAGGGCAACATCGAGGTCAGCGACAGCAACAACGGCCGCCTGGTGGTCTTCGGTCAGTACGGCAAGATGCTGGCCACCATCAGCCAGGGCATCGGTGAGGGTGACCTAGGACTGCCGCGTGGAGCGGCAGTTGACGATGCCGGACGGCTCTTTGTCGCGGACACCGCTGACCACATGGTTCGGGTCTACACCATCGAGGAGTCGAAAGCGACGCCCACATACGTCGGATCCTTTGGGGGCGAGGGGCAGCTCGACGGAACGTTCGAGTACCCCAACGGGGTCGCCACCGACAAGCGTGCTCACATCTACGTCACCGACCGGGAGAACAACCGGGTTCAGGTGTGGGGCTACTGAGCATGGGAAAGAGGGGTCAGGGCATGAAACTGCCGTTCCGTGGAGCGGCACATGAAGTGTGCTTGAACATGCACGAACACAATCACAGAGATGGAGCACGGATAATGCAAAAAGGAGGCAGGGCAATGAAGAGACTTCTCTTCCTCGGAGTAGGAAGTGCCCTCGTATTCACAATGGGTGGTGTCGGGCCGGCGCAGGCTGACAATGGGCCGCACATGAGCTCGTCGCAGGCCGCGGGCACAGTCGGCGTCGTCATCGCCAACGCGGGAGCCGGCAAGTGTGCCAGCTGCCACAGGGCCCACACCGCCCAGGCTGAGAAGCTGCTGCTGCAGGCTCAGCCCCAGCTGTGCTACACCTGCCATGCAGCGGGCGCCGGAGCAAGCACCGACGTTGCGAACGGCGTCCTGAGCGGCTCCGTCAAAACGGCGCTGAGGGGTGGCGGTTTCAACACCGCCTCGATCGGCTCGGGTTTGGCAACCAAGACAATGGGTGCGCTCGACCTTGTCACGGGACGGATTGCGACCACCGGTCAAACCATCCCGGCCTTGGCTGTGCCCGTGGCTACCACGTCCAGGCACGAGATCGACGGCACAACCGCCGGCACTGCTTGGGGCAACGGGATCAACGGCTCTGGCCTGGGCAAGAGCCTCACGTTGGAGTGCGGTTCATGTCACGACCCGCATGGCAACGGCAACTACCGCATCCTGCGGACGAACCCCGTCGACTCGCAGTGGGTGGTCACTCCTGCCGTCATCGCCAACCCGACCGCTGTTCCTCCGGTCGTTGGCGTGCCAGCCGTTATGAGCCCAGTCAACAATATCAAGATCCCGGACGCCACTGCTTACGGGTACACGACGGCCAACTACTGGTTGGCCGGAGACACCAATGTGCCCGCCGGCGGCTCGACCACGCTGACTAGCACGGCGGGAACCGGGGCGGATGGCTACATCCAGAATGTCGCAGCCTGGTGCACCACCTGCCACACGCGTTACCTGGCGCCGACGGGGTCCTACAAGACCGCCTCAGGCGACGCGACGTTCATGTACCGTCACCGTTCGGACGCGAACTACAAGGCCGGTGCCGCGAACTGCATCACCTGCCACGTGTCTCACGGATCGAACGCGGTCATGGCTGCTGGCTCGGCCGCTGCGGCCGTGACACTGCCTGGTGGTGCGACTGCACCCGCAGGCGACAGCAGGCTGCTTCGCGTTGACAACCGTGGTACCTGCGTTATGTGCCACAACGTCTAAGGAGACGCTGGGCACGGAGAACTGAAAGTTATGGGAGTGGGGGTGGGCCGGTTGACCGGGCCACCCCCACTCACCTCCAGATAGAGCAAGCCCAGGAGTTACCTGTGAAGCGCAAGAGCAAGGGCCCGGTCCGCCGCATTCGCCTACGGGCCGTTGTGGCATACCCGGCCGTCTCGCTGGCCCTCGTGGCCGCGGTCGCTCTTGCCATGACCCCGTTCGGTCCCTCACAGGGCGTGGCGCTCGCTGCGTCGTCCATCCAGATGGAAACCATCGCTCCCACTTCCACTTCTACCCCCGGCGCGACCACAACCACGACCGCCACGCCCAGTTCCAGCGCGACCACGAGCCCGACCTTCAGCCCGTCCTCCGGGAGCGTCGCCGCACCCGGTGCGGCCCCCGGTGACCATCACGTTCTGGCGCGGATCGAAGGGTCCGAGCTCCAGGCCAACTACCTGCCGGTCGACGAACCCGTGCCCGACGCGGCGCAGTTCCAGACCTTCCGCGTGCGGTTCAGGCTGCACAACGCCGGGACCGCCGCGACCACGACGACACCACGGCTGGATTACCGCACCGAGGGAGCCAGCGGGTTCCTCGTCGTGCCGGACGAGCCGAAGGTGGGGGTTCCCTTCCACGTCGCCCGCGAATGGGTCCCGAGCCTCAGCCTCAGCGGTGGCATGATGCAAGGCCCGCTCGGCGAGGACATCCCAGTCGCTGACCTGCGCATCGGTGCAGAGAGCGGCCTCGCGGTGAACGGTCATCGCTCGATGGGGGCCAACCCCGACCAGCCGATCACCCTGCCGTCCGACTCGTACACCGAGGAGGAATTCACTGTCACGCTGTCGATCGATGCGCAGTACCTCACCGGTTACGAGCTTCGAATCACCAACGGCGGGACACCACTGACGGGAACAGACGTCGCAACGATTCGCCTTGGCGCGCCACCTGAGCTGCAGCTTTCGCCAGGCCAGCGCCAGGGGATGGCTGTGGTCGACCCCACGACACCGAGCAGTTCTGCCGGCGCTGCGTACCCGCTTCTTTCTGCGGAGTCGATCGTCGCGAGCACCGCGTCGGTCTCTGCGGTCTTCCGTCCGAACACCCAGACGTACCCCCTGACTGCCAACACGCTCAGCACAGCGACCTATTCGTCCGACGCCGTGCACGGCCCATATTCGACGTCATCTGTGCAGTGCGCGTTCTGTCACCGTGGACACGCGGCACAGGCGCCCAACCTCCTGGTCAAGGGCTCGCAGAGCACCTTGTGCTTTACCTGCCACGACGGCCTAGGAGCAAATGCCAACGTCCAGGCCCAGTACACCCTTGCGCGGCCCGTGAACAACCCGGCGGCGCGCGAGTACTACTCACACGACGCGCTCGCTCCGAGCACACATACCCGGTCGGCTCTCGACGAGTTCGGCGGCGTGAGCAACCGGCATAGCGAGTGCGCCGACTGTCACAACTCACACAAGGCCAAAGCCCTTGCGGACAGCACTCAGACAGTGACGGGTTGGGACGCCTCGGGTCGGCTGGCCGGCGTTTCCGGTGTGTCAGTCGTCAACGGCGCGGCGGGCACGGCGCCCCAGTACACCTTCTTGAGCGGAGAGAACGACCCAGCCAATGCCGACGACCCGGTCACCAACGTCAACCCAATCACGCTTGAGTACCAGCTCTGTTTCAAGTGCCACTCCGGGTTCACGACGCTCACGTCCAACACCGGGCTCAAGCCCTCGCAGTACGCGCTGGACAAGGGCGTGGAGTTCAACCCGGCCAACGCGTCGTTCCACCCGGTCGAGGCGGCCGGGACAAACCAGACCACGAAGATGACTGACAGCCTGGCTGGGACATCGCCGTACAAGATGTGGAACTTCACCATCGGAAGCACGATTCGGTGCCTGAACTGTCATGCCAGCGGTACAACACCCGACACGACCCCGACCCCGCTGCCGCAGCCGGGCAGCGTCCTGGCGCCGCACACGTCGAGCAACCGCGGGATCTTGCTGAAGAACTACAAGGATCGGGTGCTCAAAACGACGAACGCGGCGTACTCGGCCGGGGACTTCGCCCTGTGTTACGTGTGCCACGCTGAGGCGCCATTCGCCCCCAATGGGTCCGCCACCGCCACAAACTTCAAGTTGCACTCGTTACACCTCACCCAAATTGCAGGCAAGAGCTTGCTCAATGCGGGCACTGACATCGATACGGCCGGCGACGGGCAGGGCAACGCCATCTGCGCTGAGTGCCATTTCCGGATCCACTCGACGACGAACAAGGTCGGCACGCAGGTGGTCCCCGGATCTCGCCTGGTGAACTTCGCACCGAACGTCACGCCGAACGGCACGACGCTTTCGTGGACGACCACCGGGACCGGTAGCGGTTCCTGCACCCTCACCTGCCATGGCGTGCCGCACAACGGCTACAACTACAGCCCCTGAGCCCAGGCTCGGCGCGTCCTTCACCCGAGGGCACGGACCAGATTCGATCGAAGGTACAGGCCCGCCTATACCTTGCCCCGCCTGGTCATGGACCCCCGCGTGCCGTCTCTACCCAAGATGTGCCGCGCGACGGATAGTGCTCCAAATCGCTCAAATAGAGACTAGATGCGAGAGCCGAAGCGCCCACGGCAACCAACTGGGAGCGAAATGGAGCAGGGAACATCATGAGTCGTCAGTCGGTATCCGTGGACGGCCGCGCAGACGTGGCCGAGCTCAGGAGTGAGCTGCTCGGGCGGCTCGGGCTCCGCGAGAACGCGAGCGATGCGGAAGTCGAGACAGCCCACAACGGGTTGGTGGAGTTCCTCGAGCTCGCACCCCATGACGTGAAGTCCTGGGCTACGGCCCGGACCACGGACGTGGACGAAGCCTTTGCCCTCCTGTCCGGCCCGGAGCAGGACCTGGTTGCAGCGGCCCCGATGGCGGCCATGGCCCAGGACGCGCCGGTCACGACGTCCCAGCCCCCTGCAGCGCCGGTCGCCGCACCCGGAGTGCTCGCTGCACTCGCGGCAAACAAGCCACAGCGGAACAAGATCCTTGGCGCGATCGGCGCCGTCCTCGCCGTTGCCATCGTCTTTCTCGTCTTCCAGATGGGCAAGAGCTCGGA
>DATCNE010000259.1:0-1615 GCA_036565395.1 Dermatophilaceae bacterium
GGCCTCGACGTCCACCAAGAACCCCACCTATCCCGACACCCTGTACGTCGACCAGCTCATCGGCCCCAACACCGTCAACACAGTGCCCGAGCCCACGATCGCCGCCTTCGAGGACCACGGCACCCTGGCCCGCACCATCGACTCCGGCGTCCAGGACGCAGACGAGGTGATGTGCCGACTGGCCGCCGCCGGTATCGACATGGACGACGTCGGCCTGACCCTGGAGGACAAGGGCGTCGCCGGCTTCCACGAGTCCTTCCAGGACATGCTCGCCGGCCTCACCGCCAAGGCCCACCAGCGGACTCGACGCTGAGGTGGACTGGGGTCGATGGGCACTGTTCGGGCTGGTCGCCACCACCGCCCTCACCGCGGTGATGATCCACGCCCAGCTGGCCGGGCTCACCCGCCTTGCTGGGCGCCTCTTACCCGCCACGCCGTTGGTCCGGCGGCTTTCTGTTGAGGGCGGACCAGTCGACGAGGTGGTCGAGTTCGATCCCAGCCTCGCCGGGGCTGTTGTGCTCCGCCGGTGACGACCCTTCCCGAAGGGTGATCACCGTATGTCGCAGGACCTGCTCATGGCACCCGTTCGCGCCTGGGGTGCTTGCGGCGTTTGCCTGATTCACGCTACCCGGCCACGCTGCACGAAGACGCTGGCGCGGGACCCCATCCCGATCAGGCTCGACCGGTGGATCCACTCGTTCGAGGTGGCCACAGCCCTAAGCCCACAAGCGCTGTCCCTTCTCAGTCTAGGCCTGCGACCACCCGAGCCGTACTTAGCACCTACGGACACCATCAATGGCCTCCGTCGCGCTCAGGCCTCCATCGCAGTTGACCGGCTGGTGCCATTCTCCAGGGTCCTGCGGCCCCCCTGCCGACCCAACCGACTGAAGAATCGGCCGTTGTCGCCACCTACGCCGTCGGCCAAGGACGACGGTCATCACCCTTGTATTTCTAACAACTGTGTCTGTAAATATAAGTATGGGTAGAAAAACTCGAACCGCGCCGCCCGAGCCAGTCGAAGGGCTGGGACGATTCGCGCAGCTGCAGCGTCGCCGTTGCCTGTTCACGGGCGGCCCGAGGTGCCTTCGGCTGTAAGCGCCATGGGCTGGGCCGACCACGCTGCATGCCTGCGCGAGGAGCCGGAGCTGTTCTTCCCGATCGGCAACTCCGGCCCGGCACTGACCCAGATCGAGGAGGCCGAAGCGGTGTGCAACCGTTGCCCGGTGATCGACGCTTGCCTGAGATTCGCCATGGAAAGTGGGATGACAGCCGGCGTGTGGGGTGGCCTGACCGAGGACGAGCGCCGCGCACTCAAACGCCGCACCGTCCGCCCAGCGCAATGAGTCTCAAAACGCCGTTATGTAGTTGATTGATGCGCGTCATATTGGTCCCGCCGGAGTGCTCGTAACGTGGAAGGCACCCCGGACGGGTGAGATGCGCGAGCTTAGTCGAGGACGATGGCCATGAACGAGAGCATGAAGCAGCGCCACCATGTGGTGATCATCGGCTCGGGTTTCGGCGGGCTCTTCGCCACCAAGGCGCTGAAGGATGCATCGGTGGATGTCACGGTGATCGCCAAGACCAACCATCACCTGTTTCAGCCGCTGCTCTACCA
>DATCNE010000260.1:0-55415 GCA_036565395.1 Dermatophilaceae bacterium
GGGCATCAGGCATCGCCTCCAGCAGAACCCCGAAGCCCACTGCCCCTGGTAACGGCGTCGTCGGTGCAGGCCCACCCCCCGTTGAAGGCACCAGCTCTCCCTTCGACTCCATGGCAGAGAATCGGCGAGTGGATGAAGTCCCCCCGACTTGGCGTGACGCTCTCCTTGAGTCACGATAATGGCGGTTCTCGGCCACGTCTGTTGAACGACAAAATCGACGAAATCGACGAAATTCTGGCATTCTGCTCCGCCATCGACGCTGTTGATGGAGAGATGTCTTGGAACGCGTTGATTGACCAAGCTCACTCGGCGCACCCATGGAGCACTGCACGGATGCCCGGCTGGCAGCTGTTGTGCTCCGTAGGAATCGTGGACAAGCAGTTCTACCAAGACTTGCTCGACCAGATCTCCGATGGCGTCAACTTCGTCAACCGGGACGGGCGGATCACCCCATGGAACCACGGCGCGGAGCGAATCACCGGATACGCGGCCAGCGGGCCCCCGTTCAGACACAGCTGCTGACCGGCGTCATTGACGTGGCGCAGAAATCCCTCCGAACAGCTAGGCCACGTGGCGCGAGTTACACCACCTGGCAGGACTTCATCTACGCCTTCGGACGTTTGCGCAGCTCAGAGCCTTGGAGCCACAGGTGCTTAAGGCTGCAGCCGGATGTCGAAGGTGTGTGTCCCAGGTGGGCAAGTCCCCCTCCGGACACTAGTTCGAGTCTTTGACCGGCGGTTATATCGTTTCTGAGATTGATCCTCGCGACTTGAACCCCCACACAGCGTGCTCAACCCGAGTTGAACCCCCACGCTCTAGTGACCGAGAACGCAGCAACTCGGCTGGTATGTGTGCGATCTCGGATCGAGGAGTTTGGCTCGGCTGGCGCTGCACGAGATCGGCGCGCTGTCGACACGCTTGCTGCTTGCCGAGATCGAGGGCGGGCGGCAGAGCGCGGGGGCCGTCCAGACACTGCTCGGCGTCCAGCTTGCAGTACGCGGAACGACCGCCCCCCTCCGTACGGACAAATGAGCCATGTCTGTCCGGACGGCAAGGAGCTCTGCGTCGCCTGATCAGTTTTCGACGCGGGGAGGTGACGTGCCGGGTTCGCCTCGGTCACCCTTGGCGTGGGCTGGTCCGTGGTCGCCGCCGCACCGCTCTAGCCGGTCAGCCCGTTGCCGGAGCGACCGCTCCCGACGAGTAGCTGATGCGATCGCCCGCCATGGTCAGCTCAGAGTGCAGCGTGAGAATGTCGTCGACCGGCACCGAGAAGTAGTCGTCGCTGAGCACAGTGAGGTCGGATGCCCAACCAGGCTCTAGCCGGCCTCGCTCCGTCTCCTCGAACGAGAACCAGGCGCTGCCTTCGGTGTGCGCGGCAAGGGCACGCTCGCGGCTGAGCCGTTGCGCCTCATCGCGTTGCGACGACCCGTCGAGGGGGCGCCCTGCCACGAGCCACCACAGCGACAGCCAGGGGTCGTGCGACGACGCCCTGGTGGCATCGGAGCCGACACCGAGCGGGATGCCCGCGGCGACAATGTTGCACAGCGGCGGCACCGTGCGCAGCACCCCGGCGCCCCAGACCCGCTGTGAGGTGGCGGAGCGGAAGGCCAGCCGTGCATCGACGACGATGCCGATCCCCAGGGCCTTCGCGCGGGCGATGTTGCGGGGGGTGATGCGATCGGCGTGGGCGAGCGAGAAGCGCAGGGTGCCAATCGGCGTCGCCCGGTCCACCCGCTCCCAGCAGTCCAGGATCGCGTCAATGCTGTCGTCCATGACGGCATGGATGAGCATGGGCAAGCCGCGGGCGGCGACCGCGGAACTGATCTCGAACAGCTGCTCGCGCGCCGGCGCGGAGATCGCGAAATCGTCCAGCCCTTCGAAGTCATGGCAACCGAAGTGCACTACTTCGCCGATCCCGATCATTTTCAGCCACTCGTCCCCGACATCCGATGCCACCACATCGAGCCAGTCGTCCACCTGTGCGACCTCGCTGCCGGGTGTCGTCGCGGAGCCGTACAGCCGCATGCGCATCTCGAGCTCGCCCCTACGGGCCAGCTCGCGCAGTGCCGCGTAGCGGTCCTGGCTCATGCCGAAGCCGCCCGGGTCGCACACGCCCGTGATCCCCAGCGCCGCATAGTCGCGCACCATCGCACGGGTGCCGACCATCTCCTGCTGGAGGTCCGGAGTGCCGACCGCCGCGAGGAACAAGTTGTAAGCGGGCAGGCCGGAGACCACTCCCGTCGGAGCGCCCCCATCATCGGTCTCGACAGTTCCCGCGGGCAGGGTCTGCACGGCGGCCGCCAACCCGACGGAGAGCATGGCTGTGGTGTTGGCGATTCCCACCTCGTACAGGGACTGGACATAGACCGGGTTATCCGGGGCGGCGCGGTCGAGCTCGGATCGGCTCGGCAACCAGGTTCCGGAGAACTGGGTCTGATGCCAACCGCCGATTGCGGTGACCCAGCCTCTGGGCCCAGCCGCTTCTGCCGCTTGGCGGATGCTGTCGAGAGCCTGCTCCCGGGAGGTCAGCCGCGCCCAGTGCAGCTCGGCGCCCCAGGTCGCGCCGCCGCGCGTGGCGTGGTTGTGTGCGTCGATCAGACCGGGGATGACGGTTCGGCCCGCGAGATCGATGATGCGTGCATGGGGGTATCGCACGCGGAGGTCATCGTTGGTTCCGACCGCGAGCACCCGACCGCCGCCGACCACCATGGCTTCCTTCACCGCGGCATCTTCACGATTGTGGTCCACACCGCGCCACACCCGGCCGTTCGCGAGCAGGATCACCTCATCGCTTTTCATGCCCCCGTCACCTCACCAGGTGACCGCGATGTACTGGGACTGCGTGAACTCGAGCAGGCCCTCCTGGCCGCCTTCCGCCCTTCGTCGCTCTGCTTCACACCGCCGGAGGGTGCGCTGGGATCTGACACCTTCCGCCGGTTGAGTCCGACCATCCCCACTCACTTCTTTGTGTGCGAAAGATCCGGTGGGGTTACATCGCGAGAATTGCGTCGTATGCGCCGAACACCTCCGCCTTCAGGTCGCCGGCCTTCGGGTTGGCCCAGTCGTGCATCCAGTGCGATACGAGCGGCATCCAGGTGATCGGTACGACGCCGGCCTGGTACATGCGCTGCTGCCCGTAGAAATGCGCGTCCGCCGTCGCATCGCCAGCCGCGTCGATGAGGCCGTACACCTCGTATCCGTCCCGGACGCCGTGTAGCGCCGTGAAGGCGAAGCACATGCTCGTCCACAGTCCGGAAACGATCAACTTCTTGCGACCAGTTGCCTTCACCGCCGCCGAGACTGCATCGTCCTCAAGGGCGTCGAAGCTCTGACCCGAGCGTTCCAGCACCTTCTCGTTCGGGAACTGCTCGGTGAGCTGGCCGATAAACGGACCGTTGCCACCTTCCCAGATTGAAGTCATGACGACCGGAACATCCAGAATCCGCGCGGCCTTCAACGTCGCGACGGCACTCGTGTTGATCGCGTCCCGGTCACCGGAACCGATTCCGGCGAACATCGCCCTTTGATAGTCGACCAGGAGAACCACGCTGTTATCCGCAGTGATCGGGTCGAGTATTGCATTTGTCATGTGAACCCCAACTCCCAGAATCTTCACCACAAACCCGTTGGCTGCGATCGATTCATCATCCTGCTCAGTTTCGGCGGGGTCAACGCCGCGAGGTCAACGCCGCGAGGCGGCTCCGGGCGGAGCGGCCCGGCTGCTTCCCGAATGCCATCAAGCTGGGCAAGCAGAAGCCGGCCACCTGCACGTGACGGCGCATCGCTATGTCCTCGGGCCATCCGGCGAGTCTGTTGCGCTTTCTTCGTTCTCCCGCTCGGCGGCGCCAGCCGCGGCCTGAGCATCCGCGGCCTGAGCATCCGCGGCCTGAGCATCCGCGGCCTGAGCATCCTTCGTCTCCCTGGCCTTCTTTGCGACATCCGAAGGAACTCCCGGGTAACCGGCACCCCATCCACTCACTGTGGAACCTCCTCTTCATCTGGGCGAGTCCGTCTTCATCTAGGCGAGCCCGTCGGGGGCGCTCCCATGCGGTGTCGTCTCCGGGCTCTGCGCTGAGCGTAAGATTCCGTGCCGGCCACGTCCAGCACCCGAGCTGATGTTGCGATGACCGCCAGAATCCGTCGCTCGACGACCGGGACTACACAGTCGGTTTGCGAGCCCAAGCGGAGACCATCGGAGAGGTGGCAAGGTCAAGACGGCCGCTTGCCACGTTGAGTAGGTGCAGCTCGATCTCGGCGTCGGTGGCGATCCTAGCGGCGATCAGAGCGTCACGGACCTGTTCGACCGTGGCCCTCTCCAGCTCGCTGCAGGCCGGCCCGCCCATCGGGAAGAAGGCGTCGGACTGCACCGCGATCAGTCCGGCGTTGCGAAGGAGCCGTGGCAGGGTCCGCCCATAGGCCAGGTCGACGCCGCGCGCCTCCAGCAGCGTGCGAAGGCCGCGCTTTACTTTGTTGGCGAGTTCCTGCTCGGCGCCGGCCTCGTCCGGGCAGACCAGCGGTTGCAGGGCAGGGTCGGCTTCCTCGATCAGGATCCAGCCGCCGGGTTTGAGCGCAGCGACCATCGCGACCAGCGCGCGAGCTCGCTGTGGGCCGTGCACGAGCACCAGCCGTGCGTGCACAAGATCAAGGGAACCGGACGGAGGGGGCTCCGCGCCCACATCGTGACGCAAGACCTCAAACCCGATGTCACCACTGTCCAGCCACTTGGTGTCGATGTCGGTTGCCAGAACATGACCCCCGGCGCCGACCTGCTCAGCGAACCACGCAGGAACGCTCGGGCTCCCCGCGCCGACCTCCCAGACCCGCCAGCCTGCTTCGAGCCCAACCGCCTGCGCGTGCCGAAACGTCGAAGGATTGAACAACTCGGACAGCGCGTCGAACCGCTGCCCGGCTTCGACCTGCTGGTTGTCGAGCAGATACTCCTCGTTACCGGTCACGTCCCGATCATCCCCCTTTGGGCTTGGGGCCTGCAGTTGATGTCCGCGTGGGATCCACTTGCGGTACTTGGGTAAACAACAGGCCCGCCTTCATCTCTCCTTGCCTGCAGCGGGGAACGCAGGCGAGTCGGCGCCAAGGTCTGTGGTCGAGGTCCAGCCGGGCAGCAAGTCCCCAACGCGTCCCGGCGGAGCGATGACTTGCACCGGTCTCGAGGCGCCGGGCAGAGTCACCATGTGCTGTTCAGGGCTGGCCTCACGGGGTGCGCTTCGTTCGCGGGTCCCCGCGGCTGTCAACCAGTGAGCAGTCTGGGCGAGCGAGAGCCCCACGGACCGCGGTGGCTCGCCGCGCTGGACGCCTGCCAGGGCGAGCATGGCGGCTGCGGCCGCTAGGTAACCGGTGGCGTGGTCGAGTGCCTGCGCCGGCAGCGCACCGGGCTTGCCGTCGTCGCCCTCGGCGAGCGCGATGCCGGTGGGGCACTGGACGAGTGAGTCGAAGCCGCGTCGCGCCGCCCACGGGCCGGTCGTGCCCCACGCGGACAGGGTGACCACCGAGAGGTGCGGGTGCCGTCCGACCAGCGCGTCGGGCCCAAGGCCATAACGGTCGAGGGCTCCCGGCCGGTAGCCCTGCACGAGGACGTCGGCGTCGGCGAGCAGCTGCTCAAGCCGTGCCCGCCCGGGCGGCTGGGAGATGTCGAACTGGGCGCTGCGCTTGCCCGGCAGCGTGTCCAGCGCCGCCGCGGATATCTCCGGCAGGTGCGGACTGTCCAGTCGCAGCACGTCGGCTCCCCATGCCGCTAGGGTCCGGGTGGCCACCGGACCGGCGATGACGCGGGTGAGGTCCAGGACGCGCAAACCGACGGCGCCCCTGCCCGTACCGGCGATCCTGCCCGGTCCTGAGCCCGCAACGCTGCCGAGCAGCGGTAGCGCCGAGACAGCTCGGCCCTGCGGGTGAGCCTGCCACTGCAACCGACTGCGAACGGCGTAACCGACCGCGCCAGCCATTGCCAAGGCGTCCTCGAGCTCCGCCCCAGACCAACTGGCAACGGCCTCCTCGACCGCCTCGGGCCGGTCCTCGCAGGCGAGCATGCGTAAAGCGCGCTCCCTGTGCCAGTCGTAGTTGGCGTGCAAACGCAGCCATCCGTCAGCGGTGCGCCAGAAACGCGAGAGCGGAGCGAACGAATCCGCCTCCGATGAACCCTCCACGCGCGCATACCGCTCGCTGCGCGCAGCCACCGCAACATGCTCCACGTCAATCACGACCGGCGCGGGCCAGCCAGCCCGTCGGGCCGCGTCAAGCACCGAAGCGGCCAACGTGGACGCAGAGACCGCGGCCACCATGGCCGGCAGCACCACAAACCTGGACGGCAGCAAGCCCGCGCCATTGCCCCTCACCTCGACAAGGTCGAGCAGACTCTCATCGCCGCCCAGCGCCGACCATGCAACGCGCAACAGCCTGTCGGTCATATCGGCCGCTGGGGTCACGACCACAACCTTAGGAGAACCGTCAGCACGAGGGAGCGTCCCAGTGCAGGATCTCCTGGTGGACGCTTGAACAGGAACTCACCAGCCGGTGAGTGCCTGGTCTGTCGCGGCGATGAGTCGTTGGAAGCTGCGGTCGACCGAGCGGCGCAGCTCGAATCCACCGCCAAGCTCGAGGCTGACGAAACCGTGGAGCGTGCTGCGGACGAATCGAGCCGCGTCTATTGCGCGGTTTCCGGTGATGCCGTAGCCGGCGAACACGTCATCGAGGACCGAGAGGATCTCGGCTGCGGCAGCCTCGAGGTCGTCGTCGCCTGGGGCGGGAGCGCGCAGGATGTAGTCGTAGCAGCCGGGGTGCGCCAGGGCGTAACCACGGTAGGCCTTTGCGATCGCTCGCAGGGCATCCGATCCGGCCTTGCCGGTGCCTGCTCGGCGCAGCGTGTCACCGACCTCGCGCAGCACCTTCACGGCCAGCAGCCCCTGCAGGCCGTCGAGCCCGTCGACGTGCTTGTAGAGGCTCGGTTGTGCGACTCCAAAACGCTTGGCGAGCTCCGCCAGCGTGAGCCGATCACGGCCAACCTCGTCGGCGAGCCGTGCCGCCTCGCTCACGATCACGTCGGGCGACAGGCCCGCCCTAGGCATGGGTGACGTTGTCGATCAGCCGGGTTACGGCAGCTGCGGTGACCTCGGGTGCCTGTACCTGCGGGAAGTGGCCCACTTCGGGGACCATCACGACCTCGGCTCGCAATTTGTCGCCGATCCACTCGGCTTCTGCGGACGGGTCCTTCCAGTCGACGTCCGCCGCCCCCATGACGACCACGGTTGGGGCTTTGATCTCACCCAGCCGCTGCTGCGCCGGCGTGTGTGACGTGCGGGTCGTGTGCACGAACGCCTTCCAGTGGCCAGAGCGCCCAAGGTTCTCGCGCACGCGCGTCTTGTGCTCCGCGTAGCCCTCCGGCTTGGTGCCCGGTAGCCACTGCGGGTAGTAGGACATGAAAGCCGCCGGACCCCACGGCTTGGTCAGCAGGATCCGGAAGAGCAGTTTCTGCAACGCTCCGCCCTCAGGATCGCGCACGAACGGGCCAAGCAGTGCCAGGCCGCTCACCTTGGCCGGTGCATCGGCAGCCGCGATCACGCCAGCCGCAGCCCCCATCGAGTTCCCCACCACGAACGCCGGGGCGCCCAGCTCGTCGATGAGGGCGAGGATGTCGCCGGCCAGGGCAACATCGTCGTACGACGTGAAGGTGGCGTCGCTGTCGCCGTGCCCACGAATGTCCATGGCCACCACCCGGCAGCCGCGCTGGACGAGAATGGGCGCGAGAAGTCGGTAGGTCTGACGGAGCTCACCCATACCTGGAACACAGATCACGAGAGGACCTTCGGTGCCCGTCACCTCGTACGCGAGTCGCCCTTCGGGGCGTGGCAAGAACTTGCTAGTAGTCATAGCCAACAGGCTAGCATACATAGCCTGTTGATTCGACCGCCACCCCGAGCAGCCCGAGGGACGAGGTCGATGAGGGTGCAACTTGGCCATAGATATACGTGTCACGTCATGTAGTATTCATGACATGTCACCTACCTACTCGAAGACTCCCATGACCCCCACCGTCGTCGCCGTCCCGTGCTTCTCCGGCGCAGCGTGGGACCTGTCTGCGCTCAAGCCACTACAGCACCGCGCGCTGTACACCTTCCGCCTTCCAGAGGGCTCGGATTCGGTGGAGGCCGACGCCGACGCCCTGGCCGAGCAGGTCCGGGACCTCGAGGACTACGTGCTGGTCGGGGACTCCTTCGGCGCGGTCATCAGCCTGGCCCTAGCGGTCCGTCGACCGGCCGGGCTGCGCGCCCTGGTGCTCTCCGGCGGGTTCGCCGCGGACCCCGTGACCACGCCCGTCGCCCGGATGCGTATCGCAGCCGCCCAGATGATGCCGGCGGCGCTGTACGACACGGTCACGCTTCGCTTCCACGCGGCCGCCCTGGCCTCACCCCACGACGGGCGCGGACAGCACCCGTGGACGACCGCGGACAGCCGGCGGCTGTTCCAGGACAACACCCCACACGCCAGCTACGTCTCCCGAACCAAAGCAGCCTTTTCCGCCGACTACCGATCCCAGCTGGGGCGCGTCGAGGTTCCCACCCTGCTGCTTACGCCCTCCCATGACCGGCTCATCGGCCCGCGCGCCGCCCAGGTGCTGCTCGCCGGGCTGCCCGACGCCACCGAGGTGATCCTGCCCAAGACCGGCCACCTGTTCCGCTTCAGCCACCCCGTCGACTACGCCCAAGCGGTCGAGGACTTCCTCGCCGCTCGCGTGGACCTGGCCACGGGCGTTGAGACAGGTTGAGAGACGCCGAACGGCTGCGCTACCTGGTGCTGGCGGCGCAGCGCGAGGGCAACCGCATGCTCACCGAGCAGCTTCGTTCCCTGGGCGTCACTCCATCGCAGGCAGAGGGGCTGCGCGTGCTAGCCGACCGCGGGCCGTTGTCTCTCAAACAGGTCGGTGAGCTCCTTGTCTGCGAAACCGGCAGCCCCAGTCGCTTGCTCGCCACCCTCGTCGATGCGGGACTCGTCGAGCGCCGACCTGACCCCCACGACCACCGAGCGGTGCTGCTCCAGCTCACCGACCGCGGCGCAGCCCTGGCCGATCAGGTACGCGACGTGGAAAGGAACCTCTACGACGACATCGACAACAACCTGCGCGGGCTGCCCCTGGACGGAACCCTGACGCTACTGACAGCACTCGTACACAACCGGCCGGCCGGCCTCGCCTACCAGCGCCGCTCCACCTGACCGACACCGCAAGCCGTCCCACACCAGGATCGGCCATCGGTGCGGTTCTGCAGATCGCAGTCGGCTCCGGCATACGGATGCGTCGGCTAGACGTTGACCGTATCTCCACTTAAGTCAAGGCAGTCGCCGGGCTCGACAGGCGTTGCCTCCAGGTCTTCGGCGCCGAGCACCGCGTCGATGAGGTGGTTATCGCCAGCGATGAGGGTCGAGTCGAAGTCGATCTCGGTAGCGACGCACCAGGAGTTGTCCGTGGGCCAGATGAGGCTTGGTGACTGCGGGACGAACCAGTCCTGGGACGGCCAATGGCCCAGGTCCATCGCGGCTTCCAACGGTCCAGAGAAGAGGAGGTAGTCCCGTCCGGGGTGGTGTACCCGTCTGCCCGTCATCACCTCCTCGCGAAAGGCTGGCGGTACCGCGGCGGTCGGTGGCTCTGTCCCCAAGGCTCGGAGGACGGCCATGGACTCGCCGCCGGGGATCCAACCCCAGCCCTCCCACAGGGCGAAGAAGCAGTCCAGAGCCGGATCGGTGTGCCCCGCGAGAATGCGGCACAACGCTGCCAAGGTCTGCGGCTCCAGCTCTCCCACCAGAGGCTCGTCGCCGTCCCACGGCATACCTCCGGACGCCGAACGGCCAGTGCCGTCCTCGACCCCCGGACTGCTGATGGACTGCCACTGCATCAGCGCGTGCGCCACTCGCCCGGTCTTGGCGCACACGGACGACCACGTCGCCGACTCACCGTCCTGGCCACGCACCGGGTGCAGCACCCGGGCGTAGGCAGGAAAGCCTCGCGGGACAACCGAGCCGACCTGCGCTCCGAAGGGGCCAAGCCGGGTAGCGATCCAGTCAGCCACCGACGGGTCCTTCACGAACGACAACCGGCTGGGGCGCATGTGGTGATTATATTGATCCGACTCTGTCCGTCCCGCTCGACGATCGAGCACCGGTGCAACCGGCGTCGCGGACGCGGAGGGCACCGCGGTCGCCGCGCTGTGCATCAACTCCGACGTGATGAAGAGACACAAGATCGCCGTGGTCAACGACCTCAAGGATCGCGGCTTCTTCATGCTCAAGGAGAGCGTGGAGATGGCGGCTCAGGCGCTGCAGGTCACCCGATTCACCATCTACAACTACCTCAACGGGCTGGGGAACGAGGAGCGAGACCGATAACCTCCGGCCGCCCTTTGCACAGCAGCGGGGTGACCCAGGTCATCGCTTCTGGCGGGGTCGGCCTGCCTTCGTCTTGGTGGGGTTGGGGGGAGGCGTCGGCTTGGCGACCCCGTTCGAGGTGTAGATCACCACAGCACTGCCGCGAAGCGCCCTATAGGCCGGTTGCGTGCCCACAGCCAGACCCACAGGGAGGCTGGAGCTCACGGCGTACCCAACCACTGGCCTGAACCCGGCCGAGGTCAGCACCCCCATGGCGTTGCTCAAGGACAGCCCATAGACCCTGGGGATCGACACGAAGTCGCCGGACTGCACCTTGCCGCCGGGTTCGGCGAAGTCGCGCAACGGCATACCGGCTGACGCGCGGTCCATGATCCGCTTCCAGATCGGTGCAGCGATGGTGGCGCCGAAGACCTCACCCCAGTAGAACGTGCCGCCGAGCCGAAGGTTGAACATCCTGGCGGCGTTGCGGGGGTCATCTGGTGTGCCGACCCAGACCGCGGTCGTCAGCTGTGGGGTGTAGCCGACGAACCAGGTCTCGTTGGTGCCACCGCCGGGCAGGGAGTTCCCGGCCGTGCCGGTCTTGCCCGCTGCCGGACGTCCGCCATCAAGGCTGTTGCCGTAGCCCGTGCCATTCGTGATGACGGCCTTGAGGATCTTGGTGACGCCGTTGGCTATGTCCGCATCGAGGACCTTCTTGCACTGGTTCTTGGGCAGCTTGAGCGCCTTGTGGTCGCCGGTGGTGATGGAGACCACTGGTATGGGTGGGCAGTACGTGCCGCCGGAGGCGACCGTGGCGTATGCCGAGGCCAACGTCAGCGGCGAGACGCTGTCCGAGCCCAGGGTGGTTGCGGACGGCCCTGCGGTGATCGGGTCTCCGTTGCCTTTGTGCAGCCCCATCTTGGTCATCAGGTCCCGAACCTTGCAGGGCCCGAGCCTGGCCACCAGCCCGGCGAACGCGGTGTTGACCGAGTGGGCTGTTGCGTCGGTCAGGCTGATCGGGCCGTTGTGGCTGCCCTCATCGTTGTGGACGGCCCACGGTGAGAAGATTCTGCACGCCTTCTCTGTGTACTCGTGAGGGTAGAAGTACGCCGGGTGCGTTGCATTGGCTGGGCGCGCGTAGATCATCGAGTTGATGGGCATACCGGACCGCAGCGCCTCAGCGACGGCGAACATCTTGGCGCTCGAGCCGAACGCGAACCCGCCGGACCCGCCATACATCTGATCGACCGCCCAGTTCACCGATGTCTTGCCGCGGATCCCGCTCTTGAGCGAGAACGTCGTGTTCTGGGCAATGGCCAGGACGTGGCCGGTGCCCGGTTCGACCACGGCCGCAGCGGCACCGATGTCCGCGGGGTTGCCGATCGGGACCTTGGCGGTGAGCTCTTGCTGAGCGGCCAGCTGCATCTTGGGGTTGAGGGTCGTCTGGATGGTCAGCCCGCCGCGGTTGATCTTCTCGAGGCGGTCCGCTCGCGTCTTGCCCAAAGCCGGCTGGTCCAGGAGCCACACGCTGACGTAGCTGCAGAAGTACGGGTAGGGCGAGAGCGCGCAGGAGCCCTGGGCGGGTTTGGGGTGGGTCACCATCTTGGTCTTCCTGGCGGCCGTCCAGGCCTTGTCGGTGATCAGCCCAAGCGTGTGCATCCGGTCGAGGACAATGTTGCGTCGGGCCAGCGCTGCGCCGGGGTGACGGATGGGGTCGGTCGTGCTCGGCCGCTGAACAAGACCCGCCAGGGTCGCAGCCTGAACCAGGCTCAGCTTGGCTGCGCTCACCCCGAAGTAGTGCCGAGCCGCGGCCTCGACCCCGTAGGACTGGTCTCCGTAGTAGACGAGGTTGAGGTAGCCCTCGAGGATCTGGTTCTTGGTGAGGTTCTTCTCCAGGGTGACGGCGTACTTGAGCTCCTGGAGCTTTCGTGTGTAGCTCTTGGCCGTGGCGGCCCTGGCACCGGCCCGGTCGTTGTTGCGCAGGGCGTTCTCCTGCAGCGTGATCTTGACGTACTGCTGGGTCAGGGTGGACGCGCCCTGGGTGTAGCCGCCACCGAGGTTGGCGACGAACGCGCGTCCCACGCCATAGAGGTCCACGCCGCCGTGCTCGTAGAAACGGCTGTCCTCGACCGCAATCTGGGCTTGGCGCATGACCGGCGCGATCTGGGCCAGCGGCACGATGATGCGGTTCTCGTCGAACGGGGTGGCGATCACGGTGCCGTCGCTGGCCAGGATGCGTGACTGCTGCGACAGCGGCGTCTGGGTGAACTCACCGGGCAGGTCGTCGAAGACGTGGACCCCCTGCCTGGCTGTGGCGCCGGCTGCGCCGACAGCGGGCATCATCAAGCCCGCACCCAACAGGCCGAGCACCACCGACGTCGCCAGGAAGGCTCCGAGCAGGCTGACGATGTTGGTGTAGTTCGCAACGCGCCCTCCCATGTGTCAAGCGTAGGGCGGGCTGGTCGGCCGCGGGCAAGGTTCGTATCAACGTGCGGACAGGCCCGTCCACGATCGCCTTCGGTCTGTGGGGTGATTCAGGCCCATTCGCCAGAGTGAGCCACCTGTTGAGGAATCTGGATGTCTCGGGCACCGCTGAAAGACACAGGCATGCACGCAAAGGCAACTGGCCTTCTGCGCGAGATGGAACAGCTCGCGCTGCCAACGGACGGCCCTCCGAACATCGACACGGTGCGAGCGTTGTGTCACGACCTGCGCCAACCATTGGCGGCCATCATGTTGCTGGCGCGCTCCGAAGGCGGCGACGTCCGAAGCCGCATGGACGGGATCCTCGATCAGGCCCAATGGTTGTCCGACATGGTCGAGGGTGTCATCGGGGACGCTGCGGAGGATCTGCCGGCCAACCTCGATGTCGTCGAGCTGGCGTCGCGCTGTGTGCTGCTCGCGCAGCCAACGGCCACGTGCCAGGTCAGCTTCTCCGGTGCCGACCGAGCCCTGGCGGTTGCCGCACCAGTCGCGCTCAGCCGTGCCATCAACTGCGTGCTGGACAACGCTGTTCGGGCGGCCGGCCCCGGTGGGCACGTCACCGTTGAAGTGACCGGCACGGACGCTGAGATCACCATTCAAGTGATCGATGACGGCCCTGGGCTTGGGCACGTGCCCCCCAACAACTCGCTCGGGCTGACAATCACCCGCACCCTGGTCTCGGCCTGCGGTGGCACCTTCGAGCTGAGACCCGGCACCCCCTGCGGGATGGTCGCGGAGATCGTGCTGCCCGCGACGAGGAACCAGAGCGGCGGCGTCATGCGGCTGCTGCTCTGTGACGATCACAAGCCGTTGCTCGACGCGCTGAGCATGGCCTTGAGAGACAGAGGGCACACGATCGTGGCGACGGCCATCGGCCGGATCCTCGCGGTGAGGGCTGCCCGCAAGCACCAGCCGGACGCGTGCCTGCTCGACGTGAACTTCCGCCACACCAACGGGCTCAACGCCATCGGCCGGATCCTCGCGGTGAGCCCCGATACCAAGGTGGTCATGCTGTCAGGCTCGATCAGCAGGAGCCTGATGGCAGACGCCATCGCCAAAGGCGCGCAGGGTTTCGTCGGCAAGGAGAAACCTGTCGGCGTCATCGTCGAGGCGCTGGAGATGGCACACCACGGACACCTCGCAGTGGCTCTGCTCTAGCAGGAACGCCGATCCGACACCGGACGCAGTCGGCTTACGCGAGCGCGCCGCAAGGCAGACAGAGGCCAAGGCAGACAGAGGCCAAGGCAGACAGAGGCCAATCTTCGCCGTGGTGGGTTGTTGGCTGGCGAGCCACCCACCTGAGATGGGTGCATCAGGCCGGGGTAGCCACCCACATCGGGCCAAGGTTGGTCTGGATGATCTCTGCCTCTACTGCATATGGGGAGCCGCTGATGTCGGTCCCTTCGCCCCAGCTGAACTGATGACCTGGGTCGACGCTGCGGGACAACGGCCAACGCTCGTTGTCGTGCGCACCACCTCGGCACACCGCGTATCTGGGGGTCACCATCTGAACGCTAGCCCCGGGACGCGATTGGCGCAGCGAGATGACCAACTCTTTGCGAACCGGTGCACGAACTCATCTCGGGCTTGGGGCTCATGGGGCTTTTGGGGCTCTCCAGCCTCTTCGAAGGGTCCTGGCCCACCGACGCGAGCGCGACAATGAGGCCATGTCCACCCACGCATCGTGGTATCGCCCTCGTTCAGCTTCGTGCCGCTTTCTGTCGACAGTCACGGTGGCCGTTGTGGCGTCAGCGGCTTTGGTCTTCGCCATGGTCACCTCGGTGGTCACGGCAGCATCGGCTTCGGCCCATGCAGAGCTGGTCAAGATCACGCCCGACGTGGATGCACAGCTGACCGCTGCGCCCAAGGACGTTGTCCTGGAGTTCAGCGAGCCCGTGAATACCTCGTTTGCCACCGTCGTGGTGACTTCGGCGGCAGGCGTCAGCGTGACGAGTGGCAAGCCCACCGTGGTGGGTGCCAAGGTGACTCAGGCGCTCGGCCCTCGCATGGCCGCCGGGGCCTACCGGGTGGCCTTTCGGGTGGTCAGCAGCGACGGCCACCCGGTGGCTGGTGAGTCGCGCTTCACACTGACGCTGCCCCCGACAACCAGCCCGTCGGCGTCGCCGCCATCGGCTTCGCCCTCTGCAACGCCCTTGGTCGCCACGACGGATGTGGCACCGCTTCCGAGTCCCAACGCCGGTCAAAGTGGCGGTCTGAGCAGATCGAGCCTGGCCGCCGCGGGAGCATTCGCACTCTTGCTCATCAGCGCCGGTCTGCTTGTGTGGCGGCGCAAACACCCCTGAACCGCACCGGATTTCCGACAACAGCAGCACCCCTGCTAGCCTCTCTCCTCGTCGCGCCGTTAGCTCAATTGGCAGAGCAGCTGACTCTTAATCAGCGGGTTGGGGGTTCAATTCCCTCACGGCGCACCATCGGTGCAGGTCACAGGCCTGCAGGGTGGCTGTCCTCCCTCCGGGAGGGCCGCCACCCACACTTTTTGACTCATAATATTCAGGGCCACTGGCACTGAATCCGTTGCGCCTTCGAGATGCCGCCAACCGATCTGAATGTCACGAACAACCATTTTGCGGCGGATTAGATGCAAGTGTGCCCATATTGGCACGCATAGGCTCAAACGGGCTCGTCGCGCCTGCGTTCACCAGCTTGCACACATCGGCCACGATCGAGCGCCCTACCAAGCAGATCCGGTCGTTTCTTGTCGACCGTCCACGGTCCGGATGGCGGAACCCGTGCGCACGACTTGTGCTCGGTTCGTGGTCGTCGCGGACAGTGGTCGGACGGATTCCGCGATCCTGCCCGTGAAGATGCTCGCAGCGGTGCCTCGTACGGGACAGTTCCGCCACCCATGGTCCTTCGGGTGCAGTCTGCTTGCCCGCAGGAACGGCTCGCCCAACTAGGAGCAGACACCCCTCCCGTGACGCGGAGTGTGTCGCTGGCCGAAGGCGTCCCAGCTTCGCCAGCATATGTCTGCCCGGCCAGCCAGGGTTCACGTCGACCGCCAGGCCAGCGAGCGGGTTAAGCGGGGCAACAACCTGGCCGTGGGCGGATCGGGCGCGTCGGTGAGTGGCATGAGCGTCGCCCCCGCCTTGGGGGCGCCGTCGTCAGCTCTCTCGACGCCGCGAACCCGAACAGGATGGTGCGCAAATAGGCTGTCAGGTTGCGGACGGGAGATGTCGCCAAGGTAGAGGCAAGTACTCCACCTCGTCACCCGCCGCCGCCCCGGGCGGCGGGATGACAACCAGGCCGGTCGCCTGCGCCAGACCGCGCAGCATCGCCGCACCGCAGGACGGCAGCACCGTGGCGAGGCCGTTGGGACCGCGCCGGACCGGCAGCAGCCGATGCCCGTCACCGGGCCGCCCGGGTTCGGCCGTGGCCAGCGTGGCCGTCACCCTCGCTGCCGGCCCGAGCCCATGCAGCCCCCCGAGCAGCGGCCGGACCAACGTCAGCAGCGCCGCGCAGGCCGCGAACGGGTTCCCCGGCAGGCCGACCAGCCACCGGTCGCCGGGCAGCGCGGCCAGCAGCATCGGGTGCCCAGGCTTGACATGCACCCCGTCCACGACGACCCGGCCCCCAGCCTGTGCGACAGCTGCATGGACGTGGTCGCGTGGACCGACGCTGGTGCCGCCGGTCGTGATGATGAGGTCGGCCTGGCTGGTAGCAAGTGACGCCGTCAGGTCGGGCAGGCGATCGGGCAACCGCCTTATCGAGGGTGGCGCTGCGCCGAAGGCGCCGAGCCATGCGGGAAGCTGGGGTCCCAGCGCATCCCGGGTCCGGCCCGGTGTCGGCACCCCACTGAAGCTCAGCTCATCGCCCAGGACAAACACGTCGACGGTCGCGGACGGTATGACCCAGAGGGTGTCATGGCCTGCCGCGGCCGCCAGTCCGAGAACTGGCGGCGTCACCACGGTGCCAGCCGGCAACAGCATGTCGCCGCGGCCGGCTTCCTCCCCGGCACGGCGAATATGCGTGCGTGGCGTCGCAACGGTGTCCGTGTCCGTGGGCCGCACCCCCGTCTCGTGGAGCTGCGACCGCTCCACAGGCAGCACCGCGTCGGCGCCCTCGGGCACAACCGCACCGGTGGCAATCCGGACGCACTGGCCATCGACCAACCGATGCCCCAGTACCTGCCCGGCGGGCAGGTCGGCTACGACCTGCCACGGAGGGGAGCCTGCGACGGCCCACCCGTCCATCGCGGAACTGTCTGCCACCGGCAAGCCTGTAAGGGCCACGAGATCGCCGGCGAGCAGGCGGCCGCATGCCGCTTGCAGCGGGAGTCGCCGGGCCGTCAGCGATGTGGGGGCCGCGCAAGCTTGCTTTCGGGCATCCGGCCACGGCATACCACCGCCTGGTCGCCGCGGCCGCCGGGGGAACTGGAACTGCTGGGCCACATCTGTCGTCGGGGCCGGGATCGTGGTCATCGCACGCGTTCGAAGGACCTCGGTGGCTTCGATCATGGCTGACACGTTGGCATCGGGGATAGTTTGCGCCACGGCTGAGTTCCCTTCGTTGGCCTGGCTCATCGGTTCACCACAGCCTCATGGGCGGCCAGTCCGTAGTGCGTTGCTACGACCGATGAGATCCGGCGACGGACGTCGACGGACCTGTCGGGAAGGTATTCCGCCAACATGTTCGGTCCCAATCTGTGACGCCCGCAAGCCGGATTCACGGCTTCAGAGCAAGGACGTCGGCGACGAGTGTCCCGGCGGACTCGCACCGGCGGCAGATCCCCAGCTCGCTCGGGGCGAGGGGCTGCTCGCAGGTGTCGCAGGAGGACCGGTTGCCCTGAGCGATCACGACCAGTCCTCGGCCCCGATGACCCATGGCGTGTCCGAGCCCGCGGCCGAGCGTGAGCAGGTCGTCGACGCAAACTTCCGCGCAGCGGCCGCACCCGAGGCACCGAGCTGGGTCCACTGCTAGCTCGAGGCGCGGAGGGTCATCCTCTGATTCTGTGCCGCCCGCAGCCAGCCTGCCGATTCTCAGCGCCTGGGTCGGACACACCACTGCGCAGGCGTGGCAAAAGGTGCAGCCCATAGCGTCGAGCGGATGCATGAGCTGCAGCGAAGCCGATGATGATGGGCCGGCACTGTAATGGAGCAGCTCAGCCCGAGCCCGGGTCACCGCCAGGGCAGTTGCCGGGCGGGCGCCGGACCTTCGCGCGGTGAGCAGCTCGCGGCGTGACCAGCCACGCCGGGCTGCCTGGCCGCGCCGGGCGGGCCCCGGCTGCTTTCTGTCGGGACCGTCTGGCGCGACTGCAACCACGATCGAGCGTTCGCTTTCGTGCAGGCGCTGGAGCAGGTCCACCGACTCCGAAACCACCGCATCGACCCGGGCCTGCTGGGCGCTCGGGCACTCCGAGCACTGACCTCGGCGCAGGGTGAGTGTCGAGCCCGGCTGGAGTGCGAGCGCGGTGGCGACCACGGTCTCAGGGTGGAGCGCCCCCAGGCAGCTGACCGGGAAGTCCGGGTTCTCCTCGTTGCGGGGCCGCGGGAGTCGCGCTGGGGCGCAGACCACGCTCATGGCCGAAGACCGGCGCTCGGCCTCCCGTGTGAGCGCCCCAGGCGGGACGCCCACACCGGCGATGGCGCCGGAAGGGCAGGTTGCTGCGCACAGCCCGCAGTCGGTGCACCGGGACCGCTCCGACCGCGGGGCCTGTGTGCTGTCCTTTGGGCCCACCCGCAGTGCCGCCGCCGGGCAGATCTCGACGCACCCCCGGCAGTCGGAACCACTGGCGCGCAGGCAGCGGTCGGCCCGCACCTGCAGGCCGGGTTCACCGAACCCGCCGAACAGGTAGCCCGTCAGATCGAACGCACCCACTGATCCTCCTTCGTGGCGACTGGGTCTCACCGGTTCCGAAGGACCCAGCCGCACGGGCTTACTCGCGAGACTTACGACTTACGGGAAACCTCGCTCAATACGTGCCGCTTTAAGAGCATCCTCTATGGGCTGAAAAGGGCCGAAAGTATGCTGCTCTCTCAAGAACATCGCTGGCTTGGTCGGATCGTCGGTTGCCACACCAGCGTCACTGCGAGGCATCGTGAAGTCATAGGATGCGCTGGCGGGTTTGCGCAGCCAGTTCGGCATTCCGTCGGGACCCACGCCAGTCCAGTCGGCCACGAAGCGATCCTGGAAGGGACGGCTGTTCGACAGCAGGTAGGCAGACACGTCCCAAGCATCCTCTTGCGACATCCGCGTGTTCGGGTCCGTGGGGTCGAGCCTGTTGCGCGGCATGGCGCCATAGACCAACGTCGTTGCCGTGGCCAGCCGGCCCATGCCTGACATCAGGCCGAAACTGTTGGTGCCCCATACAGGGGGAACGTTCGAGGAGCCGTTTCCATCCGCCCTGTGGCAGCTCGCGCAGTTACCCGTGAAGATCTCCTTGCCGCGCACAGGATCCGCGGCACGTGTCAGTAGGGCAACTGAAGGAAACCCCTGTCCAGGCACCTGCGTGGAGGTATAGCCGGGCTGGACACCGGTACCGAGAAAGTCGATATACGCCACGATGTCTGTCATCCATTGGCTGTCCAAGGGAAGCGGTTGACCAACGAGCGAGCGTTCAAAGCAGCCATTCACCCTGCCCGGCACGTCGAGCAAGTTGTTTGAGCGCGAGTTGAAGAGCCCGGGCGCCGCATACTTCTGCGCGACCACGATCAACGGCGAGGCATTGGGTTGCGTACCGTCACCCATGTGGCAATTGGTACACGAGAGCTTGTTGCCCACATAAGGCAGTCCGTTGCTGGCACGAACCGCACTCCCGGCGCCCAGTGATGTGTATGTCGAATGAACGAGATCTTTGCCCCGCGCAGCCGAAGCGGACATCCCCGCCGCATCGGGTATCTGGTAGGAAGGCGCATAGAAGGTGTTGAAAGTGGTGCCTCCACCGGCAGCAGCATGAGCCAAGGTGCCTTCATCTTCACCGGCTTGGGTCACGGTAAATATCCCGGCAACAAGAATCGCAGGAATCAGGTATAAACGTAAGCGCTTCATCACACCTCTAAGGTTGGAAAGTCGTCCGCTGTCATCGTTTTGCCGATGGGCAGCGCTTTCTGTCTGCTTGCGCCTTGTTTAGACTTTGGTGACCTCCACCCAGTTGTCAAGCTGGGCGGCCGCGCCGCCGATGGCGTCGGTATGACCACCGCCGCCGGTGACGTTCGGTTCCTCCTGCAGCAGGGTGTTGACGCTGATTCCCTCACCACGACCGCCTGCGTAGCCGGTCTCCTCGTGCATCGGCGTGCTGCGCCAGGCCGAGTGGCCGTATCGCCCGACTGGTTCGACCACCTTGCCGTCGATCTCGATCGCGCGGGCGGCGTATCTCTCGTGGCCGTAACTGGAGTTCGCCCCGACCACACCGGGGCGGATCCCTTCGACGACCAGGGCGACGCCCTCGACCTGGGCAGAGGAAGAACGCACCCGGATCCGGTCACCGCTGGCGATCCCGCGAGCCGCGGCGTCCTTTCCGTTGATCCACAGGTAGTTCGACGGACGGACCTCACGCAACCAGGCAGCACCGATCGTCCGGTGGGTGCCTTGGGCCCGGGCCTTCCAATTGATCATCTGCAGCGGCAGGTCTGAGGTGAGAGGCTTTCCGTCAGCCCCGGCCGGGACGCTGGCCCGGGGCAGACCGTCGAATGGCTTGCCGGTGATGGAGTCCTTCGCCGCGGCTACCTTCTCCGCGTAGAAGTCGCACTCGCCTTCGTACCGGTAGGTGAGCCACTCGCCCTCGTACTCGTTGCCGGCCGGTTCGAAACGTCCGCCCCGGTTGAGCACATAGACGACCTTCTTCCACTCCTGCGTGGTGACCGCCCGCTGCCAGACGTCCTGGTCGAACGTCGCGCCCAGGGCCTTGCGCCGCGCGGCCGAGAAGATGCGCAGCTCCTCGGCGTCGGCATCCGGCACGGGCTTCTTGCCGGCAAAGGCGACGTTGGCCGCGAGCTTGATCCAGTAGTCCTCCGGTCGGCTCAGCGAACCTCCGCCTACGAAGGCGTTCTTGCCGACGCCCGGTAGCCCCATCGCCATCAGCAGGTCGATGTAGAAGGCCTCGACCGGCTTGGGCCCGGCGAAGGCCCGGGTGGTCGGCTGGCCCAGCTGAGTGACCTTGTAGGGCTGGCTGGGGTAGATCGGCTCCTGGGTGAAGCGCTCCAGATAGGTCAGGTCGGGCAGCAGGAAATCCGCGTGGGCGGAGGTGTCCCCGACGGTGACGTCGAAGGCCACCACGAGCTCGATCGCCTTCTGGTCCTGCAGGATCTTGGCAAGCCGCCGGCCGCCGGGGCTGGAGTTGACCGGCGAGTGGCGGTGGATGAACAGTGCCTTGAGCCCGTAGGGGTAGCGAGCCGCCGCGCTCGGCAGCACCTCGTGGACCAGGTTGCCGCCGAACGGGTACCAGCGTCGCTTGGCCGGCTCGCCCTCCTTGAAGAACGAGCTCTTCTGGTAGGCGGACTTCTCACGGGTGATCGGGATGCCCCAGGGCTTGTTGGCCTTCGGCACCGTCAACAGGTCGTAGCGCCCCTCCAGCGGGGAGAACTTGGCTCCGGCACCGATGTGGCCCCCCTTCCAGTCGTGGTTGCCGATCAGGAAGTTCAGCACGTTGATCGCCCGGATGCTGTCGAAACCGTTGGCGTGCATCGCCGCGCCGCGGTAGCTCATCACCACGGCCTGCTTGCCGTGCGAGGTGAACTCCCCGGCGATCTCGTTGACCGTCTTCGCGTCCACGCCGGCCTCGTCGGCATACTCCTGGATGGTGCGCTCGGCCAGCCGCTCGCGCAGCAGCCGGAACACAGACTTGACCCGCACCGGCCCCTTCGGGGTCGTCACGGTGGCCTCGACGTCCAGGTCGGCTTGCGCCTTGGTCTTGGCCGCGCCTACGGGCTTTCCGCCAACCAGGACCACCCGTTCGGAGGGGGGAACCGGCAGGTCATCGACCGGCTCCGGCGGTGGGGCGGCAAGACCGAGGTCGACCATGGTGAGCTTGGCCCGCTTGGGGTCGTCGACCTTGACCAGATGGGTCGCGTCCGACCAGGTCGGCTCTCCGACCGCTGCGGCGCCCGCCGGCCCGCAGGCCCGCAGGTACTTTTCGTCGTACCGCTTGTTGTCCACGATCCAGCGTGCGATGCCGAAGGCCAAGGACCCGTCGGCGCCGGGCTTGACCGGAACCCACCGATGAGCCTTCTGCGCGGTTGTGGACAGCCGCGGGTCGATGACCACGAGCTTCATGCCAGCCTGCAGCCCGTTGCTGATCCGCGGGGCGACCCATGTCGGACCCTTGTTGGCGGTCATCGGCTCGGTGCCCCACACGATGAGGTACTTGCAGTGGTCGAGGTCGGCATACATCCGTTTGTAGCCCGTCGTCGGATGTGAGAGGGCGTTGGCCACGACACCGGTCGCGCCGCAGACACCACCGTGGTTGAACACGTTGATGGTGCCAAGCCCGCGCCTGGCCATCCGCTCGCCGATCAGCTCGTCGCGGTCGCCGGCCATGACGGCCAACAGGTTGGACTTCGACCCGAGGTCGGGATGGTCGACGTCGATGAGCTTGCTGCCCCACTTGGCAGTGAACGCCGCCTTGGTCATCGCCTTGGCCTTGACCTTCTCCCAGTCCGCCATGATCGGCTTCTTCGGGGCGTAGGCCCACCACCCGCGCACTCCGGGCGTGCCCAGATCTGGCGCCCCGTCGAGGATCTCGGCAAGGGCCTGCTCCCAGGTGATCGTCTTCCACCTGCCGCCGCCTCGTGGCCCGACACGCTTCATCGGCGCGGTGATCCGCTTGTTGTCATGGACCACCTGCGGACCGGACTGGCCCTTCAGACAGATCCGGCCGCCGCTCTGCGAGCGGCTCTCGGTGGCCATGTCGCCCAGGCCGGTGACCGCCGCGGCCAGCGAGGTGCCGTAGGGGATCGGGTCGTGCGGCTGGCTGTTGAGCGGGCTGTAGGGGTTGCCGGCGATCTTGCGCACCAGGGAGGTCGCCTCGGTGCCGCCGGAGCCGGTCAGCCGAACCTTGATCGTGCAGAACGTGTTGCACTGCTGGCACATCGAGTAGATGACGTCCTCAGCGCCGTAGGCGTCATCCTCGGGGCCGCTACCGTGGTCCACCGGGTCGGTGTAGGGGTTGCCGAAGGCCCGGCTCACCGGTCCGGCGGCGAGCGTGGCAACCACGCCGGTGGCCGCTGCTCCCACGACGAAGCCGCGCCGGCTGACGCCGGCCTCAGGCTCCTGGGCCGATGCGGGCTGGATCTCACCATCTGGCGTGGTCATGCGGATGCCTCCTGGAGAAGCTTCGGGGCCTCTGGTTCGGTCTCGGCGTCGGTGTCATGGATGGGCAGAACCTCGGAGATCACCGAGTAGGCAGCGGCACCGCCCGCGATGAGCCCGAAGGACAGCACCCACTCGACCAGTGAGGGCAGGTACTGACCAGACGGCAGTCCCTCGATGACCGGCGGTATCAGGGCCGGCACCACGATGTTGAACCGGACAGCGACGATGCCGAGCACCACCAGGGCGGCGGCCGCAGCCACCACCCCTGGCCTGGCCCGCAGCCGGGGAGTGAGCAGCACCACGACAGGGATGATCATCCCGACCAGCAGCTGAATGATCCAGAAGCTCCACCACATGGGGCCCAGGGTGATGACCCGGATCACGTCGCCGTCGTGCGGCTGGAAGGCCAGCAGGGGCACCACGAACTCGTAGAACATGAGGCCGAGGTCGACGCACAGGACCCCGGCAAGAACCGTGGCCAGGTTCTTCATCAGTCCCGCGTCGGGACGTCGCCCCGACCCCCGGCTCTGCGTGTAGTGGATGACGGCCAGCAGCGCGGTTCCCGAGACCATTGCCGAGACCACGAAGATGACCGGGAAGAGTCCCCCGAACCACATCCCGCGGGCCTTGACGACAGCAAAGATGGTTCCGGTGCCCCCGTGGACGCCGAAGATGGCCAGCGGCACACCGATGATGCCAAGGATCCGCAGCCGGCGGGTTGCCCGCGCCGGTGACTTGACCCGCCCCTTGTGCAGGCGGACCGCGATCGCGAGCTCGACGCTCAGCAGCAGGATGTAGATGATGTAGAAGCGAACCTCCCAGGACAGCGGACTGCTCCAGTGGAAGAACACCAACGGCAGAATGCTGCGTTCGATCCGTCCCAGGTCGACCGCGATGAAAGCCAGCGCCACACCCATGCTGATGATCGCTGAGAGGAGTGCCGCGCGGCCGATGCGCTCGAACTGGTACATCCCGAACACGTAGACCAGCGAGGACAGCAGGAACGCACCAGCGCTCAGGCCCACGAAGAAGATGTAGAACGCCACCCACGCCCCCCACGGCGTGGTGCTGGTGAGGTTGGTGACCGCTAGTCCGTTGGTCATCCGGACGACGAAAGCGACGCCGCCGGCCAGCATGAGCAGGCCGAGGACGGCATACCAGAGGACGCGTATCGCGGTCCTTCGTCCGCGCCTCTGGGTCTTCTGGTTCGGGGCCTGCTGGTTCGGGGTCGTCGTCGGTTCTTTGGTGAGGCTTGTGGTCGTCATCAGCGGTGCCCTTGCCTAACGCAGGTAGGTGACGCGGGGGCGGGTGCCGAGCTCTTCCTTGAGGTGGAAGGCTCGCGGGCTGGCGTTCAGCAGGGAGACCAGGCTCTGCGGGTCGGCGACGTCGCCGAAGTAGCGGGCGTCGCCGATGCAGGTCTCGACGCACGCCGGCTCCTCACCGCGAGCGAGCCGGTGGGCACAGAAGGTGCACTTGCGCACCGTCCCGATCGGGGCCTTCGAGCCGCCCCGGGCGCCATGGCTCTTGCCGTAGTCCGGCGCGGTCACCGCGTTCGCGCCCTGCATCTCGCCTTCGTAGCTGTCGCCGAAGTCGAACGAACGGGCACCATACGGGCAGGCCGCGATGCAGTACCTGCACCCGATGCACCGGTCGGCGTCGATGACGACGATCCCGTCCTCGCGCTTGTAGGTGGCCGACACCGGGCACACCGCCACGCACGGCGGGTTCTCACACTGCATGCACGGGCGCGGAATGTTGACGTGCCGGACGTTCGGGAACACGCCGACCTCTTCTTCGAGCACGACGTTGAAGCTCACCCCCGGAGGCGTGCGGTTCTCCACCTTGCAGGCGACGGTGCACGAGTCGCACCCGACGCACTTGGCGAGGTCGATGACCATCCCCCACTGCGGACTGGCCGACTTGACGGTTCCGACTCCCATGCGCATCTCCCAGGACCGTGACCGGCCCAAAGAGACCGGAGACTCTCCTACTATAGAAAGTAGTAGTTCCCGGTACTATAGACAGTAGTAGCTCCCGGCGACAGCAGGATGTGTTGAGGACCACAATCAGCTACCCCTCTGCACTCTATGCGGCATAGTAGGGACATGCTCACGGACAGATCCACGTCCGAGTCCCGGCGCACGCTGGAGGCTGCCCTCTTGACGACCGCGGGCGCCCTTCTAGGGCGGCTGCCTGGGCAGGTCCTGTGCGCGACGAAGCCCTCGGTGTTGGCCCGTGCGTGAGCCACGCAGCGCGATTCCTCGCCTGGGCGCGCTCGAGCAGAAGGTTATGGACATCCTGTGGGACTGTCCCGAGCAACTACGGACCCGCGACGTCCTTCAACGCGTGACGTCACATACCCTCGCCTACACGACGGTAGCGACGGTGCTGACCAACCTGGTGAAGAAGGGGATGGTCGAGCGGATCAGTGACGATCGCAGCTGGGCCTACCGGCCGCTGCAAACGCGAAGCCAGTATGCGGCGGGGCTGATGGCACAGGCACTGACCATCAGCGAGGACCCGGCGGCGTCGTTCCTGCACTTCGTGGAGACGATGTCCGAGGAGGATGCAACCCTTCTGCGTGAGCTCCTCGTCAACCCCGCCCACGAGTCCAGACTTGGGCCGTCTGGCCCCACAGTTCCGCCGGCGCCGTGATTCCCCTGGCGCTGACCCTGGCGCTCCTGGTGCTCCTCGTTGCAGGGGCGACGATCGGACCCCGCGTGCTCGGCGGACCCACCCCGACCTTCAGTGCGCGCCCACGGCTTGGGATCACGATCTGGGCGGTCTCAGCGGCCGTGTGGACCCTCGCTTTCCTCGCGCTGGGTCCGCTCTTGACCTGGATCTTTACCGGCCCAGGGCTGCCCGGACGGGTCGGCGCTGTCTGTAAGCGGTGCCTCGCGGCGGCGAACCCCTTCCCGGCTCAGTCGCAGATGTGGACCACCGATGTGCCCGTGTTCGCGATGCTGCTCGTCCCGTTGTTCCTGGGCACGTGGCTGATCACCAACGCAACCGTGCGTCGCGTTCGCTCACGTGAGCATCTCCGGACGCATCTCAGTGCTCTGACCGCAGTGGCCGAACAGCGGCGTCTGCACGGAACCCAGGTCTGGGTGTTACCGACCTCAGAGAGAGCGGTCTACTGCCTCCCCACGCGCCGCGCCCACATCGTCATCTCCCGCGGCGCGCTCGATGCGCTGAGTCGTGACGAGCTCATCGCGGTCCTCTCCCACGAACGGGCACACATCAAGCAGCGCCATCACGCGCTGCTAGGGGCACTGCACAGCCTGCGGGGAGTCCTCGGCTGGGTGCCGTTGATCGCCGCCGCGGCCCTAGCAGTAGGGACCTACGCCGAGATGGCCGCCGACGACGTTGCCCGCCGAGCGAGCAGCATTCGCGCTCTGGCCGGGGCCCTGCTCGCGCTGAGCGGACCCGGGTCCTCCGCCGTCCTCGACACGCCGGCACTCGCCCTGCACAGCGCGCAGACGGGCACCCGCTGGCGCGCGCGCCGTCTTGCGGCGGCGCCCACGCCGCCTTCGGGGTGGTGCGTGGCACTGACCGGCGGCGCCCTGGTGGCAATGACGGCTGCAATCGTCCTGATAGTTACGCCGTACGTGTCCCTGGCCCTGCAAGGAGCCTGCAGACTGTGACCGGAGTCAACCGATGCACATGGACCCGCGCAGGACACCAGCAGCGGCTGGTAACGCAGATGAACCAGCAGCCGCAGAATCAGAGACCAGACAACGCCGGTTGGGTTACAGGCGCTTGGGACGAGGGAGGGTCTGCGTTTGCCACCATCAGGCGGCCCCCAGGCCCCCAGGCCCCCAAGCCCTCAGCGCCCACGAAGGACCATTAGGGATGGCACGTTCTCGAGCGCTGAGGCGGAAGGGGGGTGTTCTCGTCCCCAAGCTGCGAGGTTCGTGACGACGGAGTCGATCCCTAGTTCTGGGACCCGCAGGGTCATGTCGCACACCACATCAGCGAAGCGCGAGTCGTGGCTAGGGTGCTGGGCCACTCCCAGCAGTAGGCTCCCACGAACCCCGTGCCAGGCGAGCGTCTAGTCGCCATCACACACGCTTTTCGCCACATCTTTTGACGACAAACAACGACAACTGACCATGGACGTCCAGTGGTGAGAATCGCGTGATTTCGTTGTGGCGCAATGGTTTCCACAACTAACGACAACTGAGTAGTCCGAATCAGCGGGTTGGGGGTTCAATTCCCTCACGACACCTCACGGCACACTGGTCCTGTGATCCACACGCAGCAGTACCCGAACTAAGGGCTCTCGAAGAATTAAAGTTCAGTGGCTATGGCGTGTCGCGAGGCAGCAGGGTGTAGTTCCAGTCGCCCGGCCCCTGGCCGCGGCCGGACAGCAGCTGACGGCGGTGCCGCAGGTCAAATTCGTGGAACGCGCCCCCTCCCGCGGACGCACCACCCTCGTGCCGACCAGCCTGCCGCGACTGCCGCTGCGCCAGGCCCTTGCCACCATCACCTTGCCCCTGCACCTGAACTGGTCACAGCCCAACCGAGAGTTCAGGCTCGCTGAGCGCGATCGACGGGCACGCGTGTACGAGATCGTGCTCCGCGAGGGTACCCCCCAGGACGTTCTGACCTACATCGACGGCGCCCTGCTCGTCGACTCGTGGAACAGCCTTGTTCTCCCCCGAGATCTTCGGACCGCCTGGTCCGACGTCGTCGACTCCGCGCAGGCACCCCAGTGACCTCCCTCTTCGATGGGTAGCAGCCACTGGCCTTGACCGACTTCCAAGTCCAGGTCGCTCAGCTCATCTTTGGGACAGACGGGCAGATCAAGGGCGCCGGGCTGCGCCCGGCGCTTCGCGGACCCCAGGCTTACTTCGAGCACGATGTGCGAAACACCAGCGTGGCCTCAGCGGACGCGCGTATACTAGAGCAATTGACGTATGTCAATGGTCGTCTCCACGGGTTTTTACGTAGGCGGGGCCCACGGAGTGGTCTCGTGGAAGACAGGAGCTGGGCATGAGCATTCCTGGTGGTTGGGGGTACCGATCCTCATGACCCCGACGATCTCCTGGGCGCTCGTCGCGGTCATTTTGGCCGTCGCGGTCATTTTGGCCGTCGGCATCGGCAGGCCCAGCCCGGCCGACTCCGCGACCCCACAACACGCGACTCACGCGCTGGTGATGCTGGACGAACTGCGCGAGGGGCTGAATCTCGACCAGCTTATGGTCCACTACCAGCCCACGATGGAGCTCGGCGCCGGCCGGGTCAGTTCCCTGGAGGCCCTCGTGCGCTGGCAACACCCCGAAAGGGGGCTGCTGATGCCGGCGGAGTTCCTGCCCGTGGCAGCGCAGCACTCCGAGCTGATGGAGTCCCTGACGAGCTGGGTGCTGCGACGCGCGCTTGCCGACTACAAGGCGTGGACGGCGGTCGGCCGCGACTGGAAGGTCGCGGTCAACATCTCCGCCGCAGACCTCGGGTCCTTGGAGTTCGCCGACACCGTTGGCCAGATCCTGGCGGAGGCGGGAGTGCGACCAGACCGGCTCCACCTCGAGGTGACCGAGACGGAGTTGGCGTTCGATACCGAACGGGCCGGACAGGTCGTCGGTGCGCTCGCCGCACAGGGCATCTCGATGTCCATCGACGACTTCGGCATCGGCTACCCGAGTCTGTCCCAGCTGCGCATCCTCAAGGTGTCGGAGGTCAAGATCGACCGCATGTTCGTAGCCGCCCTGCCGGGCAACGAACAGGACCGCGCCAAGGTGCGCGCGCTCATCGATCTCGGCCACAGCCTCGGATGTTCGGTCACCGCCGAGGGCGTGGAGTGGCAGGACGTCGCCGACTGGCTGGTGGACGCAGGGTGCGACCAGGCACAGGGATACCTGTGGTTGCGCCCCCGTTCATGGACGGAGGTTGCCCAAGTCTTCGGCGCAACGACCGCAACGACCGCAACGACCGCTTGCGACGCCCGGGCGGCCGAGCAGAGCGCCATCGAGTCACCGCGCACCGCGGTCCGGAGAGCGGAAGGTGACAAGACAGACCTGCCGGCCGCTTTATGGACCCGAACCTTGGGCTCGCTGTCGGAGGGACGCAGTACCTCCACACTTGCGGCCGAAGCCATCGCGCTCCTCACTGCGCGGGAGCTCGAGGTTCTGCACTGCCTGATCGAGGGGATGTCCCGAAACGAGATTGGTCCTCTGTTGCACATCTCGCCGCACACCGTCCGCACCCACATCCAAAACATCCTGGACAAGCTCAACGTCCACTCGGTCGTCATTGCAGTGGCGTTCGCTCGACGGGCCGAAGTCGTTGCTGACCATGGGAGCATGAGGTGAATCCAGCGAAATGGGGCATCGGCAAGTTCCTCGCGGTCGGCAAGACGCGGACCAAGCCTCGACCCGCGCCGAACGAGCCGGTCCGGCGCATCCACGAAGAGTGCGCCGCTGGCGGCCACAACTACCACGCATTCAACACCGGGTACCGCTGCGCCACGTGTGGTAACCACGTGTCCAGCCATGAAGGCGAGCTCTATGGCCGGGCCGAGGACGGTCGACAAGAGCGCCGCCGAGAACCCCGGTGAGCACCACTATCTGGCGATCGGACTTTGCACGCTGGGCCACTCCCAGCCGAGAGACCCCACGTACCCTCTGACAGGCGGCCGTCTGGTCACCATCGCGCCTGCTCTTCGCCTCATCGTTGAACAACCAGCAATGACAACCAACCAAAAGCGTCCAATGGTGCAATAGAGCAGCACGGACAATGACGATCCCCAGCCAGCCAGCCCGCGAGCGACCCCTCGGCGCCGTCCATCGCGGCCGTGGTGGCCGACATGCAGGAGCGCCTGGACCGACTCCCTGCGCGGCTCAGTCATCAGCGTGTGTTCGTCTCGACCTACCTGCGCACCACACGTGCGGTCGGTGAGGCCATCGAAAGAACCTCCTTCGAGGATCCCGAATGGGTGGAGCGTTGGGACGTCGTCTTCGCCGACCTCTACCTGACCGCTCTGGACACCGAGCTCGACGGCGGCGGAAAGGTCGCCCGCCCCTGGCGACTGGCCTTCACCGCATCGCCCGACCTCCACCCACTGCGCCACGTCCTTCTGGGCATCAACGCTCATGTGAACTACGACCTGCCGCAAGCTCTGCTGGGCGTCATCAGCGACGACGACTTCACCCATCCCATCGTGATAGACCGGCGTCGACGCGATCACGAACGCATCGACAAGGTTCTCGAGTCCAGGGTCGCCGCAGAGGATGACGAGCTGACGGCAATGGGTGGCGCGGCCATGCTCGACCGACTTCTCAGGCCGTTGAACAGGCTGGGCTCCAAACGGTTCCTCCGCGAGGCGCGACAGAAGGTCTGGCACAACACCCTCGAGCTCCACGACGCGCGCCTCGGAGGGCCGAAGGAGTATGCCGTCCGGCTCGCGGAGCTCGAGCTGCTCAGCGCCGCGAAGATCGCGGACCTGCTCCAGCCGGGACGGGTCCTGTTGCGTCTGGCCGTCGCCGGCTTTGGCGTCACGTTGCCGCCACCGGACAGGGCCGTCGAGGACACAGCTCAGAAGCCATCGACCTGGCCCTCAAGGACGGGTGTCGAGACTGGCGTTGCGGCATACGATCGCGAATCGACGTTCACACCTCCCGCGGTCGTCCCAACAAGCGGGCGTGGCCCTGGTCGGGCTATGCTCCTCGCCGTAGGCGGGCCCACGTAAGGACCTCGCGACATCTGCAGACAGAGGTCGAGGCATGCGCTTCTTGGTGCTCCGGGTACCGGACCGGCTTTCATGACCCCAACGATCTTGGTGGCAGTCCTCGCGGTCAGCGTGGTGGTCGCCGGCATCGCCATCATCAGGTCCGTCGCGGCCCGCAAGGCTCGGGCGGCTCTCGGTGCGAAGGAAGTGCGCCGCGTTGACCAGGCGTGCGCCTCGGGCGGCCACAAGTACGCTGCCCATGAGACCGGGTGGCGGTGTGTCGTATGCGGGAACCACGTACCCCGAAAAGAGGGCGAGCTGTACGGCCCCGCCGAGGACGGTCGGATTGACCGCCGCCGAGAACCACGCTGAGCACCACAATCTGACACCCGCCTATCGGACGCACGCCACAATCACAAGGCCCGCCGATGGCTCCCGGATCAGCTGGTCGGGGACACCGCCTCGTCGATGGGGGCGAGGTTTTCGGCGGTTCCCCCGCGCCATTCGAGCAGAAGCAGCGTCGCATCGTCGCTGGTGACGCCATCTCGTTCGAGCATGAGCGCCTTGGAGAGAAGCCGCACCGTCTCCTGAACCGGATCCTGGTTTGTGCTGATCTGCTCGACAAGGGTCCTCAGCCGTGTCTCGCCGGACGCTCCGCCGCTGGTCCGGTCCTCCTCGATAACGCCGTCGGTGAAGAACAACACCCGGTCACCCCGCTCCAGCGATCTCTCACTGACCACCGGCGTCGCCCCGCCAAAGCCGACCGGCAGGGTCGTGGGGCTGGTGAGCTCGGCCACGAGGTGAGGGTCCCGGAGGAGCAGCGGCGTTGGATGTCCAGCGTTGACCCATTGCAGCAGCCCCGATCGGACATCCAGCCGGGCCATCTGAGCAGTCACGAACCGGTCTGCACCGAACTGGCCGGCAATCGCCTCGTCCATGGCCGCGTAGAGACCATCCAGACCGACGTCGAGGCGGCGGGCATGCCGGTAGGCACCCATGGCCAGGGTCGCCATAACCGCCGCGCTCAGTCCATGGCCCATCGCGTCGATCATGGCCAGGTGCAGGACGTCGTCGTTGAGGGCGTAGTCGAAGCTGTCCCCGGCAACGTCATAGGCCGGTTCCAGTGCGCCGGCGATGGCAACCTGTGGCGTGGACATCATCAGCGGCGGGAGCAGCTGCCACTGCATCTCGGCGGACAGGCTCATCGGCTGCCGTCGCCGGGCCTGGAAGAAACGGTCGGTGTACATGCTCTTGGTAATCAGTATGTCGGCGACGAGGCCAGCCAGCCGTCGAGTCAACCGCCGATCATTGTCGTCGACGGCGTCGAGCGTGAAGACGAGGACGCCGACCCGATCAGTGCCATCAAGCAACGGGACGAAGATCCGCACCCCGTCGGCCTGTGCCTCCTCGATGGCTACGTCAGTCTTGAAGGCGCGGCCGGCCGTCGACTCGTCGATCGGCTGTGGGTCACCCTTCAGCAGCCGCTCTCCTGGCAGTGGCACCAACGTCATCTGGTCGTAGTCCTGAAGGAGAACCTCGACATCCCGCCCTCCGATGATCGCGATCTCCTGCTCGATGAGCGGGGCGATCATGTGCGGCGGCATCCGGTGCGCCCGGTCAATCAACGAACCGAGCAACCGCTCCCCGAACCCCTCCGACCGGTCCACCACAGTCGAGGACTCGGAGCTTTCGCGTTCGTCGACCATGGGCGACATCATTCTCCTTCTGTCACCCTGGGTCCACCGTCCAGTGACGTATATTTGCGTACCCAAACCCGCGGTGACGACGGGACTTTCGTCCTCTGCGAGGATCGGGTCCATGAGAGCTTTGGTGAAGCACACCGCCGGTCCAGGTCTCGAGCTGATGGAGCGCCCCGAACCGACGGTCGGCCCCGATGACGTGAAGATCCGTGTCCAACGAGCCGGCTTGTGCGGCACGGACCTGCACCTCGAGTCATGGGACGACTGGGCAGCATCGGTGGTGAAACCACCCCTGGTGATCGGTCATGAGTTCTTCGGCGAGGTCGTCGAGATCGGCCAGGACGTCACGTCCGTCGCCGTCGGGCAGAAGGCGTCTGGTGAGGGGCACGTCGTCTGCGGGACCTGCCGCAACTGCAGGGCGGGCAGACGCCATGTCTGTATCCGGACGTCGAGCGTGGGGGTCAACCGTGACGGTGCTTTCGCCGACTACGTGGTGATCCCGGCGGGCAATGTGTGGGTGCAGCCCGACGACATGGACCCCGACCTTGGCGCGGTGTTCGACCCGCTGGGCAATGCGGTGCATACGACCTTGTCCTTCCCTCTGGCGGGTGAGGACGTCGTGGTAACCGGCGCAGGCCCGATCGGGATCATGGCCGCTGCCATCGCACGCCATGTCGGGGCGCGATACGTCGTGGTCACCGACGTCTCGGACTACCGGCTCGAGCTCGCCAAGGCTGCCGGCGCGGACCTGACGGTCAACGTCTCGCGCACCACACTGGCGGAGGCACAACACGAGCTCGGTATGCGCGAGGGCTTCGACATCGGGCTCGAGATGTCCGGCAGTCCCTTGGCCATGGCGGAGATGCTCACCAACCTCAACCACGGGGCACGGGTGGCGATGCTCGGACTGCCGACGGACGCGTACTCCATCGACTGGGGCAAGGTGATCACCCACATGATCACCATCAAGGGCATCTACGGCCGCGAAATGTACGACACCTGGTATGCCATGAGCGCGATGCTGGCAACGTCGGAGACCCTGCGCAAGGCAGTGCGCTCGGTCATCACCCACCACTACCCCGCCGAGCAGTGGCAGGACGCTTTCGACGCAGCACGATCAGGCCAGTGCGGCAAGGTCGTCCTGGACTGGAGCTGAGGTTCCCGTGTCCTGGACGAGAGCTGACCCTCGTGGATTCCAGGACTCAGCGCTACTGAAGAACGCGATTCCAGGACTCAGCGCTACTGACGAACTCAGCACGAGCAACGAAGAGAGATATCTGATGTACGGAACGTTCAAAGACCAGCTGGCCGCCACCCTGCAGGAGATAACGGCAGCCGGACTGTACAAGAGCGAGCGCGAGCTCACCTCGGCCCAATCGGCCCACATCACGACCGCCAAGGTCGCCGCGGTGAACTTCTGTGCCAACAACTATCTGGGCCTCGCCAACCATCCGAAGGTCGTTGCTGCCGCTTCAGATGCGCTGCAGGAGTGGGGCTTTGGCATGGCCAGTGTCCGCTTCATCTGCGGCACGCAGACCCTGCACACCGCGCTCGAGGCGAAGATCTCCGCCTTTCTCGGCACCGAGGCGACCATCCTCTACTCGTCGTGCTTCGACGCCAACGGCGGCGTCTTCGAGACCCTTTTCGACGCCGAGGACGCGATCATCTCCGACGAGCTGAACCACGCATCGCTCATCGACGGGATCCGCCTGTGCAAGGCCCAGCGCCTGCGTTACAAGAATGCGGACATGGCCGATCTCGAGACCCAGCTGAGATCCGCAGCCAGCGCCCGTCGCCGAGTGGTCGTCACCGACGGCGTGTTCTCGATGGACGGCTCGTTCACACCGCTGGACCAGATCTGCGACCTCGCCGATCGGTACGACGCCCTGGTCATGGTCGACGACTCCCACGCGGTTGGCTTCGTCGGCAAGGGCGGCCGCGGCACACATGAGCTCTTCGACGTCATGGACCGTGTCGACATCCTCACCGGCACGTTGGGCAAGGCCCTCGGCGGCGCATCGGGCGGATATGTGGCAGCACACCAGGAGATCGTTGACCTCCTGCGCCAACGGTCTCGCCCCTACCTGTTCTCGAACGCCGTGGCCCCGAGCGTGGTGGCCGGGTCCATGGCCGCCCTTGGCCTGGCCGCGGAGTCCGACGAGGGACGAGCGGCGTTGACCCGCAATACGACACTGTTCCGCTCGTTGATGACCGAGGCCGGCTTCGACCTGCTGCCGGGAACACACCCGATCACCCCGGTGATGTTCCCCGGTGAGGACGGCGCGCGTATGGCGTCCGCAGTCGCCGACGCCATGCTGGCAGACGGCATCTACGTGATCGCCTTCTCCTATCCCGTTGTGCCCCAAGGCAAGGCACGTATCCGAGTGCAGCTGTCGGCGGCCCACAGCGAGGACGACGTCCGAGCCTGTGTGGCTGCTTTCGTCAAGGCCCGGGCCAGCGTCGGATAACCAACAGCCCTCTGCGGGGTGCAGCGTGCAGCCCCAGAGTGTTGGGACGCATGGCGTGTGGAGACCTCAGAGGGCGTGTGGAGACGTCAGAGATAGAGGCCGGTCGGGTCGGCCTCGACCCTTGGCTCGGCCACCGCGTGGATGTCACGCTCTCGCAGCAGGACGTAGCCCTTGCTCTGCAGCTCGACCTCGGCCCGGTCCTCGGGGTCATACAGGATGCGGTCCCCGACCTGGATCTGCCGCACGTGCTGCCCGATCGCGACGACGGTGGCCCAGGCCAGTCGCTTGCCGATGCTGGCTGTCGCGGGGATCACCAGGCCGCCGCCGGTCTGACGTTCGCCGGCCTCTCCCTCGGTCGAGACGAGCACGCGGTCGTGCAGCATCCGGATCGGCAGGCGGTCATCACCCGCAGGGGGAACGCCCCTAGCCACGGCTGCGATGGCCACGCCCACCGTGATGGCGGTGACGTCGAAGGATGGCCAACCCCAACAGCACGGCCGAACCCGCCGCGATCGCACCGACGCGCTCCACGCGTAGGTCCCCCTCGGGCGTGTGGGTGGCCTCGATGAACTTGGCCTTGGCGGATTCGGCCTGTCGGCGCGCGATCTCCTTGGGCTGGGCACGGATCGCCAGCTCGTCGATGGTGCTGGCCAGCCGGGCACGGGTCTCGACGATCTCGGCCTCGATGGCGGCCGGGGAGGTGCTGGTCTGCTCGCCCATACGATTCACTCCTCTATGCGATCGGGTCGTGCGATCGGGTCGTGCGATGCGGTCTCAACACGACCATAACGCAGACTGGGACCACGCATCCGGGTGATCAGCCCGTCGCATCCATCGGAAGGACTCCCCCATGCCCCGCCTCGAAACCGGCGAGACCGCACCGGCGTTCACACTCATTGACCATGCCGGCCGGTCCGTGTCGTTGAGCGACTTCGTGGGTCGCAACCTGATCATCTTCTTCTACCCCGCAGCCATGACACCGGGATGTACCAAGGAGGCGTGCGACTTCCGCGACTCGCTGGTCCGGTTGCAGAAGGCGGGATACGACGTCGTCGGTATCAGCCCGGACAAGCCGGACAAACTGGCCAGGTTCGTCGAGAAGGAGTCCTTGACGTACCCCCTGCTCTCGGACACCGACAGGGCGGTCATGGACGCGTACGGGGCATACGGCGAGAAGACGCTCTACGGGAAGAAGGTGACCGGCGTGATCCGGTCGACCATCGTCGTCGGCGCGGACGGCAACGTCACGCTGCCGAAGTACAACATCAAGGCCACCGGTCACGTCGCCTCCCTAGGCAAGGCCCTCGGGCTCGACTGACCCGGCATACCAACCCTCGCTTGTTGCGCCGAGACGGTCTGGCAGCGGGCGGACCCTATGATGGCGGTCGAGCGGCCGTAGCCCAATTGGCAGGAGGCACAGGTTTTAGGTACCTGACAGTGTGAGTTCGAGTCTCACCGGCCGCACCAGCGAAGAATCGTCACCCATACGGGGGTTGTCGCCCATGACAGGGCTTGGTCACCCATGACCTCGACATCGAGCGAGCCGGGCCACGACCTGCGCATCGGGCATGGCCCGGGCCTTCGCGGCGGCGTGGTGATCCCGAACCACGAATTGCGAGAACGCTTTTCGCGATCGTCCGGCCCAGGCGGTCAGAGCGTCAACACCACGGACAGCAAGGTCGAGCTGAGGTTCGCTCCGCTGCAGTCGGGCGCTTTCACCGACGACCAGAGGTCACGACTGGTGGCTTCACTCAGCCAGCGTCTCGTTGATGGCGACCTGATCATCACGGCGTCGGAACAGAGGTCCCAGCGACAGAACCGCGTCGCTGCGCGCGAACGGCTGGTGGCGATCCTGCGAAGTGCGCTTGCCCCACCGCCACCGAGCCGCAGGCCAACCAAACCGACCCGAGGATCCCAACGGCGACGGCTCGAGGCCAAGAAGCAGCGCGGCCAGACGAAGTCCGGCCGAGGCCAGGTCCGCGACCTCGACGCATAGGCACCCGGCCTCTTACTGTCGCCGGCGCTCCCCGTCGCCATCGCGCCGTCCACAGTCGGGCCGTCAGAGCAACGGCCCCATGGCTGTGGTCCAGCCACTGCCGAGGAGCACCGGTGTCCCGAACGAGGTGCCGCGCCAGGGATACCTGAGCAGGTTGCCGGTGGCGCTCTCGACAGCGGTCAGGTCCATGAAGCCGTCACGGTCGAAGTCGCCGACGCCAACCAGGTCGCGCATGCCGTTCCAGCCGGTGCCAACCCGCACCCCCGAGCCCAAACCGCTGCCGGTGCCCCGGTAGAGCCAGAGCTCGCCGGTGGCACTGCGGCGGGCGATCAGGTCGACGTGACCGTCGCGGTTGAAGTCCCCCACGCCCGCGAGTTCGCTCATCGCGTTCCAGCCGCCCCCGACCTGGCGCCCGGCACCCAGAGAGGCACCCCGCCCTGAGTAGAGGAACAGGTACCCGGTCGAGGCCCGGACCGCGAGCAGGTCGGGGTACCCATCTCCGGTGAGGTCACCGACCGGGGTGATCTCACGCATGCCGCTCCACCCGCTGCCGATCTTCACGCGCGACGAGAAACCAGCCCCGGTGCCCCGGTAGAGCCACAGTGCGCCGGTGGCGCTATCGCGGGCGATGACGTCCTCGTGGCCGTCCCGGTTGAAGTCACCAAAGCGGGCGATCGAGTTCATGGAGCTCCAGCCGGTGCCGATCCGGATGCTGCCGACGAACGCCGTTCCGTTACCCCGGTAGAGATACAGCGAGCCGCTGGATGTCTGCCGGGCGATGACGTCCGGCCAGCCGTCACCGTTGAAGTCACCGAAGGGGGTGGCCGGCGCGAGCCGGTCGCGCACGAACACGTCCTGTTTGCCGTTCGTGTCACCGGCCACCAGGTTGCTTGCTTGCGACCAGAAAGCGACGTGGCGGCCATTGCCACTCATCGTTCCCACGAAGCTGTCGCTGTTGGCCTGGGCGCGGCTGGTGGCGATGCTGACCCTTGTCGTGGCGCCAGCGACCCGGTCGCGCACGAACACGTCCTGTTTGCCGTTCGTGTCACCTGTCACCATGTTGCTCGCCCACGAACCGAAGGCGACGTAACGGCCATCAGCGCTGATCGCCGGCGCATCGACCGCCTGGATGTGGTCGTTGGCCTGGGCACCGCCGTTGGCGACACTGACCCGGGTCGTGGCGCCGGCGACCCGGTCGCGCACGAACGCGTCCACTCTGCCGTTGGTGTCGCCGGCCACCAAGTTGGTCGCATCCGAGTTGAAGGCGACGTAGCGGCCATCGGCGCTGATCGCCACTCTGCCACTGAAACCGTTGGCCTGGCTGCCACCGGTGGCGACGCTGACCCGGGTCGTAGCGCCGGAGACCCTGTCGCGCACGAATACATCGCCGGTGACATTGGTGTCACCGGCCACCAGGTTGCTCGCCGCCGAGTAGAAGGCGATGTAGCGGCCGTCCGTGCTGATCGCCGGTTGGTAGCTGCCGCCGTTGACCTGGGCGCCGCCGGTCGCGACGCTGACCCTTGTCGTGGCGCCGGTGACCCGATCGTGCAAGAACACGTCCGGGTCAAAGTTGGTGTCGCCGGGCACCAAGGTGCTCGCCCACGAGTGGAAGGCGACGTAGCGGCCATCGGCGCTTATTGACGGTGTCTCATTGTCGCCCGACGTCACGCTGTCGCTGTTGGCCTGACTGCCGTCGGTGGCGACGCTGACCCGGGTCGTGGCGCCGGTGAGCCGGTCGTGCACGAACACGTCCCCCACGTTGTCGGTGTCACCGGCCACCAGGTTGTAGGCCCACGAGAAGAAGGAGACGTAGCGGCCATCGGCCGTGATCGCCGGTGCGCTGCTGCCGCCGGTGCCCCCGTTGGCCTGGGTGCCGTCGGTGGCGACGCTGACACGGGTCGTGGCGCCGCTGACCCGGTCGCGCACGAACACGTCCTCCACGCCGTTGGTGTCACCCGCCACCAGGTTGCTCGCCCCCGAGGAGAAGGCGACGTAGCGGCCGTTGGCGCTGATCGCCGATCTGCTGCTGTGGCCGCTGGCCTGGGTGCCGCCGGTGGCGACGCTGACACGGGTCGTGGCGCCGATTGGCGCAGCTGCCGCGGTTGCCGCGGTGCCTGGCACCAGGACCAGACCGGCCGCTACAACGAGGATGGTGACGAGACGACGGCTCACAACGGCCACTTCCCAAGGTCGAGGATAATTACCCGAGCCCCCACCGGCCACAGCCGCCACAGACCCCCAGGCCACACCGTAGTCGACAGGAGGCACCTGCCCCTTTTGCCTGCCGTCGGTAAATGCACCGATGTGTCAGTCGACGTTGACCGTGATGGTGTGCCAACCTGTGGCACCGTCGGGCGCAGGGGGCGCCTGAGCCTCGGTCTGCACAGTGCCCTCGGCGTCGGTGGCCCGCACCGTGATCGTGTGGCTTCCCTTGACCGCCTGCCATGGCAGAACCCACTGACGCCACGAGTCGACGGTGGGCTCCTCTGCCAAGCGCGCCGCCTGCCATGGGCCGTCGTCCACCCGCACCTCGACCGCCTTGATCCCGCGATGTTGCGCCCAGGCGATCCCCGCGACAGCCACCGTCCCGGCCTTGACCCGGTCGCCGCTGCGCGGGACGTCGATACGCGACTCGGTCTTGACCGAGCCGCGCGCCGACCAGCCCCGAGGCGTCCAGTAGCCCTCGTCGTCGGCAAACGTGGTCACCTTCAGCTCGGTCACCCACTTGGTCGCCGAGACATAGCCATACAAACCCGGGACCACCATCCGCACCGGGAACCCGTGCTCCAGGGGCAACGGCTCGCCATTCATGGCAATGGCGAGCAGGGCATTGCGGTCGTCGGTCAGCACGGACAGCGGCGTACCGGCGGTCCACCCGTCGATGCTGGTCGACAACACCATGTCTGCGCCCGGCTGGGGACCTGCCATCTTCAACAGCTCCCGCACCGGCCATCCGGTCCAGACCGCGTTACCGGTCAGATCGCCCCCCACCTCGTTCGAGACACACATCAACGTGACGAGCGCATCCTGCATCGGCTTGGTGAGCAGGGTCGCCCAGTCGATGGTGACCTCTTGGTCGACCATCCCGTGAACCTTCAGCGACCAGCCCGCGGTGTCGAGCTGCGGCACGACCAGCGCCGTGTCGATGCGGTAGAAGGCCTCGTTAGGCATGACGTATGGCGTGATGCCCTTGACGTCCAGCTGCGCGCCGGGGGAAATGACAACCGGACTGGCGGCCTTGGGAAGCCTTATGGCAGAACGGGATTCAGCCGCTTGTGCTGCGCGCTGCCCAAGCGACTGACCGATCGCGGCGGCTGTGGCTGCAGCGGCGGCGACGCCAGCGCCCCCCACGAGAAAGCGACGGCGGTCGATGCTGGTCCCGGTGGACGCCTTGGCCCCTTGCGGCCACAACGCCGACAAAGCCCAGAGACCGGCAGCGATGCCGATCATGGTGGGAAGGATGTCGAAGCTGCCTGAATGGGGCCGTGAGACAACCGCCAGCGCTCCGATAGCGCCGACCACGACAAAGACCACCAGGCCCGCCGTCTGCCGCCGTGCCCCAAGGACTCCCATGACCGCACAGGCCGCGGTGAGGACCACCGCCATCCCGATGAACAGAGCCAGCTTGTCGTTGGTGCCGAAGGTCGAGACCGCGAAGTTCTTCAACCACGGAGGGGTGTGATCGACGAACACGCCGCCGACCGCGACCACCGGCGACGGGGTGCCGGTCGCGAGCCCGGTTCTGGTCATCAGACCGGCCAGCAGCTCGGCGACACCCAACGTCAGCGCCCCGGCGACGATGCCGACGAGCGCCGACCACGACCGCTTCATCTGAGAATCGTGCCATGACGCCCCGTGTCTGCAGTCTTCTTGTCCATTACAGGCTGCTAACAGTCGTCGAACCCATCGTGCACGTCATCCGAGCACGCCTCGCAATTCAGCCGAGGACTTCTCGCAGATCAGCGGCCAACGCGCGAAGAGCCTTGCCGCGGTGAGAGATCGCGTTCTTCTGGTCGCTGTCATACTCCGCGAGCGTGCGCGTGTCGCCATCCACCTGCAGGATCGGGTCGTAACCGAAACCGTTGGAGCCACGTGGCGCCCGGGTCAGCGTGCCGCGCACCTGCCCCTCGCGGAGGAATACCCTGCCGTCGGGCATCGCCAGGGCCGCCGCGCAGACAAACCCGGCCGCACGGTGCTCGTCCCTGACGTCGTCGAGCTGACTGAGCAGGAGGTCGACGTTGGCGCGGTCGCCGCCATGTGCCCCTGCCCAGCGGGCGCTGAAGATGCCCGGTGCGCCACCAAGGACGTCCACCGCCAGACCGGAGTCGTCGGCGATCGAGGGCAGCCCGGTCGCCCTGGCCACGGCAACGGCCTTGAGGGTCGCGTTCTCGGCGAACGTGACGCCGTCCTCCACGACGTCCTCGACGTCGGGGAACTCGGAGACACCGACGATCTCGACGCCGATCTCCACCACGAGGTCGGCCAGGATCTCGCGCAGCTCGACGACCTTGTGGGCGTTGCGGGTCGCCAGAACGATCTTCGTCACTCGGGGACCGTCACTCGAGGACCTGCGCAAGGGACACCAGCTGCAGCTTGGTGAGCTCGGCGCAACCGCGGGTGGCCAGGTCGAGCAGCGCGTTGAGCACGTCCCGGCCGAACGGCTCGGCCTCGGCCGTGCCCTGGATCTCGATAAAGGCGCCAGTCCCCGTCAGGACCACGTTCATGTCGGTGTCTGCGGTGGAGTCCTCGGGATAGTCCAGGTCCAGGAGCGGCACACCCTTGACGACGCCGACGCTGACAGCCGCAACCGAGCCCTTGAGCGGTTGGGCGTTCTTGCCGATGGCGCCAGTTCGACGCCCGGTCTCGATGGCGTCGGCTAGGGCGACATAGGCGCCGGTGATCGCTGCGGTCCGGGTGCCACCGTCAGCCTGGAGAACGTCGCAGTCAAGGATGATCGTGTTCTCCCCCAACGCTTTGGTGTCGACGACAGCCCGCATGCTGCGACCGATCAGACGCGAGATCTCGTGGGTGCGACCACCGATGCGGCCTTTGACCGACTCACGGTCGGAGCGGGTGTTCGTGGCCCTCGGCAGCATGGCGTACTCGGCGGTGACCCAGCCCTCGCCGCTGCCCTTACGCCAGCGCGGCACGCCCTGGGTGAATGACGCCGCGCACAGCACGCGGGTCCTGCCGAACTCCACGAGGACGCTGCCCTCGGCGTGGTCGAGCCAGTTGCGGGTGATCACGACGTCGCGAAGCTGGTTGGGGTTGCGGCCATCGTGACGGACATTGGTGGAAGTCATGTGCCCAAGGCTAGGCGCTCGAGTACCGAGATCGTGTACGGCGTCTGGTTCGGCGGTGGTGTGCGGCGTCCGGCTCACCAATAGTGCAGGACGTCTGGTTCAGAGATCGTAGACAGCGTCCGGCTCGGCGAGCTCGACGTCGCCCGGCCACACTGCGGCTGCCTGGGCACGGCATACGGCGGGGTCGTTCCACGGGGGGATGTGGGTGAGCATCAGCCGCTGCACTCCCCCGGCATCGACCGCGGCCTGAGCGGCCCGGCTGCCGGACAGGTGGATGTCCCGTGCAACATCGCGACCATCGACGAACGCCGAGTCCGTCAGGACCAGAGCTGCGTTGTGGAACAACGGTTTCAGGCCGTCGCAGGTGTCCGTGTCGCCGGTGTAGGCCAGCGCCTTGCCGTCGGCCTCGACCCGGATGCCGTAGGCCTCAGCCGGGTGGTTGACCAGATGGGGGGTGATGGTGAAGGGCCCGATTTGGACTGCCGCACGATCGACCAGCTCACGGAAGTCGAACTCGTTGTGCATACCGTCCGGCGGCGTCATGTCGTAAGCGCGGGCCATGCGTTCGTCCGTGCCTCGGGGGCCATAGACGAGGATCCGGCCAGGCGACACCACGGTGGGGCAGTACTTCTGGACCACGTAAAGGCCACAGAGATCGAGGCAGTGATCGGAGTGCAGGTGGGTCAGCACGACGGCGTCGATGGCCAACGGGTCGATGTGTCGTTGCAGGGCTCCCAAAGCGCCGTTGCCCAGGTCGAGCACGAGGTTCCACGTGCGACCTTCGTGCTCAGCCTGGACGAGATAGCAGGACGCCGGCGAGCTCGGCCCGGCGAAGGATCCGGAGCACCCGACGATGGTCAGCCTCATCGCTCTGACGCCATGGAATCGGCACTGGCGCGCACGACCTCGGGCCCGAGGAACCGGCGGGCGAGCCGTTCGAACTCCTGCGGGTCCCCGGTCGTGAGGAACTCGTGCTTCGGCGGCGGCAGGTCGTCGGGCCGCAGCATTCGAGCATCGGCAAGCAAACGGAATACGTCCTTGGCGGTCTCCTCGGCCGAGGACACCAAGGTGACGTTCTCGCCCATCACGTAGGAGATGACACCGGTCAGTAGTGGGTAGTGCGTGCATCCGAGGATGAGCGTGTCGACGCCCTTGGCCGCGACGGGCTCGAGGTAGGAGCGCGCAACGGCGAGCAGCTCATCGCCAGAGGTGACACCGGACTCGACGAACTCTACGAACCGCGGGCAGGGCCGGCTCGTAACCGTGATCTGCGGGGCTGCGGCGAACGAGTCGATGTAGGCCTTGCTCTGATGTGTCGCCTTCGTGGAGATGACACCGACCTTGTTGTTGCGGGTGGCGGCGACGGCACGGCGGACCGCGGGACGGATGACCTCGATGACGGGGACGTCATAGCGCTCGCGAGCGTCGTGGAGCACAGCGGCCGAGGCAGAGTTGCAGGCGATCACCAGGGCTTTGACACCGCGATCCACGAGACGGTCGAGGCATTCGAGGGAGAACTTGCGGATCTCGGCGATCGGACGCGGTCCGTAGGGCTGACGGGCGGTGTCACCCAGGTAGATGACGGACTCGTGCGGCAGCTGGTCCAGGACGGCACGGGCAACTGTCAGTCCGCCGAAGCTGCTGTCGAAGATCCCGATCGGTGCGTCAGCCACGGAGCCGAGCGTAGCCGCGGGAGCACGCCGATCCCGAATCTGCGCGACGTCGGCTCCGTCACACAGACCAGTCACATTTCCCGTCAGGGCGAAGGAATGTGGGCGTCCCGGCACCCACTTTCCTTCAGCGTGACTGTGGTCTCAGCGTGACTGTGGTCTCAGCGTGCATCCTGCACCGCAACGCTTGAGCTTGCCGCGCCATCCGCGGGACCACAGCAGCCCTGCCACGTCCTGGGCCACCTCACAGGCCTGCGCGTCGACGTCGGCCCATCCGAACCGAAGCGTGACCTTGCCGCCGATCGTCGTGTCGTTGTCCCTGGTGCGGTCACGAAACACGCCGTCACCCTCGTGGCCAACGCGGCCGTCAAGCTCGACGACAACGCCGAAGGGCTCGTACTCGTTGTCGGTGCGGCGCCGGCGGCCTCCGATCACCGTGATCCGTTGTCGCCGCGCCCGGGGCAGACCGTGCGGTCGCTCGACACGTCGGACGTAGCGGTACTCGAGGACGCTCTCGACCCCATCTGCCACGTCACCGAGCGCATCGACCAACAGCTCCCGCCAGCGGTGACGGGTGCGCTGGCCCAACGCCTCCGACAGCCGAGCAGTGGTCGTCCGGCGACGCTGGCACGCCTTGCTCACCCAAGAGATCGCATCGTCGGCACTGCCGCACTCGGCCATGTCCAGCACGGTGTGCTCGACTGTGGTCCGTGACGGCCACGAGGAAGATGCCGTCCGGCTGGCGACCTCGACACACGTCGCCACTGCGATCCAGGTGGGCGCTGCGATCCGCCTTGGCGCCGAGATCTGAGTGGCCAAAGTGATCGGCCCTGGTCGGATGATGCGGCGGTTGGCCGGTATCAACACCTCAATGTCGTGGGGGTCGTGGTCCAACAGTCCATGGAGCCGAGCGGCCGTGCGATGCGACGCGACCGCGCCATCTCCGCAGGACAACAACGCGGCACTGACACGGGCGTGCCAGTCGAGGCTGCCGACGTGTTCGGCATAGACACCGTGGTGTACACGCCGCCACCGACGGGAACGGAGCAGCCACCTGATGGCGTCAGGTGTCATCCCCAGACCCAGACACTGGGCCCGGGTCAGAATGCCGAACTGGGCTCCGGCCAACGCCTCAACCCGGCTCATCGTGGCACTCTGCATCTGCTCACCCTGACCGGCCCGAGACCATCCGCGCCAGATCGTGTAGCCCCCGTGTGAACGGTGGGACGAGGGGTTGGGCGGTTGTGGACAACGAATGCCGGGTTATCGCGAAGGATCGTGGGCGTCCCGGCACCCGTTTTCCTTCAGCGTGGCTGTGGTTTGCTGGCTCAGGACATGAGGGCTTGGGTGAGGGACTCCTGAAGCCACGTCATGAAGTCGTAGTAAGCCGCTAGGTACAGCTGGGGGTCATCCTCTGACGCCGCCTCGAGTCGGTCCTGGAGTGCATCCGCATCGTCGTCGGTCCGCAGCCCCAGCCGCTCCCCCAGCAGCAGCCGTACGTCGGTCAGTGCGACCACCATCGCCTGGGCCTGTTCCTGGTCCAGCTTGACCTTGTCGCCGTCTGCGGCGAGCAGCGCCTCGATCGCCGTGGCCAGATTGGCCGTCTTGCGCTCACGCAGACCCTGCTCGGTCAGCCGACGGAACTCGGCTGCCAACGCCGGGTCCTCACGATTGGCGGTCGGCAACAGCCGCTCGAGGGCCGGATCCAAGGGCGCCTGAGGGGTGAGCGCCGGGTCGCCGAGCGGTCGTACTCCGAGGGTTGCCACAAGGTCGTCGAACGGATCCCCGGTCGGCTCCCGGTGTACCGGCTCGAGGAAGTCCTGGGTCTGTTGCAGGAGCCCGACGACGACCTCGCGCTCGACGTCATCGAGTCGGGCAACGAATCGATCACCCTTGCGCTTGAACGCTTTTGCCACTCACTCATCCTTCTGGAAGGTTGCCCAGAGCCCATAGCCCTGCAACGCCTCGGTATCGCGCTCCATCGTCTCGCGCGGCCCGTTCGACACGACAGCCCGACCCTTCTGATGGACGTCAAGCATGAGCTTCTCGGCCTTCTCACGCGAGTAGCCGAAGTACGTCTGGAAGACATATGTCACGTAGGACATCAGGTTGACCGGGTCGTTCCACACGAGCGTGATCCAGGGCAAGTCCAACGAAGTGTCCTCGGCAATCTCGGTGCGAGACAGCTCGGCGGGGGCAATGGACACGCCTCCACCATAGGCTGCGAGCTGTGACCAGCACCGCGCCAAGCAGCACCACACCACCGAGCACCGGACCAACCAGCACCGCGCTGCTGACCGACCACTACGAGCTCACCATGCTCCGGGCCGCACTGCACAGTGGCGCGGCGTCGCGACACTGCATCTTCGAGGTGTTCGCCAGGAGGCTCCCGGAGGGCCGTCGTTACGGCGTGGTCGCGGGCACCGGGCGCCTGCTCCAAGCGGTCCTCGACTTCCGGTTCGACGGCTCCGAGCTCGAGTGGTTGCGCGAGAACCACGTCGCGGACTCCCTGACCCTGGACTTCCTTTCGGACTATCGCTTCACCGGCAACATCAGCGGGTATGCCGAGGGCGAGTGTTTCTTCCCTCGGTCACCACTGCTCATGGTCGAGGGCACGTTCGCGGAGTCGGTCGTCCTGGAGACCCTGCTGCTGTCGATCCTGAACCACGATTCGGCCATTGCCTCGGCGGCCTCCCGGATGACCAACGCCGCCGGTGACCGCCCCTGCATCGAGATGGGGTCGCGCCGGACGCACGAGTGGGCGGCCGTGGCGGCCGCCCGGGCGGCATACATCGCGGGGTTCGCAACGACCAGCAACCTTGAAGCCGGGCGTGCCTACGGTGTGCCCACGAAAGGCACGAGCGCCCACTCGTTCACGCTGCTGCATGACGACGAGCGGGCGGCGTTCGAGGCGCAGGTCGCGAGCCTGGGAGTGGGCACCACGCTGCTCGTGGACACCTATGACGTCACGGCTGCAGTCAGCCTCGCCGTCGAAGTCGCCGGTGTCGGGCTCGGCGCCGTCCGGCTCGACTCGGGCGACCTGCTTGTCCAGGCCCGTCAGGTCCGCGCTCAGCTGGATGCGTTGGGAGCAAACAACACTCGCATCGTCGTGACCTCCGATCTCGATGAGCACTCGATCGCCGCGCTGGCCGCAGCTCCGGTCGACGCCTACGGCATCGGGACCGCCCTCGTCACCGGATCCGGAGCGCCCACGGCCGATCTCGTCTACAAGCTGGTGGCCCGTGAGGATGACGCGGGGCAGCTGATCGACGTGGCGAAGGTGAGCAAGGACAAGATCTCGGTGGGCGGCCGCAAGTGGGCGATGCGACGGCTCGACGCCGGCGGCGTGGCTGAGGCGGAGGTCATCGGGATCGGCACGATGCCCGCCAACGACGGCAATCCCACACCCAACACCCGACCCCTGCTGGTCGAGCTGATGAGTGACGGCGAGATCGTCGCTGACCTGTCCCTGGAGTCGGCACGAAGGCGCCATGAGCTGTCGCGCGCCGAGCTGCCGCCCCGCGCGCTCAAGCTCTCGCGGGGCGAGCCGGCCATCCCGACGTACTTCGAAGACCAACGCCGCTGAACCGCCTCGGCTAGCGTTGGATCCGTGTCCGCCAACCTCACTCGAGCCTTGATCCTGGTCGATGTGCAGAACGACTTCTGCGAGGGCGGGTCCCTCGCCGTGGCCGGAGGCGCCGAGGTCGCGCGAAAGATCAGCGAGCACGTTCTCAGCCATGGCAACGAGTACGCCGCAATCGTCGCCACCGCCGACTGGCACGACGACCCCGGCGCGCACTTCGCCGAGGACCCTGACTATGTCAACACCTGGCCCGCTCACTGCAGGATCGGCACGGACGGGGCGCTCTTCCACCCGGCCGCGGAGGCCGCCTTCGAACAGGTCGAGGCAGTCTTCCGCAAGGGTCACCATTCGGCGGCATACAGCGGTTTTGAGGGTTTCACGACGGAGGGCGACAGCCGGGTGGCTCTTGCCGACTGGTTACGGGACAGGGCGATCGAGCAGGTTGACATCGTCGGCGTCGCCACCGACCACTGCGTACGGGCGACGGCCCTGGACGCCGCCGAGGAGGGCTTCGAGACGACGGTGTTGCTCAACCTGACGGCTGGGGTAGCGCGCGAGACCACCGACGCGGCAATCGCCGCGATGCGCGATGCCGAGATCGAGCTGATCGGCGAACCCCTCGTCTCCTAGCCACAACCGTCAGCCAGCACCGCCGACTTTCTTCATCGATTCTTCATGGTTCCTCGCCAGGAAGGCTGCACTGTGGGGTCATGCTGGAGATGCCCCGCAGGAGCCGGGCAGATCAAGGAGGATTTCACCATGATGCGTTGGTATGGCAGCGGAATGGGTCCGGTCGGATGGCTTGCCATGGGCTTGTTCTGGCTCATCCTGCTCGGGCTGATCGTGTGGCTGGTCTCGCGGCTGCTGCCCGGCAGCGCCGGTGGGACGACGCGCAGCTCGGGTGAGTCGGCGCTGGACATACTCGACCGCCGGCTGGCCAGCGGTGAGATCGACCTGGCGGCCTGGCAGGCCGCACGGGCTGCCCTCGTGGCCGCCCAGCGCGACACGCGGTGACCGCCCCGCGACGTCCCGCGCTGATCGCGTCCGCGGCGGCCCCGATCCCGCAAATACCACGGCCGTCGTCCTCGACCGGCACCCCTGTCAGGGCGCTGGTCGTGGATGACGAGCCAAGCCTGACCCGGGTGGTCGCCGGTTACCTCGAGCACGAGGGGTTCGTGGTGACCACGGCGGCCGACGGGGAGCAGGCACTGGCCGCGGCCCGAAGCGACCCACCCGACGTGATCGTGCTCGACCTCATGTTGCCGGGCATCGATGGCATCGAGGTATGCCGTCAGCTGCGCACCTTCACCGACGCCTACGTGATCATGCTCACCGCCCGCAGCGAAGAGGTCGACACGCTCATCGGCCTGTCTGTCGGGGCGGATGACTACATGACCAAACCGTTTTCGCCGCGGGAGCTGACCGCCCGCATCCGCGGCCTGCTCCGCCGACCCCGCATGAGCGCCCCCACCGGAACTGACCCACAAGTGCGCACCGTTGGAGACCTGCGTCTTGACCCGCAGTCCCGGCAGGTCTACGTGGGGCAGACTCCCGTGGAGCTCACCCGCATCGAGTTCGACCTGCTGGACGCCCTGACCGAACGACCCAACCTCGCCTACACCCGCCGCCAGCTCATCGAGCGGGTCTGGGGCCCGGAGTGGGTGGGTGACGAGCACCTCGTCGACATTCACGTCGCCCACGTCCGGAGCAAGCTCGGGGACGACGCTGCCACACCGCGATTCGTCGTGACCATTCGTGGTGTCGGCTACCGGATGGGTCCCGGGTGAAGCTCAGGTGAAGCTCGGGTGAAGGCCCAGAAATCGGCTCGCCAGCCACACCTGCCTGGCCTCGGTCTGACGCTACGACTCTTTGCCGCGATGGGCCTGGTCGTGATCGGCGGCGCAGCCACCATGCTGGTTGCGGTGCTGCTCGTCGCCGAGCCTGCGTTCCACGCGCACCTGGCCCAGGTCCAGCCACCGATGTCCGCACAGGCCCACATCTACATCGACGAGGCCTTCGCAAGTGCGGTGTTCATCGCCCTGGCCGTGGGAGCGCTGGTCGCCCTGGCTGTCGCACTGGTCGTGACCTGGCTCGTGGCGCGGCGACTTGCCGCCCCGGTGGCCGAAGCTTCCGGGGCCGCGTACCGGATCGCTGACGGCGACTATCAGACCCGCCTTCGGCAACCAGGTCTTGGGCCCGAGTTCGACCAGCTGACCACCTCGTTCAACACCATGGCCCGCCGGTTGGCGACCACCGAACAGACCCGCCGGCGCCTCCTCACCGACCTGGCCCACGAGCTGCGCACCCCCCTGGCCTCGATCGAAGCCACGATCGAAGCGGTCACGGACGGCATCCTGCCCAGCGACCCGACGACCCTGGCGACGTTGACCGAGCAGTCCCAGCGGCTGCACCGGCTCGTCGGCGACCTGTCTGCCGTATCGCGGGCGGAGGAGCGCCAGCTGAACCTCAACCCGGTCCTGATCCCGCTCGAGGACGTCGTCAGCGGCTCGGTGACCGCGGCCCTCGCACGATTCGAGGCCAAAGGCATCAGCCTCACGACCGACCTTGGTCACGCCGTCGGCCTGGTCCTGGTCGACCCCGACCGCCTCGCCGAAGTGCTCGGGGCACTCCTGGACAACGCCCTACGGCATACCGCCCCAGGGGGGACCGTCACCGTCGCCACCACCCGACACAGCAGCCAATGCCGGATCGTGGTGGCAGACACCGGAGAGGGTTTCGACCCCGACCATGCCGCCGAGCTGTTCGAGCGCTTCTACCGGGGCGACTCCTCCCGCACCGCGAGCAGCGCCGGCAGCGGCATCGGGCTGACCATTGCCAAAGCGATCGTCACGGCCCACCACGGAGAGCTGAAGGGCCACAGCGACGGGGCCGGCAAGGGAGCAAGGTTCGAGATCACGCTGCCCGTCGCCGCTCGCACCTTGTAGCGAACCGCCCCGCGATCAACCGCGAGCGAACAACGTGGGCGGACCCTGCGCGAACCACCGATCTGGTGAGCCAGCGGCTATCCGGCAGGGGCGTCCGACAAGGTGATCGACACGTCGGGGGTCGTTTCCAGCGTGTTGTGCACGGTGCAGTGCGTGGCAACGGCCAGCAGCGGGTCACGGCGTTCGGCTGGGACGCCGTCAGGAAGGATGACTCGCAGCGTGATCCCGGCCACGCGAGCAGGTCTTGATCCCATGTCGAACGTCGCTTCGACCGCGAGCCCCTCCGTGGGCAAGTTGTGCCGGGCCAGGTAACGACGCGCGTAGAAGGCCACGCATGAGGCGAGACTCGCGATGAAGAGCTCGGTGGGCGTGGGAGCCGTGTCATCGCCTCCGTCCTTGACGGGCTGGTCGACGGTGATGATGTGGCCGCGGACGCTGATGTCGAACTGGTCCCCGCCCCGGTGCTCGACCCGCATCGGTCGTCCATCGGCGGCGTCGACCTTCGTGGCCAGGCGCGCCAGGGTGGCAGGGTGGCCCGCTGCACCGCCGGTCGGCCTCAGCCACCGAAGGCTCTCGGTGTCGGCGAGCAGCTCCAGTCGACGCCACAGGACACTGCCCGGTGGCGATTGGCTCGCATGGGCGTGGCAGGCAACCGTCTGCCGCGCGCGGTCGACGGTCACGCGCAGGTCGATGTCCTCGTCGCGATGCCCGATGAAGCCGGCGCCATGCTCCTGGTTCAGCTGTGCCGCAACGGCTTCCGGAAGGGTCCAGCCCAGGACGGGCAGGTTGAGCGTCTCCGCCGCCAGCAGTGCCGCCGCGGTGGCGGCCACGTGGTCGGGGTGACCGGTCACCCCCGCGCCGTCGAAGACCAGCAGCCCCTCAGCGCCTGAGGACTCGGCCGCGGTGACCACCTCGGTGGCCAGCCTGGTCCGACACAGCTCGCTGAGAGCGCCGTCCGGGTGGTCGTGCAACGTGGTGTGGGCCACCCCGAGCGCGTCGGCCGCCGCGGTCAGCTCTGCCCCGCGTACCGAGGCGAGCTCTCCGGGGGCTCCATGCAACGTCGAGGCCTCACCGTGGGTCAGACACAGGACCTCGACCCTGGCACCCGCGAGGACGAAGCCGTCCAGGATCGCTCCAAGACCAAACGACTCGTCGTCGGGATGGGCGACCACCGCCAGCACTGACGCCCATCTCGGCAGGGCACCCTCGCCGAGGCGCGTGGGGGGCACGACTTCGATGCTCATGTATGGCTCCTCAATCGGGTGACGACCTACGACACGTCCGGGCAACGGCGGCCGTGAGTGTTCTGACCACTTCAACCTGAATACCCCTGGGGGCATTCCTTGCGGAAGGGTCCTTGGTCCTGGCTCCCAACCCCGGCGCCCGGTGGCCACCCGGCATACGCTCGCTGCATGAGCGATCGTAAGCCGATCCAGAGTCCGTTGCTGGCTCGGGTCCGCCAGTCCGTCATCGGCGACGACCAGGTGCTGCCCGGGCCGTACGGACCACGCCGCGTGACCTACGCCGACTACACCGCCTCGGGCCGAGCCCTGACCTTCATCGAGGACTTCATCCGGGACGAGGTTCTGCCCCGCTACGCCAACACCCACACCGAGTCCAGCGGCACCGGCCTCCAGACCACGCGGCTTCGAGAGGACGCGCGCGGGATCATCCGCGACGCGGTTGGTGGGGACGAGGAGACTGCGGTCATCTTCGCCGGGTCTGGATGCACGGGGGCGATCGACAAGCTGGTCGGCATCCTGGGGTTGCGCATCCCCTCGAACCTGGACGACACCTATCACCTCAGCGACAGCATCCCCGCCGGCCTGCGTCCCGTCGTGTTCACCGGACCTTTCGAACACCACTCCAACGAGCTGCCCTGGCGCGAGTCGATCGCCGACGTGGTGGTGATTTCCCAGGATGCCGACGGACACATCGACGCCGCCCAGCTGGAACGGGAGCTGGTGGCATACGCCGACCGGCCGCTGAGGATCGGCTCGTTCTCGGCCGCCAGCAACGTCACCGGCATCGTGAGCGACAGCCATGGCATCTCTGCCCTGTTGCATCGCCATGGCGCGCTGTCCTTCTGGGACTTCGCCGCGGCCGCTCCCTACGTCGCCATCGAGATGTATGGCGGACCGGGGCGCGACCCGCTGTGCTACAAGGACGCGATCTTCCTCAGCCCGCACAAGCTGATCGGCGGCCCCAGCACCCCAGGTGTCTTGGTCGCGCGGCGCGAGCTGCTGCGAAACCGGGTGCCTGACGTCCCGGGAGGCGGCACCGTGGCCTATGTCAACCCGAGCGACCACCGCTACCTCGATGATCCGGTTCAGCGCGAGGAGGGCGGAACCCCGGCCATCGTCGAAGCCATCCGCGCCGGGTTGGTGTTCCAGCTGAAACAGGCCGTGGGGGTGGACGTGATCCGTTCGCACGAAGAAGCCTTCTTGCGACGCGCCGTCATGGCTTGGCAGCAGGAGCCGTCGATCCAGATCCTTGGCAACCTCGAGGCCGAGCGCCTGTCGATCGTCTCCTTCGTCGTACGTGCTCCCAGCGGGCGGTACCTGCACCACAACTTCGTCGTCGCCCTGCTCAACGACCTGTTCGGGATCCAGTCCCGCGGCGGCTGCTCCTGTGCTGGCCCATATGGACACCGACTGCTGGGCATCGACCTGGACCAGTCGCGCGAGTTCGACCGCGAGATCACCCAGGGGTGCGAGGGCATCAAGCCCGGTTGGATCCGGGTGAACTTCAACTACTTCATCTCCGAGGCGGTCTTCTCCTACATCGTCGAGGCCGTGCGACTGGTGGCGAAGGACGGGTGGCGCCTGCTGGGCGACTACCGGTTCGAGCCGAGTACGGGACTCTGGCGACACCGCCAGGGACCAGCCGAGCCTCCGCTGCGACTGAGCCAGGTGACGTATGACGGCCACGGCGCCATGGGGTACCCGCGCCATCAGGACCGCGCGCCGGAGTCCGAGCTGCAGAGCTACCTCGCGGAAGCCAGGGCCACGTTCGCGGCAGCCACGCCTGCATCTGGGGAGCCGACAGAAGGCCAGCTGTCCGCAGACTTCGAGCATCTGCGCTGGTTCGACCTGCCCTCAGCGTGTCTTGGTTGAAAATACTTTTGTGACATACCCCATGGGGTAATAGGGACCTTTGGCCCTAGGGAGAACCGAGTCGTCGGTGTGGACCCTTGCGGCACATGGCTTGGTTGCGCACGATCACCAAATGCGTGCCCGAAATCCCGGGCCAGGCGGCCTGGCCGGCGTCGTCGGCCCTCTCTCCAGACGAGTTCGGTCGGTTACCCCTAGGGGTATCTTTTTAGTGCGTCGATCCAGACGCAGAGGACGACACCACGGCGCATCTTCACGCGCCCCATCCAGAAGGAACCACCATGACAGTTGCTGTCGAGGAGCTCAGAGAACTGAAGTCCGATCAGGTCGTCGACGCGCGAGCCACCTCGTGCCCGGGACCGATCCTGGCGGCCAAGAAGGCCATCGGCGGGATCCCGGTCGGCGGGGTCATGGAAGTACTCGCCTCCGACACCGGGACGCTCAAGGATCTGCCGGCCTGGTGCAAGAAGATGGGTCACGACTTCCTCGGCTCGGTCGACGACGCCGGCTACCTACAGCTGTTCCTGCGGAAGATGAAGTGAGCTGACCATGTCCACTGCTACCGCGACCGGGTTCAAGCCAAGGATCCTCGTCTTCTCGACGAACAACATCTCCGATCCCGGCATCGACCTGGCCGGGAGCAGGCACATGCACTACCCGGCTCAGGTCTCGACGATGAGCGTCCCATGCAGCAGCGGGCTCAAGCCCGGATGGATCCTGCACGCGTTCGAGCAAGGGCTCGACGGGGTGTTCATCGGCTCCGACGGGGACGAGTGCGCTCTGCTGGACGACTGCGGGAAGCGAACCGGCGCGATCATCACGCAGGCGCAGGAGCTGATGAAGGCCAAGGGGATCGCACCCCAGCGACTGAAGATGGCAGCGCTGTGCTCGGTGTGTGCTGAGCCGTTCGTCGGCTACATGCGGGAGTTCTCAGCGACGCTGACGGACCTGGGCCCGATCACCGCGGTCGCGTCATGACCAACGAGATGCTGGAGAGAGAAGCCGAGACAGTGGAGACCAAGACAAACAAGACGATCATCTTGTTCAGCGGCGAGTTCGACAAGGTGGTGGCGGCGTTCGTCATCGCCAATGGCGCCGCAGCGATGGACGACGAGGTCACGATGTTCTTCACGTTCTGGAGCATCAACGCCCTGCGGCGCCCCGAGAAGGTGGCCATCAGCGGCAAGACCGCCCTGCAGAAGGCGTTCTCCGTGATGATGCCCCGGGGACAGGGACGCCTGAACACCTCGCACATGAACTTCGCCGGCGCGGGCCCCAAGCTCATGAAGCGAATGATGCGCGAGCAGAACGTCATGTCACTGGAGGAGCTCATCGCCTCTGCCAGGGAGCAGAACATCAAGATGGTCGTCTGCCAGATGTCGATGGACATCATGGGGCTGAAGGCCGAAGAGCTCATCGACGGTCTTGAGTTCGCCGGTGTCGCGAGCTACCTGAGCGACGCGGACGACGCGAACGTCAACCTCTTCATCTAGGACGGCTCCGGCGAGAACCTCGCCTGGGTCGAGGACCTCGCCGGGCTTGTGGGGCGGCATCGATGGATGAACTACGAACTTGGAGCCACAGATGGACAACGAAGTAGCAACGCAGACGGACTACGACGTCATGGTGATCGGCAGCGGCATTGGCGGGATGGAGTCGTCGATCAAGCTCGCCGACATGGGCCACAAGGTCCTGCTGGTCGAGAAAGAGGCCAGCGTCGGCGGACGGATGATCCTGCTCAGCAAGGTCTTCCCGACACTCGACTGCGCCAGCTGCATCTCCGGCCCGAAGATGTCGTCAACCATCAACCACCCCAACATCACGACCAAGAACTACAGCGAGGTCCTGGGGATCTG
>DATCNE010000261.1:0-5895 GCA_036565395.1 Dermatophilaceae bacterium
GATCAACGCCCTGGGCATCAGCACCCGGCGGATCCAGGGGATCAACTGGCAGGCCAGCGCGGTCGCGGTCGCGGTGTTCGCCCTACGGACGCTCGGGTGGAACCCAGCCCACCTCAACCTCGCCCGCGGTGACGACTCCGCGGATGCCATCTCCGCCGCCCCGCACGCCGGGGAAGAGCTGGGGCCGTTGCTGTTCACCCTGTCCCCGGGCCAGCTCGGCACTGCAACCGCCGACTTCCTGCGCGCCCACGCCGGGGTCACCCAGAGCATCGACGTGCTCGGCGGTACCGGTGCGGTCTCTGACGCCGTCGTCGCCGAGGCACGGATCGCCGCCGGCGGCTGAGCCGATCCAGGCTCAGGTCGCTGCCAGCCTCAGTACGGAACAAGCCTCAGTACGGAACAAGCCTCAAGAAAGTGGAGCCAGGCTCGCGCCGTCCGCCTCGCTCCGCGTCTGAGTGGCGAACTGCGTGTTGTAGAGGTCTGCGTAGACCCCACCCTGGGCCAGCAGCTCGTGGTGCTTGCCTCGTTGCACGATCCGGCCGTCGACCACGACCAGGATCTGGTCCGCACCCCGAACTGTTGACAGCCGGTGCGCGATCACCAGTGCCGTGCGGCCTGCCAGCGCTGTGTCGAGCGCCCGCTGCACGGCAAGCTCGGACTCGCTGTCGAGATGCGCCGTGGCCTCGTCAAGGACCACCAGACCGGGCCCTTTGAGCAGCAGCCGGGCAATTGCCAGCCGTTGCTTCTCGCCACCGGAGAGCCGGTGTCCACGATCGCCCACGACGGTGTCCAAACCCTCAGGAAGGCCTGAGACCAGATCCCACACCTGTGCGGACTTCAGGACGGAGATCATCTCTCCCTCGGTCGCCTCAGGCTTCGCGTAGGCGAGGTTGGCCCGGATGGTGTCGTGGAACAGGTGGGCATCCTGGGTCACCACGCCGACCACGTCGTGCAGCGACTCCATCGTCGCGTCGCGCAGGTCAATCCCGTCGAGACGAACGTGGCCCACCGTGGGGTCATACAGTCTGGCCACGAGGCTGGTGATGGTGGTCTTGCCGGCGCCGGACGGGCCCACGAGGGCGACCAGCTGACCGGGCTGGATCGAGAAGGTCACGTCGTGAAGCACGGCACCGCCCCCGCGCCGGTCACCTGAGGCCACCGTCTCAAGCGAGATCAGCGAGACCTCGTCCGCGGACGGATAGCGGAAACCGACGCCGTCGAACTCCAGCGAGACGGGACCAGGCTGCAGGGCAACGGGATTGGCGCCCTCTTGAACGATCGGCTTGAGATCGAGTACCTCGAATACCCGCTCGAAGGAGACCAGTGCCGTCATGACGTCGACCCGCACGTTGGACAGCGCCGTCAGCGGCCCGTACAGCCGTCCCAGCAGCGCAGCCAGCGCCACCAGCTCGCCCACCTTGATCGTCTTTTCTACCGTCATGACACCCCCCGCGCCATAGACCAGGGCCGTGGCCAGCGAGGCGACCAGCGTCAGTGCGACGAAGAAAAGAGTGCGGGTGAGCGCGATCTTGACACCGATGTCGCGAACCCGGCCGGCCCGCTCGGCGTACTGCTCATCCTCGATCCGGGGCTGACCGAACAGCTTGACCAGCAACGCTCCGGCGACATTGAACCGCTCCGTCATCCGGGTGCCGAGCTCGGCATTGAGTCCCATGGCTTCGTGGCTGAGGCCGGCCAGGCGACGGCCCATGACCCGCGCCGGGATCAGGAAGAGGGGCAGCAACATCAACGCAGCCAGGGTCAGCGTCCAGGAAATCGCAGCCATCGCGGTGACGATGAACACCAGCGAGACGACATTGCTGACCACACCGGAAAGCGTTGAGGTGAAGGCCTGCTGGGCCCCGATGACGTCATTGTTCAGCCGACTGACCAGGGCCCCGGTCTGGGCTCTCGTGAAGAAGGCGATCGGCTGCTTCAGGACGTGGCTGAACACCTGGGTGCGCAGATCGAAGATGAGCCCCTCCCCGATCCGCGAGGAGTACCACCGTTGAACCAAAGACAGAGCCCCATCCAGGACCGCGATGACGGCGATGATCAGGGAGAGCCGGACGACCACATCGGAGCGCCCAAGTGTGACGCCCTTGTCGATGATCTGTCCGAGCAGGAGCGGTGTCGCGACAACCAAGGCCGAGTCGAAGATCACCAGCACGAGGAACAAGCCGATCTGGGACTTGTACGGGCGCGCGTAGCTCATCACCCTCTTGGCCGTCCCCGGAGCCAGCTTGCGCTGTGCGACCGAGGAGTCACGAGTGAGGGAGCGCACCATGCCCCAACCGCCCTGCATGGACATGCCGCCTCCGCTCTGCACCTCTCTGACCCGGCGTCTAGCGGGCAGGTGCGCGACTCATCATCTTCGTCGTCTCATCTTCGTCGTCCGGACGGACAACACCAACATGGGGTTCTTACTTCCCCGAACCCTGCACCATCGCCGTGAGCAGCCGCGCCTGTGCCTCGCGTTCGGCCTTGAGCTGGTCCGTCGGCGAGGCGTCGATCGCGTTGCGCAACAAGGGTTTGAGCTCTTTCACCGCAGCCTCCGGCGCCTGCAGTATGGCGTCCGCCAGGTCGCGCGCCGTGCCGTCGAGGTCCCGGGGTGGCACAGCAACGGTCGCCAGGCCGATCGCGACCGCCTCCTGCGCCCCCACGAAACGGCCCGTGACACAGATCTCGAGCGCCCGCGCATACCCGACGGCACGGACCAGGGGTGAGGTACCCGCGAGGTCGGGCACCAGGCCCAGGCTGGTCTCACGCATGGCAAAGGCGACGTCGTCGGCAACCACCCGCAGGTCACACGCGAGCGCCAGCTGGAATCCGGCGCCGATCGCGTGACCCTGCACCGCGGCGATCGTGATCGCCGGAACTTGCGCCCAGATCGCGAAACCGCGCTGGAACTGCTCGATGGCATCCTCGAGATGGCCCTTGGCGCCTGCGGCCAGGGCGAGGATCGACGGCTCGCCCGGCGCACCTTGCGGGGTCAACATGGCCCGGTCCAGGCCCGCGGAGAACGACGGTCCTTCAGCGCGGATCACCACAACCCGCACTGTCGGGGACAGCCCCGCACCAATCTCGGCCAACGCTGACCAGAGACTCGGCGCCTGGGCGTTACGGCGCTCAGGGCGGTCCAGGGTGATCGTCAGGACGGGACCCGACTGCTCGACGCGGAGCATTGGATGAGGTTGGGACTGCACGGGGTTCGATTGATCGGGGTTCGACTGATCCGGGTTCGACTGATCCGGGTTCGACTGCTCAGGGCTGGACACGCCAGCGACTCTAGGCGAGCGCGACGAGGTCCAGATAGTCCGGACCCCAGTGGTCCTCGACACCATCAGGTAGCAGCAGGACCCGTTCAGGCTCAAGGGCGGCAACCGCACCCTCGTCGTGACTGACGAGGACAACTGCGCCCTTGTAGGTGCGCAGCGCGCCCAGGATCTCCTCGCGGGAGGCAGGATCAAGGTTGTTCGTCGGCTCGTCGAGCAGCAGGACGTTCGCGGCCGATACGACCAGCATGGCCAGCGACAGTCGAGTCTTCTCCCCGCCGGAGAGAACGCCGGCCAGCTTGTGCACGTCATCACCGCTGAACAGGAATGAACCCAGGGTCTTGCGGGTCTGGACGTCGCCGAGATCGGGCGCCGCGGACTTCATGTTCTCGAGCACCGTCCGCGAGACGTCGAGGTTCTCGTGCTCCTGCGCGTAGTAGCCGATCTTGAGCCCATGCCCTGGCTCGACCTCGCCCGTGTCCGGTTCGTCCACACCGGCGAGAATCCGCAACAGGGTGGTCTTGCCGGCACCGTTGAGTCCGAGAACGACGACCCGCGAGCCCCTGTCGATGGCGAGATCGACATCGGTGAAGATCTCCAACGAGCCGTATGACCGGGACAGGCCAGAGGCACTCAGTGGCGTCTTGCCACATGACGCGGGGTCCGGGAAACGCAGCTTGGCCACCTTGTCCGTGACCCGCTCGCCCTCGATGCCCGCCAGCAGCCGCTGTGCGCGCTTGGCCATGTTCTGAGCGGCCACGGCCTTGGTGGCCTTGGCCCGCATCTTGTCGGCCTGCGCCATCAACGTGCCGGCCTTCTTCTCGGCATTGAGCCGCTCGCGCTTGCGCCGACGCTCATCGGTCTCACGCTGCAGCAGATACGACTTCCAGCCGATGTTGTACATGTCCATCTCGGCCCGGTTGGCGTCGAGGTGAAAGACCCGGTTGACGACCGTCTCGAGCATCGCGACATCGTGGCTGATGATGATCAGCCCGCCCTTGTAGGCCCTGAGGTAGTCCCGCAGCCACACGATCGAGTCGGCATCCAGGTGGTTGGTTGGCTCGTCGAGGAGCAAGGTCGAGGCGCCCGAGAACAGGATCCGGGAGAGCTCGACGCGGCGGCGCTGTCCACCGCTGAGGGTCGCGAGGGACTGTCCGAGGACGCGGTCGTCCAGTGCCAGTGCCGAGGCGATCGCGGCTGCTTCGGACTCGGCCGCGTAGCCGCCCCTGGCAGTGAACTGCTCCTCGAGCCTCGTGTAGCGGCTCATCGCCTTGTCGCGCGTCCCGTCATCGGCGCTGGCCATCGCGCCCTCGGTGTCGCGCATGTCACGCATGATCGTGTCCAGGCCTCGCGCCGAGAGGATGCGGTCGCGGGCAACCATCTCAAGGTCACCGGTTCGGGGGTCCTGGGGCAGGTAGCCGATCTCGCCGGATGAGGTCACCTGACCTGCGGTGGGGGTGCCGACGCCGGCAAGAACCTTGGTCAGCGTCGTCTTGCCCGAACCGTTGCGCCCGACCAGCCCCACCCGGTCACCGGGGGCGATCCGGAACGTGGCCCCTTCGAGCAGCAGGCGGTGGCCTCCGCGCAGCTCGATGCCGGTGGCCGAGATCATGGCGGACTCCTGTCGAGGGCGTGGGATGGACGGTCGGTCAGAAAACGGCATACAGACAGCCGCCGGTATGGCGGAAGCGCCGTGCTGGGTTCGGTCCCAGTCTACGTTGAGATGACGACGGACGATGACGTGCCGCTGTTGACGTGCCGCTGCTGACGTCCCGTTGTTAGGGTCGCGAGCGTGATTGCTCCCCTGACTGTCGGCTTCGACCTCGACCTCACACTGGTCGACTCCCACGAGCGCATCATCAGCGCCTACATCCGCGCCCTTCGAGATCTCGGTGTCGAGGTGAGCAGCGACGACCTCGTGCCCCATCTCGGGATACCCCTGACACACACAGCCGCGGCCGTCGCCCCTGCCGTCGATGCGGACGCGCTGGTTCTGCGCTATCGCCACTACTACGACGAACCCGATGCCCCGAGGACGCAACCGATGCCCGGCGCTGTCGACGCCCTGCGATGCGTGCGGGCAGCCGGTGGCCGCACGGTCGTGGTGTCGGCGAAGTTCACCCCCGCGGTGCACAACGCCCTGGCCGAGGCTGGCCTGACCGAGCTGGTGGACGTGGTCTACGGCGAGCTTTTCGCCAAGGACAAGGCCACCGCCCTGATCGCCGAGGGTGCCTCGATCTACGTGGGCGACCACCCGGGTGACATCGCGGCGGCCCACGCTGCCAACGCGTACGCCGTTGGCGTCACCACGGGCGCCAACGACGAGGCCGCACTGCTCGCCGCAGGCGCTGCCGTGACCTTCGCGAACCTTGGCGCTTTCGCCACGTGGCTGCCCAATCGCAGCGTGCCCCTTTGACCTCCGGGTCGGCGGCCGCAGCGGACGTCGGCCGCCTTCGCGACACCCGATCGCCTTCGCGACACCCGATCCGAAAGCCGACGTTGTCGGTAGATGTATGTATGATTAGCACACGTGTTCGACTCGGAGAGATCGTGGGGGGTGGCAGACATGGCAGGTGCGACGTGCGTGGTGGCCGCTCCCCCGTTGCGCTCGTTCCTGTCA
>DATCNE010000262.1:0-1524 GCA_036565395.1 Dermatophilaceae bacterium
ATCGTGGCCCATGCGATCACGCTTGGTGCGCAGATAGCTCGCGTTGTGTTCCCCTGGCACCATCCTGAGTCTCTCGACGGCCGCCACCTCGATGCCATAGTCACGCATCGCGTTGACCTTCATCGGGTTGTTCGTCAACAGCCGAACGGCCCCGACGCCAAGGTCGGCCAGGATCGCAGCGCCGGCTGCGTACTCACGTGCGTCGATCGGAAGGCCCAGCTCGGTCTGCGCATCGACGGTGTCAAAACCGTTGTCCTGCAATGCATAAGCCTGCAGCTTGCTGAGCAGACCGACCCCCCGACCCTCGTGGCCGCGTAGATAGACGACGACCCCGCCCTCCGCGCCGACCCGCTCCAGAGAGCGCTCCAGCTGTTGCCCGCAGTCACAGCGCTCCGAGCCGAACACATCGCCGGTGAGACACTCAGAATGTAGGCGCGCCAAGGGTGCTCGCCCCTCGAGGCCCTTGGGACTGACGAGGGCAAGGTGCTCGGTGCCGGTCACCAGGTCGCGGTAGCCAACCATGCGAAATACCCCGTGCTTGGTGGGCAGTCGAGTCTCTGCGATCCGCTCGACCCGGTCGTTGCGCTGACGCCAGGCGACCAACGCCGCGATCGTGATGACGGGCAGGTTGTGCTCGACGCCGAGCTCCATGACCGCAGGTAGTCGCATCATCGAGCCGTCGTCATGGACGAGCTCGCCGATCGCGCCCACCGGCGCCAGCCCGGCGAGGCGGCACAGATCCACCGCCGCCTCCGTGTGCCCGCCGCGAACGAGGACCCCGCCGTGCCTGGCGCGCAACGGAACCACGTGTCCCGGGCGGTTGAAGTCCGACGGAGTCGAATCTTCTTGCGCGAGAAGGCGAATCGTGTGGGCACGGTCAGCTGCGCTGATACCCGTGGAGATACCCTGGGCAGCGTCCACGGTCACCGTGTACGCCGTACGACGAGGGTCCTGGTTGTCCGCCACCATCAGCGGCAGCCCCAGGCGATCCGCCCGGGCCTCGGACATCGGCACGCAGATGTAGCCGGAGGTGTGACGGATGGTCCAGGCCATCCACTCGGTCGTGGCCGTCGCCGCCGCCAGGATGACGTCGCCCTCGTTCTCGCGGTCCTCGTCGTCGGTCACCAGGACCGGAAGTCCGGCCTTGAGTGCGTCGAGCGCCTCTTCGATCGTGGACAGGCGTGCGCTCATGCCGGCACCTCACTCAGCTCGCGGTCGGGCGACTCGGTACGAGAGGCCTTGAGCCAGACGAAGAAGCCGTAGATGACCAAGCCGCCGTAGATGGCGAACAGAACGGCCGTTGGGTAGAAGTGCGAGTGGATCAGCAGCGGAACGCCAACCAGGTCAACGGCGATCCAGGCCAGCCAGAAGTCGTTCCACCCTCGGGCCATCGAGTAGGTCGCGACCATCGAGCCGATGAAGATCCAGGCGTCGCACCAGTAGTACCAACGAGGGGCGGGAAAGCCGGCGCCGATCTGCGCGAAGACCCACTGCATGACGACGACGCCACCGACCCACACCGCG
>DATCNE010000263.1:0-2183 GCA_036565395.1 Dermatophilaceae bacterium
GGTCGATCTGCTCTACCGCTGGCGGATCGGCGACCTGCCGGTCGACGTCGTTGGTGTGGTCAGCAACCACGAGGTCTGCCGACCGATTGCCGAGCAGTACGGCGTGCCGTTCGAGCACGTGGCCGTGTCGGCTGAAAGCAAACCCGAGGCGGAGGCCAGGCTGCTGGCGATCGTCAAGGAGACCGATACCGATCTCGTGGTCCTCGCGCGCTACATGCAGACCCTCAGCAACGGCCTGTGCCTTCAGCTGAGCAGTCGGGCGATCAACATCCACCACTCGTTCCTGCCCGGGTTCAAGGGCGCTCGCCCTTACCACCAGGCACACACCAGAGGCGTCAAGCTCATCGGGGCCACCGCGCACTACGTGACAGCCGACCTCGACGAGGGCCCGATCATCGAACAGGACGTCGTGCGGGTCCGACACTCGGACTCCGCCGACCAGCTCGTCGGAATCGGCCGCGATGTCGAACGTCGCGTCCTCGCTGGCGCCGTCCGCGCGCACGCCGAGCACCGGGTGTTCCTTACCGGGGGCCGCACCGTGGTCTTCCACTGACCCATTTACCTCCTCCGCCCATCAGCACTACTACTGATTCCACGAGACCCGGGACAACCTCCAACAACCAAGGAGTCGCCCATGTCGCCCACTGATACAGGCAGGTTCACCAACTCTGCCGCCGCTACGCACCCAGCCGAACCATTCATTCCTCCACCCCCGGGTAGAGAACCCGTCTGGGCCCAGGGTGACGATGCCAGCCAAGGCCCAGCAGCGACAGGCCCACGACCATCCCGATCGCTCCCTTCAGTAGCAGTGCGCCCATTGCGGAACTTGCGCCCTCGTCCGTTTGACGACCCCTGCAACTACCTGGCTAAGTAAGCAGGGTCCCCGCCACCCAGCGATGGGTACAACGACTTAGGCAAATCACTTGAGGGGCATCCTTTCTGAGTTGCGAGGAGATGTGAGCTCTACAACACTTTGGCTTGCATTCGAAATCACCGATCCTTGAGGAGGAATCCATGGCGGTCAGGTCAGTTAAGGTCAAGCCCGACTCCACCGGGGCCGCGCCAGCATCGGCCACCCCGGCCAAGCCCACCAAGAGACGGGCAAAGCCGAAAGGGCGGTCGGAGCTCACCCCGATCCGAGTCCACTACAACGTCGGAATGGGCAACCGGATCACCGTCCGGGGTGACACCGACCCCTTCGGATGGGACTGCGGTATCGACGCACAGAACGAGGCAGCTGACGTCTGGGAGTTCAAGCTCGAACAGGTTCCCGCCGGACAGACCTTCCAGTTCAAGCCTTTGATCAATGACACGACCTATTCCACCGGCGACAACTATGTCGGCACAGGGGGCCAAACCCTCGACATCTACCCCGCTTTCTAGTCGCGCCGCAACCTCTACCCGCCCGAACCGCGGCTGACTGGACTGGACGTCTGCCTCCGGGGGGAGGCAAGAGGCCCCCGCTGCTCTGTTGGATGGACAGCGGGTGGACTCAGTAGCATCACGGGATTTTTCGGGCTCTCCTGACGCATCCGTGGGTCAGTTTCTTCCAGGGAGGACGGGTCTGTGACCGCCGAGGCTGAGCAGGGCGAGGGCGATCAGGGCATCGGGGGACTTGAACCCGAACGCGATTCTGGTGATCAGGCGGGCCTTGGTGTTGGTCGACTCGATCAGGCCGTTGGACAGGTTGTGCTCGATCGCGGCGAGGAGGGCTCACCAAACCTTGAGGCTTGCAGCGGTCGGACACAGGGGGTCGCTCTAGGTGGGTGCCTCTGCCATGCCCAATGAGTATGCAAATAGTAGTCGTAGCGACTACTATTTGCATGGTGAACAAGGAACTCACCTCCCGGCAGCTCGTCGCTCGTGCGCCGCTGCAGACGATCCGTACGAAAGATCTCGCTGAGGTCTACGCCAACCCTCGGCAGGAGGCCCGCGCCCTGGAGCGCCGCGGGCTCCTGCACCGTCTGGCGCATGGCTTCTACTGCGCTGTACCCCCAGAGCACAACCCGTCGCTGTGGCGACCGACGATCGAGGCGGCTGCCGCGGGCATTGCCTCGGCCATCTACGGCGACCGCGTGTCGGTGCTGACCGGGCTCACGGCGGCGCGGGTCCACCGGGCGCTGCCAAGGGCAATCGGCGTGGCCTTCGCCGCGGTGCCGGTTCAGCGGCGTCCGCTCCAGCTC
>DATCNE010000264.1:0-56698 GCA_036565395.1 Dermatophilaceae bacterium
GTTCAATGGCGCGGGCGTATGACGTGCTGCCGCCGCCGAGGGCGCGCTCCAGGTGGTCCACGACCTCGTCGAAGTACCCACCGTAGGGGCGGACAGCGGCCGCCGGGAAGAGCACGGGAGCCACCAGACCGCCATACCCGCTGGTGTCTCCTCCGTCGGAGACACCGAACATGCCCTGTCGCGAACCGATGACCACCGGCTCGGGAGCCGACCCGGGAGCGGCAGGCAAGTTGTCCTTCTCTCCTGCATTGCTCATGCCAGCAGACCCTTCATCTCGTGTGTGGGCGTAGCGGCCAGAGCGGCAGCTTCGGCCGCGCGGGCAGCCTCGACCCGGTTGACGCCGAGCGGGGTGTTCTGGATCTGCTCGTGCAGCGTGAGGATCGCGTTGAGGAGCATCTCTGGCCGTGGCGGACACCCCGGCAGGTAGACATCGACCGGGATGATGTGGTCGACCCCCTGGACGATGGCGTAGTTGTTGAACATGCCGCCGGAGCTGGCGCAGACGCCCATCGCGATGACCCACTTGGGCTCGGGCATCTGGTCATAGACCTGCCGCACGACGGGGGCCATCTTCTGGCTGACCCGACCGGCCACGATCATCAGGTCGGCCTGACGCGGCGTGGCGCTGAAGCGCTCCATGCCGAAACGAGCGATGTCGTAGTCAGGCGTGCCGACGGCCATCATCTCGATGGCACAGCAGGCCAGGCCGAACGTCGCCGGCCAGACCGAGCTCTTGCGCATGTAGCCCGCGAGCTGCTCGACCGTGGTCAGCAGAAAGCCAGCGGGAAGCTTCTCTTCGATACCCATTGTTCAGTCCCTACTCAGTCCCACTCGAGCCCGCCACGACGCCATACGTAGGCGTACGCCACGAACACGGTGAGGATGAACAGCACCATCTCGACCAGCGCGAACAGGCCCAGCTTGCTGAAGGCCACCGCGAACGGGTAGAGAAAGACGCTTTCGATGTCGAAGATGATGAAGAGCATCGCGGTCAGGTAGTACTTGATCGGCACCTTGCCGCCGCCAAGGGCCTGCGGCGTCGGCTCGATGCCGCACTCGTAGGCGTCGAGCTTGGCGCGGTTGTAGCGCTTGGGCCCGGCGAACGGGCTGACGAAGACGGAGAAGACGGCAAAGGCGGCGCCGATCCCCGCCAGGAACAACAGTGGGACGTACTGGTTGGTCATCGGGGCGCGCTCCCCTTTCGGTTGCTGGGCTGGCAGGTTCGAGGCACCAGCCTAGAGGCGGTGCGCAGCCTCATGCCGAGGGGGCCATCTTCGACAACGCGTGGATCAGCCGATCGCTGGCGTCGCCACCGTGCGGCTCGGCCAGATTGGCCATGATCTTGAGCAGGAACTTCATCATCGTGGTGCGTGGCAGGCCGTACCTCACCGCCAGACGCATGATCTCGGGGTTCCCGATCATCTTGGCGAAGCCACGGCCCAGCGTGTAGTAGCCGCCGAGCGCGTCCTTCATCACCCTGGGGTAGGACTGCAGGACCTTCTCGCGCCCGGCGTCGGTCTGCCGGGCGAACGCCTGGGCGATGACCTCGGAGGCCAGGCGACCCGACTCCATCGCGTAGGCGATGCCCTCGCCGTTGAACGGGTTGACCATGCCACCGGCGTCGCCGACCAGGAGCAGACCCTTGTCGTAGTGCGGTTGCCGGTTGAAACCCATCGGCAGCACCGCGCCGCGGACCGGGCTGGTCATCGTCCCCTCGTTGAACGTCCACTCCGGCGGCAGCGTGTCGACCCAGCGCTTGAGGATGTCCTTGTAGTCGACGTTGCCGAAAGCAGCTGAGGTGTTGAGGATGCCCAGGCCCACGTTGGAGGTGCCATCACCGACGCCGAAGATCCAGCCGTAGCCGGGCAGCAGCTTCTTCTGGTCGTCGTCGCCCTTTGACCACAGCTCGAGCCACGACTCGAGATAGTCATCGTCGTGGCGCGGGCTCGTGTAATAAGTACGGACGGCGACGCCGAGTGGGCGGTCGTCGCGCCTGGGCCGGTTCATCGACATGCTCAGGCGGCTTGAGTTGCCGTCGGCGGCGACCACGAGCGGGGCGTAGTAGGTGAGCTCCTCACCGGCCGGACGGCCATCGCCATCCATCGCCTTGGCCCGGACGCCGATGATGGAGCCGGTGCGATCGTCCACAACCGGCCCCGTCACGTTCGTGGCCTCAAGCAGTCGCGCACCGTGCTTGACCGCGTGCTTGGCCAGGATGTCGTCGAAGTCTTTCCGGGTGCGCACCAGGCCGTATGGCGGGAAGCTCGCCAGGTCCGGCCACGGCAGCTGAAGCCGGACGCCGCCACCGACGATGCGCAGGCCGTGGTTCTTGATCCAGCCGTCTTCCTCGGGAGTGGGGATGCCGAGGGTGATCAGCTCGCGCACGGCTCGGGGGGTCAAACCGTCGCCGCAGACCTTCTCTCGCGGGAAGGTGGCCTTCTCCAGCAGCAGGACGTCGAGCCCGGCCATCTCCAGGTAGGCGGCTGTGGACGACCCGGCGGGGCCCGCGCCGACGATGATCACGTCGGCAGACTGCACCCGCTCACCCGATGGCGTGATCGAGGGGGCGCTGCTGGTGATGATGCTGGTACTCACGGGGGCCTCACCGTAGTGATTGCGGCGGAGCTGACAATGGGCTGGCAGCGCTTGTGAAAAACTTCACGAACGAGACGAAACCCTACGTCCTGATCGTGCTCCTGTTGTTCCCATCGTACTTAGTCAGGCCTAAGCCGGCTTGGTGGCCCTGTGCAGGGCGACGATGCCGCCGGACAGGTTGCGCCAGGCCACGTCCTGCCACCCCGCGGCGGCGATCAGACGCGCCATACCTGCCTGGTCCGGCCATGCCTGGATCGACTCCGCCAGATAGACGTAGGAGTCAGGGTTGGAGCTGACCTTGCGGGCGATCGACGGCAGTGCGCCCATCAGATACGTGGAGTAGACCGTTCGGAAGACCTTGATGCTGGGGTGGCTGAACTCGCAGATGACCAGCGAACCCCCCGGTTTGGTGACGCGCAAGAACTCCTCGAGCGCCGCACTGGTCCCCACGACGTTGCGCAGGCCGAACGACATCGTGACCGCGTCGAAGGAGTCGTCGGCGAACGGCAACCTGAGGGCATCCGCAGCGGTGAAGGCCAGGTCCGGTCGGCGCCGGTTGCCGACCCGCAGCATCCCCAACGAGAAATCGGCTGGCACAACGTGCACACCGGCGTCTGCAAAGGGCTCGCTGCTCGTGCCGGTGCCGGCTGCGATGTCCAGGACCGTGTCGCCACTGTTGGCACCGACCGCTTCGCGGACAAGCCTGCGCCACCGGCGATCCTGGCCCAGGGACAGGACGTCGTTGGTCAGGTCGTACTTCGCGGCGACGTCATCGAACATCGCCGCAACGTCCTGGGGTCGCTTGTCGAGGCTGGCGCGGGTCATGGCTCCATCCTCGCTGATCATGGTTCACGTCACCACGGCAGCGGTCCGGGCGCGGTTCTGCGGCAGACCGTCGTAGGCTTGCTGGCCGTGACCTCCTTGCCGCAACCCGAGCGGGATCGGCACGGGTCGCCGGCTGCGTCCGTGCCCGCCATCGTGGCCCGCACGGTGGAGATCGACGACCCGGGTGCCTTGTTGTCGCTGCTTCCCGGGACCCTCCCCCCCGAACGGGTCTCGACGTGGGTCCGCCGCGGCGAGGGGCTGGTCGGCTGGGGCCGTGCGACGGAGTTCCGGGCCGGCGGCGCGGGCCGGTTCGGCGAGGCGCAGGCATGGTGGAAGTCAGTGGTGGAGCACGCCGTTGTTCGCGACGACCTGAGCCTGCCGGGCACCGGGCCGGTGGCTTTCGGCTCCATCTCCTTCTCCGCGGACTCCCCCGCCGGTGCTGTTCTGGCGGTGCCTGAGGTCCTTGTGGGGCACAAGGGTTCGCGATGGTGGCTGACGACGATCGGAGTCGACTCACATCTGCCGGGCACTCTGATCCCTTCCGCCTCCTTGCCCCCGGCCCCGCCTGAGGACGTGGCCTTCGCGGACGGCGCCCTCTCTGGGGCGCAGTGGTCGGCGGTCGTGGCTCTCGCCGTCGAACGGATCAGCGCCGGGGAGATGGACAAGGTGGTCCTGGCCCGCGACCTCGCGGTGGACGCCCGCTCGGCGATCGACCCACGCTGGCTTCTGCATCGTCTGGCCGAGCGCTACGACAACACGTGGGTATTCGCGGTCGACGGGCTCGTCGGTGCCACGCCCGAGATGCTCGTGAAGCTGGAGAAAGGCCTGGTCACCTCACGTGTGCTGGCCGGCACCATCCGTCGCACCGGGGATGACGAGCACGACCTCGCGCTCGCCGCCTCGCTCGCCAGGTCGTCCAAGGACCTGGAGGAGCACGAGTACGCCGTGCGATCCGTGGCGGAGGCCCTCGCGCCGCACTGTTCGTCGATCAACGTCCCCGAGTCGCCCTTCGTCCTGCATCTGTCCAACGTCATGCATCTGGCGACCGACGTTGCCGGCGTCCTGACCGACCACTCGACGTCGCTTGCCCTGGCCGCCTCGCTGCACCCGTCCGCCGCCGTCTGCGGGACCCCGACGCCTGCGGCAGATGCAGCGATCCGCGAGCTCGAGCAGATGGACCGTGGACGCTATGCCGGACCTGTCGGCTGGATGGACGCAGCCGGTGACGGTGAGTGGGGAATTGCGTTGCGTTGCGGGGTCTTTGACAGCGTCGACCCGAGTCGGATGCGGCTGTTCGCCGGTTGCGGCATCGTCGCAGGGTCCGACCCGGGCTCAGAGCTGGCGGAGTCCGACGCCAAGTTCGTGCCGATGCGAGACGCCCTCACCGCGAACTGAGCCGACCGGGCCACCTGCCGACCCAAAGACGCTCGCCTGCGCACAGCTGTTGCGCTCGGATGCCTCTCCAGCAAGGCTCGCCACATGACCGTCACCGTCGTGCCCCTCGCCCCATCGGACAGGCAGAGGCTCCTGAATGTCGATATGGCCGCCTTCTTCTTCGACCCCAGGGCACATCCGGTCGACATCGTCACGAGCCACTTCGACTGGACGCGCACGTTCGGCGCGACCCGCGAGGGCAGCGATGACCTGATAGGCGTCTACACGTCATACGACATGGCGGTGACCGCGCCCGGGCCGCTGGACGGCCTGACCCGGGTTCCCATGGCCGGGCTGTCGTGGGTTTCCGTGCACCCTGACCATCGTCGCCGTGGGGTCCTGCGCGAGATGATGGCCCACCATTTTGCGACGTCGACGCAGCCCTGACCGCGCGCGGATACTCGAGTGCCTGCGACGTCGTTCTGGATGTTGTGGACCCCGTCTGCCCCTGGAACCAGCGCGCATGGCGTCTGAGCGTTGACGATCAGGGTGTGGCGACATGCCAGCCCACCGGGGACGAGGCCGACGTGCGACTGCCTGTCCAGGCGCTGGGCGCCGCCTACCTGGGGTCCAGAAGCATTGCCGCGCAGGCACACCAACGTCTGGTCACCGAGCTGACGCCCGGGACGTTGCGCCTGCTATCACGGGCCATGAGCTGCGACCGCGAGCCCGTGGGAGCCACCGAGTTCTAGCGCAAGCTGTCCGCGGCCGCCTGCACTGCGCCGCCGATGGGCTCCTGGCGACTGGGATGGGCTTTTGGCGACCTTGACGATGTCAGACAATGTGAGTACGATTAGCACACTTGTTCGACTCGGAGAGATCGTGGGGGGTGGCAGACATGGCAGGTGCGACGTGCGTGGTGGCCGCTCCCCCGTTGCGCTCGTTCCTGTCAACCGTCGGTGTCGTGCCACCGACGGTCCTCTCGAGCGTCGGTCCCGTGCCTGACGTGGCTGTGCCTGACGTGGCTGTGCCTGATGTGGCTGTGGCAGGGGTGATGGCTGATCTGGGGTTGGTGTTGAGTGCGGCCTGCCCGGGTGGGTTGTCCGGGGTCAGCGCCGAGCAGGCGTTGCGGGTGGTCGAGGCGGTGGAGGCGGTCAAGGCGTGGGCCGACTCGGTCGCTATCGAGGCCGTTGCGGCGATGGTCACCGGGTTCGAGACGGAGTGGGTTCACCTGGCTCCGGAACCGTCACGTTCACCCTGGTCGACCACGCGGGGGTGGCGGCGCTTCTTCCGGCACTGTCGGTCCGCGGCCGCCCGCGAGATCCAGGTCGCGACCGGTCTGCCGATCACCCAGTGCCAGCGCCGGGTGTGGTTGGCCGCGTGTGAGCCTGAGCGGGTCGGGCCGGTGCTCGCGGGGATGCGACTGGGCCGGGTGAGCCTGGCCCGGGCGATCAGCCTGGCTGAGGCCACCGCACACCTGGACGCGGTCACCGCCGCGGCCATCGGGACCCGGGTCCTGCGCCCGCTGACCGGCCCGGACGGCGCGGTCCTACCGGGTGTGGCGCCGGCCTCCGAGGCGACGTTTCGGGCGCGGTTGCACACGCAGCTGGTGCTCCACCACGGGCTGGTTGGCCAGGCTGAGCGCAGCCACGCCGAGGCGGTCAAGGGGCGATACGTCAGGGCCGAACCGCAGCGGGACGGCACCGGGCTGCTGATGATCACCGGTGATGGGCCGCGCATCGCCGCAGCACACGGCAGGGTCGATGCGATCGCAAGGCGCCTGCGCAACAGCGGCAGCCCGCGCACCCTGGACCAGCTACGCGCCGATGTCGCCACCGACCTGCTGCTGCGCGGGTGGATCCCCACCGACCCGACGTTTGCCGCCCTGGGTGAACCCCCGACGGCCCGGGTCCAGCTCATCACTTCGTTGCCGACGGTCATGGGCCTCGACCACGGTGTCGGCCACATCCCGGGCTGGGGGGCCATCAGCGGGCAGCAAGCCCGAGACCTCGCGCTGGCGGCCGGGTCGATCTGGAAACGGGTGGTGACCGACCCACTGACCGGCCGGGCCATCGAGGTCTCCGCGACCACCTACCAGGTCCCGGCCGGGATGGCCGAACAGGTCACAGCCCGGGACCGGACCTGCCGCGCGCCAGGATGCGAGATCCCCGCCGGACGCTGCGACCTCGACCACAGCCACGAATGGCAACCCGACGACACCGGCGGACCGACCGCCGAAACCAACCTGGCCGCGCTCCACCGCGGACACCACAACCTCAAGACCTCCCGCTTCTGGGACAGCCACCAGTCACCCGACGGCACCCTGCGCTGGACCACCGCGACCGGGCGCACGGTCACGACCTACCCCTACGTCTACGACCACCCCGACAACCTCCCCGTCAAGGTCTCAAGCCTGGAGGCCCACCACGGCCGTGCCCTGGCCCCGGTCCTCAACCCCGACATCCCGCTCCCCGGACACCTCAACATCTTCGACGAAATCGCATGGACCCAAGCCCTCGCGCCCGCCACCCCACCACGACCACAACACCACTGGCCAACCCACCGCGACGAAGGCACACCACGCCCCAACCAGAGCCAACACACCACCGCGACCGCTGCCACCATCGACGACTACCCGCCACCACCGTTCTGACGCGCCCAGTTGTCGTCTGGAGCAATGCGTCTGGAGCAATGCGTCTAGTGCAATGCGTGCTCTGCAGCCGCTTGCAGCTCAGCGTGTCGGTCGCGGTGCCCCGAGCGGTCAACCCGCACCTCAACGACGCGGAGTCCGTCGGGGCGCTGTCCGACGACGGCGCTGAGGTCGGTCGCGGTGGAGGCCAGAATGTGTTCGACGCCATGAGCACGGCAGATATCAACGATCGAGGCACCCGTCGGTGTGCCGAACACACGCTCGAAATCTGTTGCCCTACTTGGCTCCCCGGGCTCCAGCAGGGTGAAGATACCGCCTCCGTCGTCGTTGGTGACGACGATGCTCAGGTTGGGTTGCGGCTCGTGTGGACCAATGAGCAAGCCGTTGCAGTCGTGGAGGAAAGTCAGGTCGCCCATGAGCGCGTATGCCGGTCGCCCGGGCTGCGCGAGCGCGATGCCGATGGCGGTCGACACACAGCCGTCGATGCCAGCCAGTCCGCGGCTGGCCACGATGGTGAGCGGTGCGCTTCTCAGCGACGGAGACAACGCCAGGTCGACGTCGCGGACCGAGTTGGATGATCCGACGAACAGCATTGCATCCGTGGGCAGCTCGGCGAGGACCGCAGCCGCAATAGCCAGCCCGCTGGGCCACGACCGGGCGATAACAGCCTCGGCTGCTTTGGCGACCAGCTCTCCAGCGTGGAACCAGTCCCGCGCCCACTGCTCGTCGACCTGCCGGCCTTTGATGATAGACGCACCCAACGCCTCGAACGGATGGATGACCGACGCAACATGCGAGGGATCTGGCCAGCTCGACTGTGAAGCAACGATCTCCACAGCGACGGCGGGGTTGCGCAACAGCTCCCCCACTGCGCGGGAGAGCGTGATCCGCCCCACGACGAGCACCCGCTCAGGCAGATGCCGCGTCAGCCACTCACCGGCGGTGAGCAGCAGGGGGCCATGAGGAACCAGGGTGCTGCGGTCGTGGGCACCGAACGGCTCAGCGATAACAGGCCACCCCGCGGCCGCAACCAGCTCCATCACCTGGACGGCCATGGCCGGGTCGGGCAGATCACCAAGCAGCACAAGGGTTTTGGGAACGAGTCCGAGGGGTTCGCCCTGGCCACGCAAGGGTTGCACTCTGACCCACGGGGCACCTTCGTCACGGCCGTCGAGGCTTTCAGTCCATTCGGCCACAGAAGCCACGTCCGGGTCCGGCACATCGGGGACCAACGGCTCACGCAGCGGCGCGTTGAGATGCACCGGACCGGCATCCACCCTGCCCGTGCCTGTCGCTGCGGCACAGAGCCGGTCCACGACGGATCGCCACACGGCATTCTGGCCGTCGCGGTTCTCTGGCGCACCAAACTGGTGGAACATGCGGACGGCAGTGCCGAAAAAGCCGTTCTGGTCAGTCGTCTGGCTCGCCCCGGTCCCCTGCAGCTCTGGTGGGCGGTCTGAGCTGATGACGATAAGTGGCACTGCAGCGTGGCTGGCCTCAAGGACAGCAGGGTGGAGGTTGGCGACCGCGGTGCCTGATGTCGTGAACACCGGCACAGGACAGCGCGTGAGCTTGGCCAGACCCAGAGCAAGGAACGCCGCGGAGCGCTCATCGACACGGACGTGCAGGCGCAGACGGCCTGCCCGGTCAGCGTCCTGCAGTGCGTAGGCGAACGGGGCGGAGCGGGAACCTGGGCAGAGGACGGCCTCGCGGACTCCAGCGCGCACCAGCTCATCCACCACAACCGTGGCCAGAGCCGTCGACGGATTCACGCTGGCGATCCTCCCACAACACCCGGACCTTGGGAGTGAGTGACTCACAGCCAAGGATCGCGCTGTGCCCCCACATGCTTGACTGTCTCAGCGCCAGCAACGAGGGCAGCCTGCAAAGCCTCACGCCGTCCGGCTCCAGCGACCAACGCCGCACTCAGCGCTCCGCAGAACGCGTCACCCGCCCCCGTCGTGTCGAGCACCTCGGACTCTTCGACAATGGGGCCGATCAGCTGGTCACCATCCCACGCTGCGCCCGCCGCCCCGAAAGTCACGATCAATGACGCTGGCATTGCCTCGGAGTCGGCCAGCATCAGGGCTTCGTGCTCGTTGACCACCAGGGGGTCGGCGAGGGCGACGACGTCGGGTGGCAACGCGGCATATGGTGCCAGGTTCACCACAACCCTGGCACCTCTGTTGGACGCGCGTCGCGCGGCGGCTGCGACGACAAGGAGCGGCACCTCGAGCTGCAACAGCACGACGTCGCCAGCGCCCACAGAGTCCAGGACGGCAAGATCACCAACCGTCACGGCGGCGTTGGCGCCGGCGACGATGACGATCGAGTTCTCGCCGGCCTCGTCGACCGTGACGAGCGCATGACCCGTGACGCAGTCAGGCTGCGCACGGATGCCTGAGACGTCGATACCCAACGCCGAAAGCCTTGCGACGTAGGCGGATCCAGCCTCATCCGATCCGACGCAGCCGACCATGACCACTGCGGCACCTGCCGCCGCGGCAGCGACCGCTTGGTTTGCCCCCTTGCCACCAGCCCGGCGCTCCAGACCACTGCCAACGACGGTCTCACCCGGCTTCGGGTGCCGCTCGACCCGCGTCACCAGATCGACATTGAGCGATCCGACAACGACGACGCGACCCATCAGCGATTCGCGACGTTGACGGTGCGCCACCACAGGTCGGCGTAGCGCTCGGCGTCCACCGACAGCGCGACCTGCACCGTTGTCGGCGCAGGCACAGAAGCATCGTGGGACAGGTCCCCTGACCAGTCGCGTCGGTCGACAACGATGCGGCCGCGCGAGTAGGTTCCTGCCAGCTCAACCCGGACCGGCAGGAGTGACGTGGTCACACCCGCGCGATCGATCGCCACGCACACCGCTCCCGCATCACCGATGGTCGCATCGGGCTGACCGAAACGACTGCACTGGAAGTCGATCAACCGCCCAGCGAGCTCGGCCGGTCCACGCCCACCCACCGCGATGAGCTTCTTGGCCCCTCTACGGCTGGCTCTCACGTCATAGAAGACGTCCAGGCCGTACATGACGACGGGGATGTCGAGCTCAGCAGCCGACTCGAGGACGATTGCTGCTGCTTCGGGGTCGTGCCACACGTTGAACTCTGCGGAGGCGGTGGCATTGCCGATGTGTGCCGCCCCACCCATGAAGACGATCTCACGCAAGCCGGCAGCAGCCTCTGGATAGGTGCACAGCAGCAGCGCGATGTTGGTCAGAGGAGCCAGCGGCACCAACGTGATCCGACCATCCGGCCCTCCTTCTGCGGCCGCGCACAGCAGGTCCCGCAGCAGCTCCACCGCATGCCGACCGTCGGGATGACGGTCGGACGAGGGCCAGCCGAGGTCCGCCATGCCGTCATCGCCGTGGACGTGCCGGGCATCGCTCGAGGGTTCGAGAAGCGGTCTGGCTGCGCCGCGGGCGACAGGAACATCCACACGGTCGGCGACGTCGAGGACCAGCAAGGTGTTACGGACTACTTGGTCCACGTTGGTATTGCCACCGACGCAGGTCACCGCGCGCAGATCCACCTGCGGATGCAGAGCTGCCAACAGCAGCGCACACGCGTCGTCGACACCGGTGTCGACGTCGAGAATGATCGGCACCGGGACGGGTTTCTGTAGGTGGAAGGGGGTCATGCCTGCACCAGGGTGACGGGCATCGACGAGTCCGCGGGGAGGTCGAGGGCTGACGCGCTGCGACCCCTGGACACCATCTGAGCGCCCAGTGCAGCGACCATCGCCCCATTGTCGGTGCACAGATCAGGTCGGGGCATCCGCAGCCGGATGCCCGCGGCGTCACATCGCTGCTGGGCCATGGCTCGCAGCCGCGTATTGGCCGCCACACCGCCGCCGATGAGCAGGTGATCGATGCCATGCTCCTGGCAGGCCAGGACCGCCTTGCGCGTCAACACGTCGACCACAGCCTCTTGAAAACTGGCCGCGACGTCCGCCACGGGCACCGGCTCACCCGCCCGCTCGCGAGCCTCGACCCAGCGGGCGACGGATGTCTTGAGGCCAGAGAACGAGAAGTCGTAACGGTGCCGCGCCATGTCCTTGCCCGAGGTCAGACCTCGAGGGAACGCCACGAAGGCTGAATTACCTTCTGTAGCAACCCGATCCACGTGTGGACCGCCAGGAAACGGCAACCCGAGGACCCTTGCCACCTTGTCGAAGGCCTCGCCGGCGGCATCGTCGATGGTGCTCCCGAGCGATCGCACGTCATGGGTGACGTCCGGGACGAGCAGAAGGCTGGAGTGCCCGCCAGAGACCAGCAACGCGATGGTCGGCTCGGCCAGCAGACCGTGCTCGACGATGTCGACGGCGACGTGGGCGGCGAGGTGGTTGACGCCGTAGAGCGGTTTGCCCAAGGCCACCGCGAGCGACTTGGCCGCCGCCACGCCCACCAGCAGAGCGCCAGCCAGCCCCGGGCCGGCCGTGACGGCGATCGCATCCAGATCATCGAGCCGAATGCCGGCCTCGCGGCAGGCTCGTTCGATCGTGGGGACCATGGCCTCGAGGTGGGCGCGACTGGCCACCTCGGGCACCACGCCACCGAAGCGCGCGTGCTCTTCGACACTACTGGCGACCGCATCGGCGAGCAGGATCTGACCGCGGACGATCCCGACGCCGGTCTCGTCGCAGGATGTCTCGATGCCGAGAACCAGCGGACCGCCGGTCACAGCGTCAACCTCATGATCTGCGCGTCTACGTTCGACGGTTGGTAGTACCTGCGTCGCACAGTCGTCATCACAAAACCCGCCTTGGAGTAGAGCCGCTGTGCCGCATAGTTGTCGGCCCGAACTTCTAGCATCAGATGTCTTGCGCCACCACGTCGTGCCTCGGCGATCAGCCAGTCCATCAGCGCCGCGCCCACTCCGCGGGACTGCGCTGCGGAAGCCACGGCGATCGTCATCACGTCAGCGACCTCGCCGCCACGGTCGACACCGGCGTAGCCAACCACAGCGCCCCTGTGCTCTCCGACGACATACGCACGACGCGGGCGACCGGCCAGCTCCACCCACCAGGTCTGCTCCGACCACGCGTCTTCGGCGAACAGCTCCAGCTCGAGCAAGGCCAGCACCGGGATGTCGCGCCAAGTCATCTCGCGGAGAGCTGTCGCAGGCTGGGCTGTTTCAGGCATCGTCATGGCAGCGCCGACCTGCGTGGCGGTGGGGGCGTCGCATCAGGGCGACGAAGATACATCGGCTCGGGCTCTGGCAACGTCTGACCAGCTGCCAGCATCCGGGCTGCCAGGTCAGCAAGTGCGCCTGCGCTGACATCGAGCGGGCCCATGCGCGGACCGAGCGACTCGGCATACAGGACGGAACCTCGTCCGATGACCGGCAGACCTCGCACCTCGTCGGCGATCATGGCTGCCTTGGCCACCATCGGCTCGCCGCGGCGTCTCACCCCTCGGCCGGAGATCTCGTAGAGGGCCCAGTAGACCTCTTTGCGTCGCGCATCGGTTGCCACGACACAGGATTGGCCTAGAGCACCCGACACATCCTCCAACCACGCCTGGTGGGCCATCGCGTCGAGACTGCACACCCCGAACACAGGAACGCCGCGGGCGAAGGCAAAGGTTCGAGCCGTCACCAAGCCGATACGGAGCCCGGTATACGGCCCTGGGCCCGTGCCGACGACCACCGCGCTGACGTCGGCCGCAGCACGGCCCGCCTTGGTCAGCACCTCGGCGATCCCTGGCGCGACGTACTCGCCGTGGCCCCGCGCATCCAGCGTGCTGCACTCGGCAAGCACCCTCTCACCGTCGTGCAGTGCGACGGTAATGGCGGATGTGGCGGTGTCGATCGCGAGCAGCAGCACGGGTTCAGGCTAACGAGACGAGGTCGTCGAGCGCTGCGGCGGTAGCCGGGTCGGCCCATCGCGCACCATGGCCGGCGAGGTCCACGGTCCGGGCATCGTGCCCGCGCAACGTCACCTCGAGGTATCCCTCGCTGAGATCTTCGGCAACGCCATGACCCCATTCGACTATCGTGACGGCCGATTCAAGGGATGCATCGAGGTCCAGGTCGTCGAGCTCCGCGAGCCCGCCCAGCCGATAGGCATCGACGTGCATGAGATCCGGTCCGCCGGTCATCGACGGGTGCACCCGGGCTATGACGTACGTCGGTGAGGTCACCGGGCCACGCACACCGAGGCCCGCGGCAATGCCTTGTGTCAGCGTCGTCTTGCCGGCACCCAGATCGCCGGTGAGCAGGAGCAGGTCCCCGGCTTTGAGGAGAGCACCGAGCCTGGCCCCCCAGGCGTGCGTGTCATCGACGGTGCGCAGTATCACATGACCGGCCGGGCGGAAGACATCGGTGGTCTCAGGAGACATCGGAGACGCTGTCGAGAGACCGGCGGTCACGAGACATTGTCGTGGCGTTCTTTGGCCTTCTCCACCCGCCGTCTCTTGGCCAGGTCAGTGACCAGTCGACGGACGCGCGGTTTGCGGCGCAGGTCGATGTGCGCGGCCGCGGCACGTTGCGCGCGCGCGATCAGCGCCAGGAGCTGCTCGCTGACTACGTCGCCGTGCTCCAGCATGATGATGTGACCGGCATCGTTGACCAGGACGTGCTCAGCACCAGGGATGAGCCGAACGATCTCTTCGCTGTGCTGCGGCGGCGTCAGCAGATCCTGGACTCCGTTGATCACCAATGTCTCCACACCGATGAACTTTTCGAGCGCCTCACGCTTGTCGTGCTTGTCGAACGTCTCCATGAACTCGGAGATGACCTCGATCCGCGTCCCGAAGATCATGTCGGCGGTGAGCTGCACGATGCTCAGCGGCACCGGAGAGGCGAACGAGTAGCGATCGACCAGGAACTCCTCGACATCACGTCCAGCCCTGCGCGCCGCGTTGACCAGACCTTGCCGCCCCGCGAGCTGGCCGACCGCGACCGGCCCCAACCGGTGCACCGCCCTGCCCAGCATGCTTCCAAGGCCCCACGAGACCGCCGAAAGGCCCCCCGGGCTGGTGGCCACGAACGCCACCCCCAGGACCCGCTCCCTGATGAGCTCGGGCTGGTGAATGGCGAGAGCCATCAACGTCATCCCGCCCATGGAGTGACCGACCAAGACCAACGGGCCCTCGGGCACGACCTGACTGATGACGGCGCCCAGGTCGCGCCCGAGCTGGTCGACGTCGTAGGACTCCTTGGTCCCGGCCCCTGAATTCCCGTGACCCCGATGGTCCCAGAGCACGACGCGATAGCCCGCGGCCTTGAGCGCACGTCGCTGGAACACCCAGCTGCGCAAGCTCAATGTGTAGCCGTGACAGAACACCACCGTTGGCACAGGCACGCCGTTGGGCGCCGCCGGGGGTCGGCCCTCAGGTTCGTCGATCTCAACATGAAGCTCGACGCCGTCGGTGGCGATGACGACGACTTCGGCACTTGCCTGTTCTTCGTATGTGTCAAGGGAGTCCAACGCCCTGGCCGTCTGACGTGCACGGACCAGACGATCAGCAACAACACCCACTGCGGCCGTAGCAGCCGCCGCGGAAAGTCCAATGCCGAGGCCGGTGAGTGTCCTCCGGCGAGTCCGGATCATTGCTTGCCCCCGACGTGGATCCGGGGTACTCGGGCTCCGATGCGCGTGACGATCTCGTACGAGATCGTCCCCGTTGCCTGCGCCCAGTCCTGCGCCGTCGGCTCCCCCGACTCTCCGGGGCCGAACAGGGTCACCACGTCCCCCGCCTGAGCCTGGCTCTCGGGGCCGAGGTCGACGATGAACTGGTCCATGCAGACCCGCCCGGAGACCGTATGCCGCGCGCCCGCCAGGCTCACCGGCCCCACGTTTGTTGCACTGCGCGGGATGCCGTCGGCATAGCCGATCGGCACCAGTCCCACGACTGTGTCCTGCGTGGTGAAGTACTCATGTCCGTAGCTGAGGCCCTGACCGGCCGGAATCCTTTTGGTGGCAGCGAGATCGGCACTCAGCGTCATCGCCGGCGTCAGCCCGAACGTGGACGGACCGCCCAGCGCCGGGACCGGCGACAGACCGTAGACGGCCAGCCCAGGCCGAACCAGGTCGAAAGCTGCGCCGGGATTGGTCAATGTGGCGGCGGAGTTGGCCAGGTGCCGAACCTCAAGGTCGCACCCCGCGCTCTCGGCGTCGTGCACGGCCTGCACGAATCGCTCCTGCTGCGAGCGGTCGGTCGGATGGTCCGGCTTGTCCGCGTAAACGAGATGCGACCACACCCCGACGATTCGGACAGCGCCCTCGGCCTCGAGGCTGCGGGCGGCGTGGAGCAGGATCGGCCAGTCATCGCCGAAGGCCCCGTTGCGACCAAGCCCGGTATCGACCTTGAGATGGATCCGGGCCGTGCGTCCAAGGGCCCGGGCAACAGCAGCCACCTCGGACAGGCACCACAGCGCCGACACCGACAGATCCACATCGGCAGCGATGGCGGCCCCGAAATCGGTGCCAGGAACGTGCAACCACGAAAGGACCGGAGCCTGGACTCCGCTGTCCCGCAATGTCATCGCCTCACTGAGGTGGGCGACCCCGAGCCACGTGGCACCACCAGCCAGGGCGGCCCGGGCACTGGGCACGAGCCCGTGTCCGTAGCCATCGGCCTTGACGACAGCCATCACTTCGGCTGACCCTGCGTACTCACCGAGGACCTCGACGTTGCGCCGGATCGCATCCAGATCCACGGTCGCCCGTGCGGGCGCCCTCCCGGAGGATCCATGAATCTCGTACGTCATCGTGAAAGTGTCTCAGGGTCGGGCAGTCGGGCGCGCCAACAACCCGGCTACCACCCCGGGTATGGCATGTGCAACGCCCAGAGCGCGCACTGGCCCACCGGGGTTCGCGGCATCCGCAGCCAGCCCGTGAACCAGCGCGGCGACGCTGCCGGCGTCCAACGGCGACAGCCCTGCGGCGAGCAGCGTTCCCGCCAGCCCGGCCAGCACATCTCCCGATCCAGCCGTTGCCAGCCACGCCGGCGCGTCGGCCTGTGATCGCAACGCACAATCCGACGAGGCAGGCGGCACCACCAACGTCGTCGAGCCCTTGAGCAGGATGGTGCAGTTCGTCAGGTCGGCCAGGCGCCGGGCGTGGGTCACCGGCGCGCCAGCCACCGTGGCTCGATCCACCGGGACATCGAGTCGGCTCAGCAGACGGGCGAGCTCACCGGCGTGAGGAGTGAGCAGTGTGGGGGTGGCACGTGGTTCGGCAATGAGGTCGAGACCGCCCGCATCGACGACGCAGGGCAGGCCGGAGTCCAGCGCCGACTGCGCCGCGACCCGTTGCGCCCTGCCCTCGTCGGAGTCGTCCGCGACGTCCACGCCTGGCCCGATGAGCCACGCCTGCACCTGTCCTGACCCGATGACGGTTTCGGGAACCTGGGAGCGAACCAGCAGGGTCGGCGTCGAGGGGCCGACGTAGCGCACCATCCCTGCTCCTGAGCAGACCGCAGCCGTAACCGCCAGCAGCGCGGCCCCCGTGTAGTTCTCGCCGCCGGCAACGATCCCGAGCACACCACGGGTGTACTTGTCGTCCCCGGGCCCGGGACGGGGCCAGAGCCACGGGACGTCGTCGCGGGTGACCCGCTCGACCACGGGCGAGCCGTCGATCTCCACACCGATGTCCACGACCGTGAGCCGTCCGACGGCAGGCTCGGTGGCCGGCAGCAGGTGGACCGGTTTGGGCACGATGAAGGTCACTGTCTCGTCGGCGAACACGCAGGAATGAGCGGCCACCTCGCCGTTCGGGTCCGCGCCGCTGGGCAGATCGATCGCCAGCACGTATGCCGCGTCGCTCACCCCTCGCAGCAGGTCGTCGATCTCAGTCGGCAGCCCCGGGTGTCCGCCGATGCCGACGATCCCGTCGATGACCAGTTCGGCCCGACCCAACGTTGCTGAGATCTCGGCTGATGAATCCGCATGCACACCAACGGCATTGAGCACCACGACGCCGGCGTCGCGGGCGGCAAGGAGGCCGGCTTCGTGCACCGTGCCGGCAACCGTGACCACCGCGACGGCTGCACCATCGCGCGCGAGGAGTGCCGAGGCAAAGAGCGCATCTCCGCCGTTGTTGCCCGCGCCGGCCAGCGCGACGACGCATTGACCATGCAGTCCACCTGTGCCGCTTCTGTCGACCAGTCGGGCGGACGCGACCTCAGCCAGACCCGTGGCGGCGCGCGACATCAGCTCGCCCTCGGCCAACCCGGACATCGCAGCGGCTTCGGCCTCGCGAACGGAGGACACGGCATACGCGCGGATCATGGTGACCTCAACCCTCGGCGATCACGACGGCTGAGGCGATGCCGGCATCGTGGGAGAGCGAGACGTGCAGCTCGTGCACACCCAGCTCGGCCGCACGCGCCTCGACGGTGCCCCAGATCTTCAGGTGCGGCCGGCCCTCGTCGTCATTCACCACGCTGGCGTGGGTCCAGTGCAGACCCGCCGGCGCGCCCAACGCCTTGGCCAGCGCTTCCTTGGCCGCGAACCTGGCCGCCAGGGAGTTCAGCCCCAGCGAGCGCTCGGAGTCGGTGAAAAGCCGCTCGAGCAGGCGCGGCGTGCGGCCGAGCACCTGGCCGAAACGCGCAACGTCGACGACGTCGATCCCGAGTCCGATGATCATTCGACCGTGACGGACTTGGCCAGATTGCGCGGCTGGTCGACGTCAAGACCCTTGGCCGAGGCCAGCTCACAGGCGAACACCTGCAGGGGGACGGTCGTCACCAATGGCGCCAGGAGCGGTGGCGTCGCCGGGACCCGGATGATCACGTCAGCGAACGGGACGACGTCCTCGTCGCCTTCCTCAGCGATCACGATGGTCCGGGCTCCACGGGCGCGGATCTCCTGGATGTTGGAGACGACCTTGCCGTGCAGACCGTGCTCGCTGCTGGGCGAGGGCACGATGACGAAAACAGGCTGGCCGGCCTCGATCAGGGCGATGGGGCCGTGCTTGAGCTCGCCCGCCGCGAAGCCCTCGGCGTGGATGTAGGCCAGCTCCTTGAGCTTGAGTGCACCCTCGAGAGCCACCGGGTAGCCCACGTGACGGCCCAGGAACAGCACCGACCGGGTGTCAGCCATGAACCGGGCGACCTCGCGGACGCGGTCCAGGCCGTCGAGGACGGTCTGAATCTTGGCCGGCATCTCGTGCAGGTCCTTCATCACGGCCTGCGCCTCGTCCGCATACGTGCCACCTCGCAGCTGTGCGAGATAGAGGCCCAGGATGTAGCAGGCGGTGATCTGAGCCAGGAAGGCCTTGGTCGAGGCGACCGCGATCTCCGGGCCCGCGTGGGTGTAGAGGACCGCGTCGGACTCACGCGGAATTGTCGAGCCGTGGGTGTTACAGATGGCTATCACGCGAGCGCCCAGGTCCCGCGCGTGCTTGACCGCCATCAGGGTGTCCATCGTCTCGCCGGACTGCGAGATCGCGACCACGAGAGTCCGCTCGTTGACCACCGGGTCGCGGTAACGGAACTCGTGCGCCATCTCGACCTCGCACGGGATCCGGGTCCAGTGCTCGAGGGCGTACTTGGCGACCATGCCGGCGTAGGCAGCCGTGCCACACGCGATGAACACGATCTTGTCCACGGCGCGCAGCTCGGCCTCGTCCATGCGCAGCTCGTCCAGGACGAGACGACCCGACTCGTCGGTGCGTCCCAGGAGCGTGTCAGCCACGGCGTGCGGCTGGTCGTGGATCTCCTTTGCCATGAAGTTAGGAAAGCCGCTCTTCTCGGCGGCGGCGGCGTCCCAGTCGACGTGGTAGTGCTTGCCCTCGGCCGGAGAACCGTCAAAGTTGATGATGCTTGCACCATCGGTCGTGATCGTCACGATCTGGTCCTGGGCGAGCTCGAGCGCCTCGCGGGTGTAGCCGATGAAGGCCGCGACGTCGGAACCGAGGAAGGTCTCTCCCTCGCCCAGACCCACGACCAGCGGACTGTTGCGTCTGGCACCGACAACAACCCCGGGTTGGTCCGCATGGACTGCCAGCAGTGTGAACGCACCCTCGAGACGGCCCACGACCTGACGCATGGCATCGGTGAGGTCATGGGTCCTGTCATAGGAACGGGCCAGGAGCTGGGCGACGACCTCGGTGTCGGTCTCGCTCAGGAACGTGACGCCGTCCGCGATCAGCGAGGACTTCAGCCCATGGAAGTTCTCGATGATGCCGTTGTGGATCAGGGCCAGCTTGCCGTCCACGCCACCGCGGTGGGGGTGCGCATTCTCGTTGGTCGGGCCGCCGTGGGTGGCCCATCGGGTGTGCCCGATGCCGGTCCTCGACTCTGGCAGCGGCGCCTGGGCCAGGGCATCGATCAGGTTGACCAGCTTCCCTGCGCGCTTCGTGGTCACGACGTGGTCCCCCGCAATCAGCGCCACACCAGCGGAGTCGTAGCCGCGGTACTCGAGCCTGGCCAGACCCTCCATGACAACCTCGAGAGCCCTGCCGTCGACCTTGGGGCCTACGTATCCCACGATTCCGCACATGCCCGCCAGCCTAACGCGAGGCCTCCCGGTCCCCGCATCGATCGCGGATCGGCAACAATGGGCGGCGTGCGACCGCCCAATGGCCATGCCCTGCCGTCACCGTACGTCGAGCTCGACCGTGCGTCGTGGGCCCGTCTGCGCGACCAGAACCCACTGAACCTGACCCAGGAGGACGTGGCCCGGCTACGCGGCCTGGGCGAACGCCTCGACCTCGCTGAGGTCGAGCAGGTTTATCTCCCCCTGTCCCGGCTGCTCAACTTTTATGTCGGCGCCATCGCGGGCCTGCACCGCATCACGGCCGACTTCCTCGGCGAGCAGCCTGAACGGACCCCGTTCGTCATCGGCGTCGCCGGATCCGTAGCAGTGGGCAAGTCCACCACCGCCCGGATCCTGCGCGAGCTTCTGGCCCGTTGGCCCGGAACACCTCGTGTCGAGCTCCTGACGACCGACGGATTCCTCTACCCCAACGCTGAGCTCGAACGTCGGGGACTGTTGGAGCGCAAGGGGTTTCCCGAGTCGTACGATCGCCGCAGCTTGCTCAGGTTCGTCGCCGAGGTCAAGTCCGGCAAGGACGAGGTCAGCGCTCCTGTCTATTCCCACCTGACGTACGACATCGTCCCGGGAGAGCGGACTGTCGTGCGCCACCCGGACGTGCTCATCGTCGAGGGGCTCAACGTCCTGCAGGCCCCGAGGGTGCGGGCCGACGGACGCACCGGCCTGGCGGTCAGCGACTTCTTCGACTTCTCCGTCTACGTCGACGCCAGGACCGAGGACATCAAGCGGTGGTATGTCGAGAGGTTCCTTGGCCTGCGCGAGACCACCTTCAGCGACCCGAGCTCCTACTTCCATCGCTACGCGGGACTGACCGACGAGCAGGCTCGCGAGACCGCCATCGGCATCTGGGAGTCGATCAACGAGCGGAATCTGGTCGACAACGTGGTGACCACCCGGGGCCGGGCCAACCTCGTGCTGTCCAAGGGTGAGGACCACGGCGTCCGTCGGGTCAGGTTGCGCAAGCTCTGAACCGCACTTCTGGGCCATGATGCTGTCATGACTGACTCCGGCAGCACCGGCCGAACCGAACACGACTCGATGGGTGAGGTCGAGGTGCCTGCCGACGCGCTGTGGGGCGCACAGACGGCTCGGGCGGTGGAGAACTTCCCCATCTCCGGGCTGACTATGCCACTGCCGATCATCCACGCGCTGGCCCGGATCAAAGCGGTTGCGGCTCGCGTCAACGCCGAGCTGTCCGTGTTGGATCCCGCCATCGCCGAAGCCATCGCCACGGCGGCGGACGATGTCGCGCGTCGCAAGCACGATGACCAGTTCCCCATCGACGTCTTCCAGACCGGCTCAGGCACCTCCACCAACATGAATGTCAACGAGGTCGTGGCCCGCGTCGCCCACCTTGCGACCGGTTTGTCCATCCACCCGAACGACCATGTCAACGCCGGACAGTCCAGCAACGACACCGTCCCCACCGCCATCAGGGTTGCCGCGGTGCTCACCACCCGCGACCTGCTCGTGCCGGCGCTGCAGCACCTGTCCACGGCCCTGCATGGTCGTCAGACTGCCTTCGCGGACGTCGTCAAGGCGGGGCGGACACACCTCATGGATGCCGTGCCCGTCACCCTCGGCCAGGAGTTCGGCGGCTATCGGCGTCAGGTCGACCTGGCCTGCGAGCGATTGCTCCAAGCCGCCGACGGGGCCGCCGAGCTGCCTCTGGGCGGGACCGCAGCCGGCACCGGGCTGAACGCGGCACATGGGTTTGCGTCGGGCGTGATCGCCGGGCTGAGCGAGGCCACGGGCAGCGCGTTCCGGGAAGCAGACGACCACTTCGAGGCTCAGTCGACCCAGGACGCGCTGGTCGCCCTCAGTGGGGCAGCCAAGGTACTGGCCGTCAGCCTGACCAAGATCTGCAACGACCTGCGCTGGATGGCTTCGGGTCCTCGGGCCGGGCTGGGCGAGATCCACCTTCCCGATCTGCAGCCCGGGTCGAGCATCATGCCCGGCAAGGTCAACCCTGTGGTCCCCGAAGCAGTTCTGATGGTGTGCGCGCAGGTCATCGGCAACGACGTGACCATCACCACCGCAGGTGCTGCCGGTAACTTCGAGCTCAACGTCATGTTGCCCGTCATCGGGCGAAACCTGTTGGAGTCATTGACGTTTCTGGCCCGGGCCTGCCGACTCCTGGCCGACAGGTGCATCGATGGCATCACCGCCGACGAGGAACGGTGCCTTGACCTGGCCCAGAGCTCGCCAGCGATCGTGACCCCGCTCAACCACTACCTGGGATATGAAGCGGCGGCGGCCGTCGTCAGACAGTCTCTGCAGGAACGGCGGTCCATCCGGGACGTTGTCATCGCCCGCGGCCACATCGATGCAGGCGACCTGACCGAAGCCCAGCTCGACGCGGCTCTCGACGTGCTCTCGATGACTCGCCCGGACTCCCCGCATCAGCCACCGCCGACCATCGCGAGCGGTTGATGTGAGTCTTGTCACGGGGCTTCTCGGGACGTAGGTCCCCTCCGACGCGCTCGTCAAGGAACCAGAATGTGCCCGGGTGAACCTGCGGCGGTTCATCGGGTCATGCTTCATTCGGCCCACGAGGTTTTCTGCCGCGACCGTGGCAGTCACACAGCTCCCACGTGGAAGACAACTCAATGGTTCTCACTCTGCAGATCGTCGTCATCCTGGCCTGTTTGTTGCTCGGAACTCACTACGGCGGTATCGGGCTCGGCCTGATCTCCGGTGTGGGCCTGGTCATCTTCGTCTTCGTCTTCGGGCTGACCCCCGGCGAACCACCCGTCAGCGTGATGCTGACCATCCTCGCGGTGATCGGGTGTGCGGCCGTGCTGCAGAGCGCCGGCGGCCTCGACGTCATGATGCAGTTCGCCGAGAAGATCCTGCGGAGGCACCCGAAATACATCACCATCCTGGCACCCCTCACCACGTGGTCGCTCACCCTGTTGTGCGGGACCGGTCACGTCGTCTACACGATGTTCCCGATCATCGACGACATCGCGATCAAGAACAACATCCGCCCGGAGCGGCCAATGGCCGCAGCCTCGGTCGCCTCACAGATGGGCATCACCGCGTCACCGGTGTCAGTGGCGACCGTCTCTCTGGTCACCATCCTCGGTGCGCACGCCGGAGTCGGCCAGGCCTACTCCATCCCGCAGATCCTGGCGATCTCCGTCCCCGCGTCGCTGTCCGGTGTCCTGGTTGCGGCCCTGTGGAGCATGCGCCGGGGCAAGGACCTCGACGACGACCCGGAGTTCCAGGCCAGGATCGCCGACCCCGAGCAGTATGCCTACGTCTATGGCGATGCCGCGGTCGTCAACGAGCACGCACCCACCCCCCAGCTTGCCGGCGCAGGACCCGGAGCTGTCGGCCGTGGTACGGACATCCATCCCGGGACCGGCACCAGCACCGCTGACGGTAGCGCCGCGACCCTTATGGGCAAGACGTTCCCTCGGGAGGCCTTCCTCTCGACCTGGATCTTCTTCGCCGGCATCGCCACAGTCGTGGTGCTGGGCGCCTTCTCGGGTTTACGCCCAAGCTTCACTGTCGACGGCGAGACCGCGAAGTTGTCGATGAACCTCGTCATCCAGATGGCGATGCTCGTCGCGGGCGCCTTCATCCTGCTCTTCTGCAAGGTGAAGGCTGCGGAGATCAACAACGGATCGGTGTTCAAGGCCGGAATGACGGCGATCTTCGCGGTCTTCGGCGTTGCCTGGATGGCGGACACCTTCTTCTCCGCGCACCTCAGCCAGCTGCAGACGTCCCTTGCGGGCGTCGTCCATGACCAGCCGTGGACGTACGCCATAGTCCTCTTCGTCGTCTCGAAGCTGGTCAACAGCCAGGCCGCAGCCCTCGTGGCCGTCGCACCGATCGGTCTCGCCCTCGGCGTGGAGCCGGCTTTGATCATCGCGTTCTTCGGGGCGTCCTACGGGTACTTCATCCTGCCCACATACCCCTCAGACCTGGCCTGCATCGGGTTCGACCGGTCGGGGACTACACGGATCGGCAAGTATGTCATCAACCACTCCTTCATCATCCCGGGACTGATCTCGGTGTTCACCTCGTGCGTGGTGGGTTTCGCGCTGGTGAGCCTCTTCCTGTAGCCAGCTGCACGCCAAAGCGGCCCGCTCGAACCGTTTGAGGTTCGGGCGGGCCGTGTCGTTGCTGACGACTTTCGAGTCGCTCAGTACCAGTTCGAGGCTTGGGACTGGGCCCACGCGCCACACGGCGTTCCGTACCTGGCCGAGATGTACTGCAGGCCCCATTTGATCTGCGTGATCGGGTTGGTGGACCAGTCGCTCCCGATGGAACCCATCTTTGAACCGGGCAGAGCCTGGGGGATGCCGTATGCACCGGAGCTGGAGTTGTTGGCGTTCCAGCGCCAGCCGCTCTCCTTGGCCCACAAACTGTCGAGGCAAGCGAACTGCGCGTCCCCCCAACCACGGTCGGCCACCAGCAGTCGACCAACAGCCCGGGGATCTGACTGGGCCCTGGCGAGGATGCCTTGCCGATCTCGTTCGCGAGCCGCGCGTTCGGCGGCAACCTTGCGAGCCTGGGACAGTGCTGCGGCTGCTGCATCGGCCGTGACCTTCTGCTGCTGCGTCAGTGCAGATGCACGCTGTACGCCGGCCTGACGGGCCTGAGTCAGCGCGGCGTTGGTGTCGATCTGGTTGTCCGAGAGCTCAGCAGCCTGGGCCACGGCGGCAGGGCTGGCAGTGAACGACGCCGCGAAGACCTGAGGCTTGGCCGCTGATGCGTAACCGGAGGCGCTGACCCCGGCAACGGCGGCGAACGCCACGGCGGTGACGAGCGGCCTTCGCAACGCGCGGGACAAGACAGCAGGTGTTGCGGAGGTGGAGCCCAGAGCGCGGCTCCGGCCAGGCGAGGTGCTCCGGTGCCGACCTGGGCTCCGGTGCCGTCCTGGATAAGGCGTGGTCATCCAACCTCCACATGAATCGGACCACCAGATCTGGTGGCCCGTGTGCGCAGATGAGCGCGACGAGTGGAAGAGGGACCATCCACCCGGCGACGCTTCGGTACCTGACTGCGCGTTATGAAAACGAGACTTTGCGTGTATACCGTCCCAAAGATCCTCAAGGATTCCAAATCGCCCGTGTGATCAGCTGCCTTGAGGGCGGCATCCGGCACCCTTTCGCGGCCCTGTCCCTGAGGCCACCTGGGCGTCGAACCTCAGACCTCCAGGCCCTCGAGCAGGTCGGTCACCAGCGCCGCGATCGGGCTGCGCTCGCTGCGGGTCAACGTGACGTGGGCGAACAACGGGTGGCCCTTGAGCGCCTCGATGACGGCGGCCACGCCGTCGTGGCGACCGACCCTCAGATTGTCGCGTTGCGCGACGTCATGGGTGAGGACCACCTTGGAGTTCTGACCGATTCGCGAGAGCACCGTCAGCAGCACGTTGCGCTCGAGCGACTGGGCTTCGTCGACGATGACGAAGGAGTCGTGCAACGACCGTCCGCGGATGTGGGTCAAGGGAAGGACCTCGAGCATCCCGCGGTCGAGGATCTCTTCGACCACCTCGGTCGAGACCAGGGCGCCCAGGGTGTCGAAGACCGCCTGTCCCCACGGCCCCATCTTCTCGGACTCGCTGCCGGGCAGATAGCCCAGCTCCTGGCCACCCACGGCATACAGCGGCCTGAAGATGATCACCTTGCGGTGCTGCCTGCGCTCCATCACTGTCTCGATCCCGGCACAGATCGCCAGGGCGCTCTTGCCCGTACCAGCTCGCCCACCGAGGCTGACGATCCCGACGTCGGGGTCCATCAGCAGATCCAGGGCGATGCGCTGCTCGGCGCTGCGCCCATGCAGACCGAACGCGTCACGGTCACCACGCACCAACCGGATCGACTTGTCCGGGCTCACCCGCCCAAGTCCCCCACCTCGCGGCGACACGAGCACCAGCCCAGTGTGACAAGGCAGCTCGCGCGCCGCGTCGTTGTCGAGGCGACCATTCTCGTACAGCGAGTCCATGTCCTCGACCGAGACTGCCAGCTCGGCCATGCCGACCCAGCCGCTGTCGATGGCGAACTCGGCGCGGTACTCCTCAGCCTCGAGCCCGCATGCGGACGCCTTGACGCGCATCGGCAGGTCCTTGCTGACCACGGTGACGTCGCGACCGTCGAGGCTCAGGTTCTTCGCGACGGCGAGAATGCGGGAGTCGTTGTCGCCGAGCCGAAAGCCTGCGGGGAGCGACTGGGCGTCAGTGTGGTTGAGCTCGATGCGAAGGCTCCCGCCGTCGTCACCGACCGGCACTGGCGCGTCGAGACGCCCCTCCTGGATACGCAGGTCGTCCAGCAGACGCAACGCCTGTCGGGCGAAGTAGCCGAGCTCCGGGTGGTTGCGCTTGGCCTCGAGCTCGGTCACCACGACGACCGGGAGCACCACCTCGTGCTCGCGGAAGCGGAGTATCGCGCGCGGGTCGGACAGCAGGACAGAGGTGTCGAGCACAAACGTCTTGTGCCTGGCCTCCGACTGCGGGGAGGTGCTGTGCGTGGTCCCCTTGGCGCCGCTGGGGCCGGTGTTGGAGCTGGTCGACGAACGACGAACCGTGGCCATTTCGACTCCCTCTGCACAGCACATACGGCTGTATCTCTACTCGCGGACGAGATGCCGGGACCGATTCACCGTCAGACGGTAGAGCCGATACCGGCCTTCCGTCCGGAGCTGAAGTCGCTCCATGTGGTGGGCCTTCCCGAACGCATGACGGGTGCCTTGCGTCACGTTCGAGGCTAGGCCCACGAGGGGTCCGCGGCCCGCTTTTCAGCAGCGACACGCGCGATCACCTCGCCGCCCGTGTCGTTGGTCGTTTCTGCAGCTCGTGCCTGAGCAGCTATGCGCCGTAACGCCTCTCGCGCTCGGCATAGGCGCGCAAGGCACGCAGGAAGTCCACGTGGCGGAAGTCCGGCCAGTAGGCCTCGCAGAAGTAGAACTCGCTGTGGGCGCTCTGCCACAGCAGGAAGCCACCCAGCCGCTGTTCGCCCGAGGTGCGGATCACCAGGTCGGGGTCCGGCTGGCCCTTGGTGTATAGGTGGTCGGCAATCTGCTCGACGTCGAAGATCTCTGCCAGCTCCTCGATCGACGTGCCCTTGGCCGCGTGCTCCTGCAACATGGAACGGACGGCATCGGCGATCTCACGGCGACCCCCGTAGCCCACCGCGACGTTGACGATCATGGCATCGAGATCACGCGTGGAATCTGCCGCCTCCTTGAGGCGGCGAGTCGTCTCGGCGGGCAGAAGATCAAGTGCACCAACGGGATTCAGCCGCCAGCGTCGCGACGCGGCCAGGTCAGCCACGACATTCTCGATGATCTCGAGAAGGGGCTCAAGCTCCTTGGCGGGGCGGTTGAGGTTGTCGGTCGAGAGCAACCACAGCGTGACCACCTCGACGCCGACCTCCTCGCACCAGCACAGGAGTGGCGAGATGTTGTCAGCGCCTGCCTGATGCCCCTGCGCGGTGTTGGCGCCGTTCGCCTTGGCCCATCGGCGGTTGCCATCGAGCATGACGCCGACGTGACGCGGCAAGCTCTGGTGTTTGAGGCCAGCGGCGAGTCGGCGCTCGTAGGCGCCGTACAGCAGGTCACGCAGCCCCACGGCAAGACTCCTAGACTTCTGGCCAGAACTCAACCGTACTCCGCGCAGCGCTGCGCCTGCGCCTGCGCCTGCGCCGGCGCCTGCGCCGGCGCAGGCAGCGAGATCGGGCTCACAAGTTACGCGCTAGTAACTTACGGTTGCGTAGGTTACTGTTCTCGCATGAGCTCCGCACCACAGGCTGACCGCAATCCGTTGGAAGCCGCAGCAGCAGCAGTCGCAGCCGTCAAACCCAAGCTGCGCGGGTGGATCCACGCCGGCACCTTCCCCCTTGCTCTGGCTGCCGGCATCGTCCTGGTGGCCCTCGCCCCCAACGGCAAAGCCCGCATCGGCGCCGTCATCTTCGCCATCACGGCCGCCATGTTGTTCGGCACCTCAGCGGTCTATCACCGCGGCACCTGGTCCGCGAAGGTGACGGGTTTGCTCAAGCGCATGGATCACTCCAACATCTTCCTGATCATCGCCGGCACCTACACGCCCTTCGCGCTGCTGCTCCTTCCACCGAACCAGACCCGCAGCCTGCTGCTCATCGCCTGGATCGGCGCGATCGGTGGGGTGCTGTTCCGCGTCTTCTGGGTCGGCGCGCCACGGTGGCTGTACACGCCCATCTACGTCGCGCTGGGCTGGGTGGCCGTCTTCTACCTCAAGCCGCTCTACGTCCACGGCGGCGCCGCCGTGGTCACCCTCATCGCCGTCGGCGGTCTGCTCTATACGCTCGGCGCCGTGGTGTACGGGATCAAGAAGCCCAACCCGTCACCGCGGTGGTTCGGATTCCACGAGATCTTCCACGTCTGCACCGTCGCCGCCTTCATCGCCCACTACATAGCGGTATCGATGGCGGTCTACGGGTCCGGACCCGCGGCCTGACCTGCCCGGCCTGACCTGCCCGGCCTGACCGGTCACTCAGGCGTTGGCGCGTTCTGCCACAGACCCATGAGATTGCCCTCGGGGTCGTTGAAGTACGCGGAGAAGCCCATCTGACCGACATCCTGGCGCGGTGTCACCGTCTTGCCCCCGTGTTGCTCGATGGTGGCCAGCGTCGCGTCGATGTCTTCGACATCCACGGTGATGATCGGCCCCTGGGAAGGTTCGGAACGCTGCATCATGCCACCGCCGATGTATCCGGACTCCGAAGGCCCCTGGTCGCCCATCGGCCCTGTGGAGACCATGGTGTAGCCCATCTCCGGCATGGGCGTGAGGCCCCAGCCGAACGTGGTCTGGTAGAAGTCACGGGCCCGATCGCCATCGTCGAACGGGATCTCGAAGTGCACCACGCGACCGCTCATGACGGTCACCTCCGTCTTCTCGCCTCGGTCGGCACGGCAGCCCCGCACCGTTAGGTCAGCCTAAGTCGGGACCGACCTCGGGTCCAGAGGAATCGGAACCATCAGATGCGGGGGGCTCGTCAGATGCCGGGCGCTCATCCGCCTTCTCCTGCGCCGCCTTCGCCTCCTGCTCCTCGCGGTAGGCCATCCGCCGCATGCGCGCATTCATGTTGCGCATGAGGAGGTACAGCGCCACGGCAAGCAGGAAGAAAGCCAGGAAGCCCTCCAGCCCCGCGGTGACGTCAACGCTCTCTGGATCCATCAGGTGTCCTTCCGTCCGTCATAGGCGATGTGCAGCCGATCCGAGGTGGCCAGCCGATCGGCCTCCTCGGGAGTCCCCAGCCCGGCGAACAGGTCGGACTCCGGCAGCTCGAGCGGCACATAGGACAGCGCCGCCTCGAAGTCCTCAGTCGGCCAGATGTCCTTCTGCATCTGCATCGGAACCCTGAACCACGTGCCGTCGGGGTCGACCTGGGTGGCGTGAGCCAGGAGCGCCTGGTCGCGAAGCTCGAAGTAGTCGGCACACACGATCCTCGTGGTGATCGTGCGTTCTCCGCGCTCCTGCCATCGAGAGATCCATTCGCCGTAAGGGGACTCGATCCCCGCCGCTTCCATCGCATCGTGGTACGCGAGGATCCGACCCTTGGTCAGCGTCTGGCTGTAGTAGATCTTCAGAGGCTGCCACGGCTGGCCGGCATGTGCGTATGCCGTCGGGTCACCCGCCGCAGCGAACGCGGACATCGACACCGTGTGACACATGACGTGGTCCGGATGCGGATAGCCACCGTGCTCGTCGTAGGTGGTCATCACCTGCGGTTTGAAGTCCCGGATCACCCGCACCAGTGCCTCGGTCGTCACCTCGATCGGCTCGAGCGCGAAGCAGCCCTCGGGCAGGGAGGGCAACGGGTCGCCCTCGGGCAGGCCGGAGTCCAGGAAACCCAACCAGGTGTGCTGGACGCCAAGGATCTGCTGGGCCCTGGCCATCTCACGACGACGGACCTCGGGCAGGTCACGCAGGATCTCGGGGTCGTGCTTGAGTGCCGGGTTGAGGACGTCGCCGCGCTCGCCACCGGTACATGACACCACCAGGACGTCAACGCCCTCGGCGACATAGCGGGCCATCGTCGCCGCACCCTTGCTCGACTCGTCATCTGGATGCGCATGCACCGCCATGAGCCGCATTCCCTTATCCACGTACGCTCCTGTTCAGCGTCATACCGGACTATCAGTTCAGCGCACATCCTCTCACCCACCGCCGCCAGCTCCTCCGGAAAGGACTCTCCCCGTGCCGATCCCACGCCCCGCCCCGGGGCACGCCAGAGCGTGGGTCCTGGGCACCATCGGCATCCTGCTCGGCTGCGCGCTGGCCGTCTGGTTCGGGCTGGCCAGCACGGTCGGCAAGCCGAGCTGGACCAACCTGGGCTATCACGTGATCGATGACAGAACCGTGGATGTGACCTACCTCGTCCGCCGACCGATCGGCCGCGAAGTTACCTGCGTGATCGGCGCCATGGACCAGGGGTTCGGCACGGTGGGTCTCCTGGAGGTCGCCGTTCCTGCCTCCAGCACTCGGTCTGTGAAACTCACGACCCGGGTCCACACCACCACCCGCGCGGTCACCGGATTGGTCAAGTCCTGCTCGATCAACTAAACGCAGGTATGCCTGTCTGGGCGGATGATTGGTACCCTTAAGGCACACACCGTGGGTCTGGTCCTGCCGATCATCAGATCGAGGGTCCGGACCCGCCTGCTTGGCTCACGGCATACCGCTGGTTCTGGCGAACCGTTGCCAAGACCCCGCACACAAGGAGCTAGACGTGACCGACACCTCGACGCCTGCCGCAAGCTACCTGACCCAGGAAGCGTATGACCGGCTCAAGAAAGAGCTGACCAAGCTCACCGGTGAGGACCGCGCCGAGATCTCCAAGAAGATCGAGGCGGCCCGCGATGAAGGCGACCTCAAGGAGAACGGCGGCTACCACGCGGCCAAGGAGGAGCAGGGCAAGATGGAGGCCCGGATCCGTCAGCTGACCCAGCTGCTGGAGAACGCCATCGTCGGGCACGCCCCCCCGGACGACGGCATCGTCGAGCCCGGCATGGTCGTCACCGTCGAGGTGTTCGGCGAGACGCTCACCTTCCTGCTCGGCAGCCGCGAGATCGCCGACGGTTCGGACCTTGACGTCTACAGCGAGAAGTCACCGATGGGCAAGGCCATCCTCGACAAGAAGGCCGGGGACGTGACCAGCTACCTGCCGCCCAAGGGCAAGGACAGCGTCCAGGTCAAGGTTCTCAGCGCCAAGCCGTACGTCGGCTGATCAGCCGAACGAGACCGGGTACCCCTTTTCGCGCAACGCCCTAAGGATCTCGTCGCAGTGCGCACTGCCCTTGGCCTCGAGCTGTACCGCGATCTCGACCTCGTGAACCTGAAGCGTCGCGGCGGTGCGAACGTGCTCGATCTCCAGGACGTTGGCGTCGGCACCGGCCAGATCGGCCAGTAGGCCCGCGAGCGAGCCGGGGCTGTCGGAGACGCGCACCCGGAACTGCAGGTATCGCCCGGCAGCGGCCAAGCCGTACCGGACGATCCGCAGCAGCAACAACGGGTCGATGTTCCCGCCGGACAGGACCGCAACGACCGGCCCCTCATAGGTCTGCGGGCCGGCATCCAGCAGTCGCGCGACGGCCGCGGCGCCCGCAGGCTCGACGAGCAGCTTGGCCCGCTCGAGCAAGAACAACAGGGCACGCGACAGGGACTCCTCGCTGACCGTCTCGATCGAGTCGACCAGCTCACGGACGATGGCGTACGGCACCTCACCGGGGCAGCCGACCGCGATGCCGTCGGCCATGGTGGCCATCGAGGTCAGGGGCACCGGCCTGCCGGCGGCCAGGGACGGTGGGTACGCCGCGGCCATCTCCGCCTGTACGCCGATGACGCGCACGTCGGGCCGCTTGGCCTTGACTGCCGTTGCGATACCGGCCAGCAGACCGCCTCCGCCCACACTGACCAGAATGGTCTGGACGTCTGGGCACTGCTCCAGAATCTCCAGGCCACAGGTCCCCTGCCCGGCGACGATGTCCGCGTGGTCGAACGGGTGGATCAGGACAGCGCCGGTCTCGGCCTCGAACTGCTTTGCCCTCACAAGACATTCGTCAATGCTGGTGCCGAGCTGCTCCACCTCGGCGCCATAGGCACGCGTGGCGTTGAGCTTGGGAATCGGTGCGCCTAGAGGCATGAAGACAGTCGACTTGATGCCGAGCAGCTGAGCAGCGAGCGCAACCCCCTGAGCATGGTTACCGGCGCTGGCCGCGACGACACCGCGAGCCTTCTCCTCATCGCTGAGGCGGGACATGCGCGTGTAGGCGCCGCGGATCTTGAAGGACCCTGCGCGCTGGAGGTTCTCGCACTTGAGGTGGACGTCACCCCCCGCACGCTCGGACAGCGCACCACTGAACTCGAGCGGGGTGGGGCGGATGATGCTGCTCAGCAGCTCTTGCGCGGCGACCACGTCGTCCAAGGTCACGGGCAGCGCGGTTGATGCCATGGGCGCAGGATATCGCCGGTGACGTCAGCCCGACGCAAGGACCTGTCGGGCCACCCTGGCAGCGACCTCGGGGCCGTGGCCCTCAGCGTCCGCCAGCAGGCCCGCTGCAAACAGCAGGTATGCCGAGTCGACCGCCGTGCGGGCCTCGGTGGGAACCTTCCACCCACCTGCGAAGTCCGACGTTATGGCTCGCAATACGCTGTCCTGACTGGGTCTCGGGCTGTGCCGCAGCACGCCACCTGAGCCGATGACGTGGGCGAGCCGGGTCAATGGACGGGCTTGGTCGCCGGGGTGCCCGGGGCGTGCGTGCCGGCGCACGGCGGTGACCGCGGCCACGCGAGCGAGGACCAGGTCGAGCTCGAGCTCTCGCCGGCCATTCGGCAGGTATGCCGGGTTGGCCTCCATCCTGGCCGCCCACGCCCGGAGCCGCGCCAGGTCAGAACCGGACAGCAGGTGCTCCACCTTCGCCGCGTCCGCGACGCCCCCGGCGTTCCAGCGCATCCCCAGGTCGCCTTCCACTGTTCGCGCGTGCCAGAGCTGGGGGACGACGTCCTTGCGCAGCACGGCATCCTCACCCTCAGGACTGATCACCGAATAGACGTCGGTGGTAGCTCCGCCGACGTCGAAGACCAGGACATCGCCGTCAGTAGCCGCGGCGAGCGTCTCGACCCCGCGCAGCATCGCGTCGGGGGTCGCCGCACGCACCATCGCCGCGAACTCGGGGCCCTTGGACAGCCCCTTGCCGCCGATCACGTGTCGCAGGAACACCTCGCGGATCGCCGCTCGGGCCCCCGTCGGGTTGATCACGCCAATCTGTGGCAGCACGTTGTCGGTGAGGACAAAATGCCGGCCGGTCGACTCCAGGGTGGAAGCCAGCTCGGCGCGAACGTCGACGTTGCCGGCAACCACGACTGCGGCGCCCAGACGGGCTTTGGCAAGCCGAGAACCGTTGTGCAGCAACACATTTGTGTTGCCCCCATCCGTCCCGCCCACCAGCAGGATGACGTCGGGTCGGGCGGCTCGCAAAGTCGAAACCTGGGCTGTGGTCATCGGCCCGGCCACAACCTGAACGACCTTCGCCCCTGCGCTCAACCCGACCCGATGGCCGGCTTCTGCTGTGACGGACCGCTCGTAACCCACGACCGCGAGCCGCAGACCACCGCCGGCACTCGAGCACGCCAACACCTCGTCCGCGACGGGAAACCCCTCAATGGCAAGGCTTTCGCGGATCGAGCGGTATCCGTCGAGGATGTCGGTGCTGACAGCGCTCGGCACTGACGCGTGGGCGAGAAGACGCCCGTCCGTGGGGTCGAGCAGAACGGCCTTGGTGAACGTCGACCCGAAATCGACGCAGAGCACTCGCCTCAACGGCAGGTGTTGGGCATCAAACGGCGCCCTTGGCGAGCGCGCGGTCGAGGTCGTCGATGAGGTCCTCGGCGTCCTCGATACCGGTGGAGAGGCGCACGAGGTCACCGGTCACCTCCAGCTCGGTCCCGCGGACCGAGGCGTGCGTCATACGAGCGGGGTGCTCAATCAGTGACTCGACGCCACCAAGGCTCTCACCCAGGGTCCAGAGCTCGGTGGCGCCGCAGACGTCCACCGCCTGCTGCTCGCCGCCCCTGACCTCGAAGGAGACCATTCCCCCGAATCGTTTCATCTGCTTGGCCGCGACCCTGTAGCCAGGGTGACCGGGAAGACCCGGGTAGTGAACGGCGGTGACCGCGCTGTGGCCAAGGAGGAACTCGACAACCTTCTCGGCGTTGTCGCAACTGCGGTCCATGCGAACGCCGAGGGTCTTCAGGCCGCGCAGCACGAGCCACGCGTCGAATGGACCGGCAATCGCGCCCATCGAGTTCTGGTGGAAGGCAATGCGGTCTTCGGCGTCCTCGAACCCAGGAACCGCAATGGTCTTCGCCGCCACGACGGCACCGCCAACGACGTCGCTGTGGCCGCCGCAGTACTTGGTGGTCGAATGCATTACGACGTCGGCGCCGAGGGCCAGCGGCTGCTGGAGGTAGGGCGTGGCAAAGGTGTTGTCGACTGCCAGGATGGCCCCGGCCTCGTGTGCGACCGTCGCGAGCGCTGCGATGTCGGCAATACCGAGCAGCGGGTTGGTGGGTGTCTCGACCCAGACGATCTTGGTCTGACCGGGCCGGATCGCCGCACGCACCGCCGCGACGTCCGAGATCTTGGCGACGGTGTGCTCCACCCCCCAGGGGAGGGCGACCTTGTTCAGCAGGCGATAGGTGCCGCCGTAGGCATCGGTCGGAACAACCACGTGGTCACCAGGCTTGAGCAACGCCCGGATCGTGGTGTCCTGCCCGGCCAGGCCGGAGGCGAACGCAAATGCTCGGCTCCCGCCCTCGAGCGCGGCCAGACACTCTTCAAGGGCGGTGCGGGTCGGGTTGGCCGAACGGCTGTACTCATACCCGCCACGTAGGCCGCCCACCCCGTCCTGCTTGTAGGTCGAGACCTGGTAGATCGCCGGCACGACAGCCCCGGTCATCGAGTCCGGCTCCTGCCCCGCATGGATCGCACGAGTGTTGAATCCAGCCTCATAGCCAGGGTCATGTGGGTTCAGGGAGGTCATGCCGCCAAGGCTATCGCGAGCCCGATCCGCCCAGCCGAGCCGTTTCCGCCGCCAAACGTGCACGACATCCAAACCCGAGGCGCGTGTGCGCCGACTTGTGCGGGAATCGACCCACGGCATTCCTCAGGTGACGGCAAGTGCACGTTTGACGGCCAGGGTTGAAGTCACGCGCCATCGGCGATCCGATGATCCGTGACCGACACGAGGGTCGAACGTACCCAAGCGGGACGGTGCATCACGTGCTCCCAGGCAAAGCGCAGCACGGTCCAGCCGTCGGCGACGAGGTTGTCGTACCGGACACAGTCGAGCACGAGTGCCTTTCGAGAGCCGTGATGCTCGAAGCTGTCCGCCTCCACGGCGATCTTCAGCCGCTCGTCGGCCAGATCAGGCCTCACCAACCGGCGCCCCGGGGTGCGGATCTCCACTTGTGGCAGGAGCTGGAGGCCAGGAACATCCAGCGCGATCGCCCTCAAGACGGACTCGAACGGGTTGGCCGCACGGGCGTCTGCAGCCTCGATGACCCTCAACACATGCCGGCGGCCGTGGCCTCTGAACGAGTCATGGGCGCTGACAAGCTCGGCCCGGGTCACCGCCCCGTGCCGCAAGGCTGAGTCGGCGATCGCCAGCGCGGCGTCGAACGAAACCCACCGCGCACAGTCGAGCACCGTCTGGACCGGTGGGGTCACCAAAGCCGATCCGACCCGACCGCGAGCCAAAGGTCGCCAGAACACGTCAACCTCGGACAGCACCTCGGCCGATACCTTGCGGTTACGCGGCACCGAGACCGTCGCCCGAGCCGGAACGTCCTTCATCTCCCAGCCCCAGTAAGCCGCCGCGCTGGTGTGCAACATGACGGCGCTGAGACGGTTGGCGGTCCGCATCCCGACCTCAGCAGTCGGCAGCGCGTACCTCCCACGGGCGTCCCGCACAATGACCCGGCGCTCAACGGCTTTGGAGACTGCATGGCGCGAAGTCAGCCGGATCACGGTGCCTGCATCCGCGATCCCCCCACATCGGGTGATCGCCCGGACCACGACGTCACTGGACTTCATGATGCAAGAGTGGCCCGTCGCCGGGTTCGGCCTGTTTGGCTGTCCACAGGCTGCGATCTCGAGCTGTAGTCGCCATCAGCGTTGTCCGCTTCAGCAGCCGTCAAACGTGCACAGGACGACCAAGGCCGTTCGAGATGATGTGAACTCGTGCTCGCGAGCGTCCCGGTGCGGACGTCGTGCACGTTTGACGGCGGAGAAGCCAAACCACGACAGCTGCTCGGACGGTATGCACGGGAAGCCCGGTCAGGGGGCGGTGGCGGGTCCACCGACGATCAGCCTGGGCAGGAAGACGTGCACGATCGGCCCGATGGTGAGAACGAAGAGCACCGTCCCGGCGTTGAGGTTGCCACCCAACAGGTAGCCCACGACCACAACCGACAGCTCGATCACGGTGCGAATCCAGCCAACCGGCCACCGGGTGAGCCGGACGAGCCCCGTCATCAACCCGTCGCGCGGACCCGATCCGAGCCGGGCGCCGATGTACGCCGCCGTCGCCAGCCCGTTGATGAAGATCCCGACCAACAGCATGGCGACTCGCCACCCCATGGACGTCGTCGCCGGCACCCAGTGCAAGAACAGGTCCAGGGTCGGACCGATCACGATGACGTTGCCAAGGGTGCCCAGCCCGGGCCTCTCGCGCATCGGGATCCACAGGAGCAGGACGAGCGCGCCGACGATGATCGACCACTGCCCGATGGTGAGCCCGAGGTGATTGGTCAGGCCTTGATGCAGGACGTCCCACGACATGACACCTAGCCGGGCCTGAATGATCAGGGATTCTCCGAAGGCAAAGGTGACCAGCCCGGCAAGCAGCTGAAGGAGCCGCCGCGGCATCCGGCGACGATGGAGGTCAAGCACGCGTGGGGGCCGACAGTGCCGGACAGCCGCATGAGGAGCGAAGGATGACCCTGGTCGGCAGCACCTCGGACCCGATGACCGGCTGCTCGTTGACGATTCTGGCATTTAGTCGTTCCGCAGCGAGCCGCCCAAGGTCATGCATCGGCTGGCGCACCGTCGTCAGACCAGGAGGGATGTAGCGGGCGGCCAAGACGTCATCCCAACCTGTGATCGCCAGATCATCAGGAATATGAACTCCGTTGTCCTGCAATCGTTTCATGATGGCGAGCGCGAGCGTGTCGTTGCCGCAGACGAGCCCGTCGATCTTCACGCGCCGGCGCAGGATCTCTTCCGCAACCCGCAGGCCAGCCCCCTCGATCAGCGGCACCCGCAACGGTGGGCGACGCAAAGGCACTCCGGCCGCGACGTGGGCCCTGCGGAATCCGGCATAACGCTCGGACACATCGAGAGAGGCGTCCGGTTCGCCGACGAACACCAGCCGCGAACGGCCGTGTTCGAAGAGGTGAGCGGTGATCAAGGCGGCACTCTCGACATTGTCGGCCCGCACGGAGTCGCAACCGGCGACGTCGGGTCGGGCGAGCAGAACCACGGGCATCACCCGGCCCAAGGAATGCGCAACGGCATCCGGAACGGTGTTGGGTCCGATGACCAGGCCGTCGACGCGTTTGGCCAGTTCGCGGACAGCTTCGGAAGCATCATCCAGACGCCGGGTCACGACCAGGACGACGCCCTGACCCGAATCCGCGGCCACGGACTCAAGGCCCATGAGCAGCTCGGAGTAGTCGGAGACCGCCAGGTCCGCCAGCACCAGCCCGTACGCGTCGTGCCGCGTGGAGATGGGGCGCCGGGCTTGATCGGGCGGTGAGTAGCCCAGCTCTCGCACGGCAGCGATCACCTTTGCGCGAGTCGATTCGGAGGTCGATGCGCTGCCTTGCAGCACCCTGGAAACGGTGGCCGATGACACTCCGGCCTTGCGGGCGACGACGTGGATCGTCACAGCGACCGCGGGCACGTCCTCCTGCGCCATCTCCAGCCCTTCCCGGACTCCGGACCCCGACTCCCGGACTCCCGGCACCGGAAGCGGACCGACGTCCCCGAAGTCGAACCTTACAGACGCGATCACGTCGGCCGGGCCACGAGTGGACTGGCCGATGACCCCAACGCAAGTCCCTCGGTCACTGCGGCAGGTCCCTCAGGCACACCGGCAGGTTCCAGCCGGTCGAATCATGTGAGACTAGACGGGTGTTTGGATCCGAAAAGCGCACTATGACCACCCCCGATGATGCCCTGCCCGGACGGACTGCACCTTTGCCGGGCATCCCCGACCGTCACGAGGTCCTCGGCACCTCGATACATGGGCCGTGGCCAGCCGGGGTCGAGGTCCTGTACGTCGCAATGGGTTGCTTCTGGGGTGCCGAGCGCATCTTCTGGAAGCTCCCCGGCGTGGTGACCACGGCGGTCGGATACATGGGGGGCTACACCCCCAACGCGACCTACGAGGAGGTGTGCAGCGGTCGAACGGGGCACGCCGAGGCAGTGCTGATCGCCTATGACGCGACGCTCACCTCCCCCGAGCTCCTGCTCAAGGAGTTCTGGGAGAACCACGACCCGACGCAGGGCTTCCGTCAGGGAAACGACCTCGGCACGCAGTACCGCAGCGCGATCTACTGGACCACCCCACATCAGGAGGCAGCGGCACGAGCGACGCGTGACGCGTTCCAGGTCGTGTTGAAGGACAATGGTTTTGGTGACATCACCACCGAGATGGAGACCGCCGACGCGGCTGGCACCTTCTACTACGCCGAGGACTACCACCAGCAATACCTGCACAAGAGCCCCGGCGGCTACTGCAACCACGGCCCGAATGGCATGACCTGCCCGGTCGGCCTGTTGAGCCAGGACAAAGTTCCCGCCCAGACGGACGTCCTCCCGCCGAGTTGACCTGCAGCCTCAGTGAGCAATGCCTTTGACTTCCAGGTTCTGCGTCGGTTTCCCGACCTCGAGGCCGACAATCTCGTGGCTGTCGACGCCACCGATCGGCTCGTCCTTGCCGCGGCTGGCCCTGCCATCGAGGCTGCGCCGGCCGGCTGCGTCGTCGTTGTGGGAGACCGATACGGCGCCATGACACTGGGCGCGATAGCGCTGCATGGCGCCCAGGACGTCCGAGTACATCAGGACCCCATCACCGGCGAGCAGGCGTTGGCGCACAACGCGATCCGGGTCGAGCTGGCCGGACGGTTCCGGCACCTCCCCATGACCTCAGAGCTCTTCGCCGGGGCCACGGTCATCATCGGTCAGCTCCCCAAAGGTCTTGACGCGCTCCGTGAGATTGCACAGCTTGCCGCCGCCCACGCGGACGCCGACGTCAAGGTGTTCCTCGGTGGCCGTGTCAAACACATGACCCGCAGTATGAGCGACACGCTCGGCGACCGCTTCGCCTCGGTGTCTGCGTCGCTGGCGCAGCAGAAGTCGCGCGTCCTCAAGGTCAGCGACCCGCTGCCAGAATCTGGTGCCGGCCCGACGGACTACCCACTGCGACAGCACCACGCCGATCTCAACCTGTGGGTCTGTGCCCATGGCGCGGCGTTCGCCGGGACAAAGGTCGATGTGGGGACGCGGTTCCTCCTGGAGTTTCTGGACCGCATGAACCCGACTGCCGCGAGCGCCGTGGACCTCGGCTGTGGCACGGGCGTCATCGCCGCCGTTCTCGCCCGCGCCCGCCCGATGTTGAACGTGCTCGCCACCGACCAGTCGGCGGCCGCCGTGGCATCCGCCGCCGCCACCGCGGCTGCCAACGAGCTGATGGCGCAGGTGCGGGTTTTGCGCGATGACGCGATGTCGACCCTCCCCGATGCCAGCGTGGACCTGATCCTGTGCAACCCGCCGTTCCACCTTGGCACGTCCGTGCACGCCGGCGCTGCCCTGAAGCTGTTCGACGCAGCCGGGCGAGTGCTCGGGCCGGGTGGCGAGCTGTGGACCGTGTTCAACTCCCATCTCGCCTATGACGGACAGCTGAACCGCGCGGTCGGGCCGACCAGCGTCGTGGGTCGCAACGCGAAGTTCACCGTCACCGTGTCGACGCGACGCTAGCCACCTGCGCCGATGCGGGCGGTCGCGGCAGCCACCCCGAGGATCTCCATCAGCCCGGGCGTGGTCGAGGGATTGCAGGCGACCTCCCAGCGGTAGCCATCCGGATCCGCGAAGTATCCGGTCACCCCGCCCCACTCGCGCGTCGTGGCCGCAGCGACCAACGTGGCGCCAGCGGCGACGGCATCGTCCAGGACGCGCGACACCGACTCGGCATCAGGAACCATGTGTGCCAACGAGATCGGCGCAGGCTGGTCGCCGACATACAGCCCACCCGCCTCGGCAGACAGGGCGTCACGGCTCCAGAGGCCGAGCAGAAGTCCCGGGCCGACCTTGATGAAGACGACGTCGCCCTCGACCTCGGCCGCAGGCACCCAGCCCAGTCCTTCCACGTAGAAGCGACGCGCGACGGCGAGGTCGCGCACACCCAGGGTCACCATGCTCATCGAGGCATCCATGGCTGAACGCTCCCACACATGCTGTGAAACGGCCGCGCTGCCACAATGACGCCATGCCAGCCCATCGCCCACCGGTCACCTTCGCCGAGAGGGTCTCCGCGGCCACCGCACCAGACCGGGATCGGTTCATCGACGCCGTCCGCGCCGGGAGCCTGCTCATCGTCGTGCTCGGCCACTGGCTGATGGCGACGGTGGTCGTCCGGGACGGCCACATCACCGGCGCGAACGCCTTGACCTCGATCCTGGCACTGCAGCTGGCCACGTGGCTGCTACAGGTCATGCCCCTGTTCTTCATCGCCGGCGGCTTCTCCAACATCACGGTCTGGCGCAGCCTGCGTCGTCGCGGGGTCGGCTACTCCGAGTACCTTCAGGGCCGGTTCGTCCGGCTGCTCCGGCCAACCCTCGTCTTCGTTCTCTTCTGGCATCTGGCCCTGCCGGCCGCAGCCGCCCTGGGCATGAGCCGGGACCGTGTCGACGTCGTCGGCCTGCTGCTGGGGCAACCGCTGTGGTTCCTCGGCGTCTACGTCGCCGTGACCGCTCTGGCTCCGGCGATGGCGGCCTGGCATACGTTCAGCCCACGAATTGCGTTGGCAGCACTGATAGTCGGGGCGATCGTCGTTGACTGGTTCCGTCTGGGCAGAGGGATGGAGAGCGTCGGCTACATCAACCTCGCGATCGTCTGGCTCTTCGCCCAACAGCTCGGATTCCTGTATGCCGACGGCTACCTCGCGCGGCTCACCCGACCCACGCTGTGGGCCACCGTGGCAGGGTCGTTCGGGATGCTGGTGGTGTTGACGTCGTGGGGGCCCTACCCGGTGAGCATGGTGGGCCTGCCGGACGAGACCTCCAACATGACTCCCCCAACAATCTGCCTGCTGGTGCTCGCTGTCGCGCAGACCGCGATCGCGATGCTGGTTCGCGACCGGGTATCTCGATGGCTTCAGCGCCCCGCACCGTGGGCGGCGGTCGTCCGTTTCGCCTCGATGGCGATGACCGTCTACCTGTGGCACCTGTCGGTGCTGGTCATCGCGTTCCTTGCCCTGTTCGGCCTGGGCATCGACCCACCCGTCGCCGGATCGGGGCTCTGGTGGCTGACCAGACCGTTCTGGCTGCTCGGGCTCGCCCTGGTCCTGTCCGTGGTCGCGACCCTGCTCGCTCCGCTCGAGCGCGGCAGACCAGCACCGGCAACGAGGGCACCGACCCAGCCGTCCGGCCGGCGGGACAAGGCGTCCCGGCCACACGGGACAGCCAACGTCGTCCTTCAGACGATCGGCTCCGGGCTTGGAGCGGCCATGGCCCCACGGCAGCAGCGTGCTGCTGTTCGTGCCGGTGGATCCCATCCAGAACACCGTCTGCGTGCTCGTGGGCTTCGCCCTGTCCACGTTCGCAGCCTGGTGGCCCTGGCAGTCAGCCTGACCGCCAGGTCACCAGAACCGCGACTGAGAATCCGCCCTCAGTCGACCAGGAAGCCCAACAGGTCCGCCCGGGTGAGGACCCCAACCGGTTTGCCGTCGTTGATGACCAGGAACGCATCCTCGGTCTCCAGGATGTGGCGGGCGGCTGATACCGGCTCACCCGAACCGACCAGTGGCAGGGTGGGGCACATGTGTTTGGAAACGGGATCGGCGAGAAGGGCCCTGCCGGCGAATAGCGCTGTCAGCAAATCTCGTTCACTGACCGAGCCGACAACCTCCCCGAGCACCACCGGCGGCTCCGCGTTGACCACGGGCATCTGCGAGACGCCGTACTCACGCAAGATCTCGATGGCGTCGCGAACGGTCTCGGTGGGGTGCGTGTGCACCAAAGTCGGCAGGTCTCCGGCCTTGGCCTTGAGGACCTCCCCGACCGTACGTCCACCGTCCTGGTGGATGAAGCCGTAGGACGCCATCCAGGTGTCGTCGAAGATCTTGGACAGGTAGCCACGTCCGCCGTCGGGCAGGAGCACCACGACGACGGCATCCGCCGGCAGGTCGCGTGCCGCGCGCAGGGCCGCGACGACCGCCATACCGCAGGATCCTCCGACGAGAAGTCCCTCTTCGAGCGCCAGTCGCCTTGTCATCGCGAACGACTCGGCGTCCGACACGGCGATGACCTCGTCCACGACGGACGGATCGTAGGCGCGCGGCCACATATCCTCGCCCACACCCTCGACGAGGTAGGGGCGGCCCGTGCCACCGGAGTAGACCGAGCCCTCGGGGTCGGCGCCGACGATCTGGACCCGGCCGCTCGGACGATCGGCCGAGACCTCGAGCAGGTAGCGGGCGGTGCCGGTGATCGTGCCGCCGGTGCCGATGCCCGTGACGAAGTGCGTGACCAGGCCATCGGTATCGGCCCAGATCTCGGGACCTGTGGACAGGTAGTGGCTGTTGGGGTTCTCGGGGTTGGAGTACTGGTCGGGCTTCCAACCGCCTTCGATCTCCTTGGCCAGCCGGTCGCTGACCGAGTAGTAGGAGTCAGGGTGCTCGGGCCGCAACGCGGTGGGGGTCACGATGACCTCGGCGCCGTAGGCCTTGAGGACGTTGCGCTTGTCCTCGCTCACCTTGTCGGGGCAGACGAAGATGCACTTGTATCCGCGGCGCTGGGCGATCAGAGCCAGCCCCACCCCCGTGTTGCCCGAGGTGGGCTCGACGATGGTGCCACCGGGCTTGAGCTCACCGGAGGCCTCGGCCGCGTCGATCATCCGAACGGCGATGCGGTCCTTGACCGAGCCACCGGGGTTCATGTACTCCACCTTGGCCAGGATGGTGCAGGCAATGTCTCCATTGACTCTGTTGAGCTTGACCAGGGGCGTGTTTCCGATGAGGTCGGCGATGTTCTCGGCATATTTCACCCGGTCATGGTCTCAGACTCCGGGGCCGGTCCCCGGACGGCACCTCCACCGTGGTCGATGGTGGGATTCGGGACAAAGCAATGGGTGACCTCGTTACCGTGGTGAGAGGACACCACATGGCATCGAGGGCGACGCGACGGCGAAGGGCTGACAGGCATGGGTAGGGCACGACGGGCACGCAAGATTGCGGCAACCGCTGCCTACGGTGGCGGCATCGGGGCTGCCGGAATCGGCCTGCTCACCCTTGCGGGCTACGGCGTGCTCAAGGCTGAGGTGCTGCTGGCCAGACGCATCGTGGGTCAGCCCTTCGAGGGGGCTCCCGACGACGGCGCCCTGTATGGCGCAGGCCTGGGTCAGCCCGTCGAGCTCGTTGTGCTGGGCGACAGCAGCGCCGCGGGCATGGGCGCTGACGCGGCGCATCAGACGGTCGGGGCCATCATCGCCAACGGAGTCGCGGCGCTGAGCGGACGACCGGTCCGCCTGACCAACGTCGCGGTCATCGGCGCCGAGTCCTCGGGCCTCGACGTGCAGCTCGCCACCGCGCTGGGTGTGGTTGGCAAGCCTGACGTCGCCGTCATCCTGATCGGGGCCAACGACGTCACTCACCGGATCGACAAGTCCATTGCCGTGCGTCACCTCGAACAGACCGTGCGCGCCCTGCGCGCAACCGACTGCGAGGTCATCGTCGGAACCTGCCCCGACCTGGGCACCATCGAGCCGGTTGCCCAACCGCTGCGGCTTCTGGCCCGCCGGTGGAGTCGCGACCTGGCCGCGGCCCAGACCGTCGCCGTGATCGAGGCCGGCGGCCGCACCGTCTCCCTGGGCGACCTCCTCGGCAGCGAGTTCGCCAAGCGCTCACACGAGATGTTCAGTCATGACCGGTTCCACCCGTCGCCAGCCGGCTATGCCCGTGTGGCCGCTGTCCTGCTGCCCAGTGTCTGCGACGCCCTGGGCCTGTGGACGGACCCGATGGATCACCGTCCGGACGTCCGTCGCACCGGACGTGTCGACCCCGTGGCGGTGGCTGCCGTGCAAGCAGTCCGTGACGCCGGCACCGAAGTGAGCGCGACGGCGGTCGGGGGTCAACAAGGTGGTCCCCGGGGACGCTGGGCCATGGTCCTGCGCCGCCTCCAGCCGGCCGGCATGCCCGGCTCGTCAGGGGAGAAGGCAGGAGACGAAGCGCACACCCCGCAAACCCCTCCAGCGCAATAACATCAACGGCGGGTCCGGCCGACGCTGTCGTCGGCCGGCTCCATCTGTTTGAGTGGTCCCAACAAACCCTTGAGCTGTCCCACGAAGGAACGAGGAATCATGTCCGAAGCCGTCATCGTCTCCACCGCCCGCAGCCCTATCGGCCGGGCGTTCAAAGGCTCGCTCAAGGACATTCGCCCGGATGACCTGGCGGCTGCCGTGGTGACCGCGGCCCTGGCCAAGATCCCCGGCCTGGACCCCAAGCTCATCGACGACCTCTATCTCGGGTGCGCCGAGCCGTCGGGTGAGCAGGGCGCGAACATGGCCCGAGTGGTGGCGGTCCTGGCCGGGTTCGACCACCTGCCGGGCGCCACCGTCAACCGCTTCTGTGCCTCCTCGGTGCAGACCACCCGGATGGCCTTCCACGCGATCAAGGCAGGCGAGGGTGAGATCTTCATCAGCGGCGGCGTGGAGTGTGTATCGCGCTACAAGGACTTCGCCGGTCCGGGCGGCACCATGGCCGAGAGCCAGAACCCGAAGTTCGCGAAGACCCAGGCCCGCAACGCCCAGATGGCCGCCGACAACTCCACCTGGACCGACCCTCGCGAGCTTGGGCTGATGCCCGACGTCTATCTCTCGATGGGTCAGACCGCCGAGAATGTCGCGACGCTGCGGGGCATCTCCCGGGCTCGTCAGGACGAATGGGGCGTCAGCAGCCAGAACCGCGCCGAAAAGGCCATTGCCGACGGCTTCTTCGCACGCGAGATCACTCCGATCACCACGCCCGACGGCACCGTGGTCTCCACCGATGACGGCCCGCGCGCCGGCGTCACGCTCGAGGCCGTCTCAGCGCTCAAGCCGGTGTTCCGCGCGGATGGCACCATCACCGCCGGCAACTGCTGCCCGCTCAACGACGGCGCGGCCGCAGTCGTGGTCATGAGCGACGCCAAGGCCCGCGAGCTGGGCCTCACCCCGCTCGCCCGCGTCGTGTCCACCGGCCTGACCGCTCTGTCCCCAGAGATCATGGGCCTGGGCCCGGTGGAGGCCTCTCGTCAGGCGCTGGCGCGAGCGGGCATGTCCATGAACGACATGGACCTGGTCGAGATCAACGAGGCGTTCGCCGTGCAGGTGCTGGCGTCGATGGACGACCTTGGCATCGACCCCGACAAGCTCAACGTCCACGGTGGCGCGATTGCTCTGGGCCATCCGTTCGGCTCCACCGGTGCCCGCATCACCACGACACTGCTCAACGGCCTGGCCGCTCGCGACGGGCAGTTCGGCCTCGAGACCATGTGCATCGGCGGCGGCCAGGGCATGGCCATCATCTACGAGCGCCTGAGCTGAGCCCCTGGTATGCGCCGTCAGACCAGCTCGCGGCGCAGGCTCGCCAGATCGTCCGCGAGCGTTGAGGTCAGGGCTGCTGAGGCCGGCACTTCGGACGTGAGGGCGACGGCGCTCGCGTCGTACACCATCACGGTGAGCTGGTCCATCAACGTCGCCGGGCCACGGTCCGGAACCGCCGACGTGGGGACACCGTTCGCCGCGGCGACCCCGTCGGCCAGCGACTGGACGAGCGCACGGACGCGATCGGCATACGAAAGCGCGTGGTCGAGCGGCAGCTGACGCCACCGCTCGACCACGCGCTGAAGCTCGGTCGAGACCGCCTGGGGCACGGGCGACCTCGGAATGTGCGGCACGGTCACTCGCGAAGGCGGGCCAACAGCCGCAGGATCTCGAGGTACAGCCAGACCAGGGTGACGATGAGGCCGTGAGCCATCAGCCAGGAGTACTTCTCGGGCAGCTGGGCCGCGACGGCACGGTCGACCGAGTCGAAGTTGATCGCCAGCGAGTAGGACGCCAGGCCCACCCCGAGCACGGAGATACCGATACCGATACCGAGCATGCCGCTCTTGCCGCCGAAGCCCCAGCTGTCACCGACACCCATGAACGCCGCAGCCACATTGACGAGGCTGAAGAGGAGGTAGCCCATGATCGCCATGCCGAAGATCCGGCGGGACTTGTCGGTCACCTTGATGATGCCGAACTTCCACGCCAGGAACATGCCGGCGAAGGTCGACGTCGTCGCAATCACCGCGGTCGTGACGATACCCGGGTAGGCCTTTTCGAAGACCATGCTGATCGCCCCGACGAGCAGGCCCTCCAGCACCGCATAGAGCACGATCAGTGGCACGCTGATGGTCTTTTTGAAGGCGATGACCAGGCCGACCGCCAGGCCGCCGAACATGCCGGCGAGCATCAGCGGCACGCTCAGCGACTGGCGCGCAGGGTCAGCCACGGTGATCCAGGTGGCCGCGGCGACCAGGACCACGATGCCGAACAGGAACAGGGTCTTCATGACCACGTCGTCCAGGGTCACCGGCCGCATCTGCACCGGGCCTGCGGACGGCTGGTTGTACAGATCCTGGAGCTGCTCCGAGTTGAGGCTGTCCTGGACGCCGGCTCCCCCGCTCATCCCTCGGGTCGCAGGCTGGCGGTCGAAACCGGCATAGCCGCCCTGTCTGATCTGCTTGTCGATCCGGGTGAACACCGGGTTGCTCGCCATGCCATCCTCCACAACGTCTCGCCGCCCCATGGGCGACCTTGTCATCAGACTAAAGGTTGAGAGGCGCCGGAAGTTCCCGCGCGGCAGCCCGACCTTGGTGTCCCCGACGGGTCTCGAACCCGCACTGGAGCGATTTTAAGTCGCCTGCCTCTGCCGTTGGGCTACGGGGACAGGCGCCAGATTACCGACACATGCGACGGGAATGTATTCCGTTCGGTCCGGTCAGGCGGTTGGGATCAACCCGTCATCACAACCCGTCGTCGTCGATCGGCGAGAAGTGGACAGCGACGCCGAGCTCATCGGCCGCGCTCTGCAGATCTGCGCCAAGCCCAGCCGCCGAAGCCTCACTGGGCAGTTGCAGCTTTGCCGTCAGGACATAGAGCCCTGCACCCAGGCGAGTGCCCAGGTCGACGATGTTGGCACCGTGGCGTGCCACGACGCGGGTGATCTCAGCCACGATCCCCTGACGGTCCGCGCCATGCACTCGCAGCGTGCAGATCGGGCCGACAGCCTGAGGCAGCGCCGGCTCACCGAGCACCCGGGCGTTGACGACCATCGAGCCGTCCGCGATGAGGGAGTGAAGGGCGCGCTCGACAGCCTCCGCGCTAGCGCCGGTGCGCACCAACAGCACCATGGTGAAATGTCCGCGCAACACCGTCATCGTCGAGTCTTCGAGGTTGCCGTGAAGTCCGGCAAGAGCCTCGGTCACGTCCGCGACGATGCCGGGCCGATCGTCGCCGAGCACGGTCACGGCGATGATCTGGTCTTTCATGGCGTTGACGGTATCGCGACTCAGAGCCGGGCCAGAACCTCGTCCAGCATGGCTTCCGTGAGCTTGCCGGTGAAGGTGTTCTGCTGGCTCACGTGATAGCTGCCCAGGAGTCGAATCGGCCTGTCCCAGCCGGTGATCAGCGTTGTCTCTGCGCCGTGGGTGAATCGCGGCTTCGGGCGTGGAACCTGCCACCCGAGTCGCCGGGCGCTGGCGAGGGTGGCATCCCAGCCGAAGGCTCCCAGTGCCAGCATCGAGCGCAGGCCCGGGGCCGTCAGGGCGAGGTCCCGGTCCAGCCAGTGTCCACACGTGTCCCGTTCGGTCGGCGTCGGTTTGTTCGCCGGCGGCGCGCAACGAACCGCTGCGACGATGCGAACGCCGGTGAGCGTCTGACCGTCGCCGCTGTGACTGCTGGTCGACTGGCTGGCGAATCCCGCACGGTGGAGCGCGGCATAGATCCAGTCGCCGCTGCGGTCGCCGGTGAACATCCGGCCGGTGCGGTTGGTGCCGTTGGCAGCCGGTGCCAGTCCGACGATGAGGACCGCGGGCTCGGGGTCGCCAAAGCCCGGTCCCGGTCGGCCCCAATACGGCTGGTCAGCAAAGGACGCCCGTTTGCCTTCAGTGGCAACGATTTCGCGCCACTGCACGAGGCGGGGGCAGGCCCGGCATAGGGACACGACCGCGTCCAGCTCTGCGACGGACTGGGCCCGCCCGGCCAGCCGTTCAACCTGTTTGCCCGTTCGTGCGACCGGAGTCAGCGCAGTGGCTGGATCGCCGGGCCAGCCCGTGCAAGGGGGCACCGGGGACTCGAACAGCTCACCGGTCACCGGGTGCGGCATCGGTTCCGAGGTCACCCGCTAGATGGTGTCACCGACGAGCTTGGCCCGCTCGTCGGAGTCGGCGCCGCGGACTTGGGCACCTGCGGCTTGGAGGTCGCAGTCGGCGCTGGCGGTGTCGTCGCAGCGCTCCCGCTCGGGGTCGCGCTCGGGGTCGGGGTCGCGCTCGGGGTCAACGGAACGATGGACATGGGTGGAGTCCAGACAAGCCGGTTCGCCTGGGGATTGGCGGGATCGGTGACCTGCCAGGGATCGGACCCGACCATCGCCCGCGGGTAGACGTTCATCAGCTGGGCTCCGCTGCTGTCCGGGACGACGCCCATGGGATTGCCGTTGGGGTCAAGGAAGGTCGGATCTGCATTGAGGGGTCGGCCGTCCTGGTCGAACAGCCGTACACCGGAGATTCGTTGGCCGGCGGAGTCATACACGTAGACGTTGGACACCGGTTGGCCGTCGAGCGACACCCCAGGAGGCGGACTATAGGTCTCGACATAGTTGTTGACGCCCCCGCCGTGAAACGCCATGAGCGCCACAACAACTGCGACGGCGTTGGCGACGACGAGCAAGGGACGCAAGACTGCCCTCTGCCGCAGCCACCCTCGGCCGAGCTGAACGCTGACGACGATGGCCGCGAGCGCCATGACGTATTCCTTGAGCGACTGAGGTCGGATGCCGCGGCTGCCCCCGAGAAGCATCGACCACAGCGCCCAGGCGGCCAGGTAGCCACGGATGAGCCACCACGCGGGCCGGAGCGTCACCAGGAATGCCGTCGCCGACCGCAGCGACGGGTGCGCCCTGGTGAGCATCGCGAACGAAGCGCGGGCGCGGGCCACTGCCCCACCCAGGGGCCCATATTGACGACCTTTCCCGGCAACCCGCTCCGGCAACCCGGCCGCGGCACGCAGCTCTGCGGCATACAGCCTCGACGAACCAAGCCGTCCGATGAGGTCTCCCCCGGACTCGGTGGCGAGCTCGGACAGGTCGGCGTCCATTCCGCCGGTAAGGTCATCGACGTCCTCGGCGCGCAGGTCGGCGAGCTCGGCCCGCACCTCACGCACGTAGGCGGCGACACACTCCGCCAGCCCTGCCGGGTATCTGACGGTCGTGTCACTCATGCCTTGCCCTCCGCAGTCATCAGCAGGCCTTCCATGGTCGCGGCGAACGAACGCCACGTCTTTGCTTGCAGGTCAAGGGTTTCGTGCCCCTGCTTGTTGATGCCGTAGTACTTGCGATGCGGCCCCTCCTCGCTGGGCACGACGTATGACGTCAGCGCCCCAGCGTTGTACAGCCGGCGTAAGGTGCCGTACACCGACGCGTCACCGACCTCGTCGAGGCCTGCGGCCCGCAACCGCCGCACGACGTCGTAGCCGTAGCCGTCCTCCTGGGCCACGACCGCCAGAACAGCCAGGTCGAGCACCCCTTTGACGAGCTGTGTCGTCTCCACGGCCACCTCCTTGATGGGATTGGTTACTCCGGATCAGACAGTACCGCGTAATGCGCACTACCGCGGACACCGCACAACCCTTGGGCGTGTTGCGCCAATGGTCTTGGTCTCAGGCGATCGACAGGGCGATGCCGTCGAGGATGTCGTGCTCCGAGGTCACGACTCTCGTGATGCCGGCGTCCTGCTGCAGTCGCTGAACGATGGTGCGCCACACCAGAGCACCTGCGCCGATCACGTCGACGCGACCCGGGTGCATGAACCCCAGGGCACCTCGCTGGGCGCGGGTCATCATCAGCAGCGAGGTACATGCCTCGATGATCTTGGCCGGAGGCAGCTGCGAGAGGTGGATCTTGTCGGGGTGGTAGGTCTTCAGACCCAGCGCAAGAGCGGTGACGGTCGTGACCGACCCGGCCAAGCCCACCAGTGCCGAGATCCCTTGGAAATCAACGACTTCAGCGGCCCGGTCAATGGCCTCGTCGATGTCGGCCGTCGCGGCCGCTATCTGCGACGGCGTTGGTGGATCGCTGAGCACGTGGCGCTCGGTCAGCCGAACGCACCCGACGTCGACCGACAGCGCCTGTTCCACCTCGTGGGTCCCGCGCACGAACTCCGTGGATCCACCGCCGATATCCACCACGAGATAGGGGCCGGCAACCGCATCCGCCTGCAGGTCCCCGGTGGCACCCCTGAAGGACAGGGAGGCCTCCTCGTGCCCGGTGATGACCTCCGGGGCAGTTCCGAAAGCAGCAAAAGCCTCACGGACGCCGACCACGAACTCCTCCGCGTTGCTGGCATCCCGCGACGCCGAGGTTGCGACGAACCTGACCCTCTCGACGCCGTGGTGTGAACACTGTGAGGAATAGTCACGCGCCTGAGCCAAGGTGCGGGCCATGGCCTCTGGCGCGATGACGCCGGTCTTGTCGACGCCGTGGCCCAGTCGCACGATCTCCACCCGCCGCACGACGTCGGACAGAGCCCCCGTGTCACGGTCCACGTCGGCGATCAGGAGCCGGATCGAGTTGGTGCCGCAGTCGATCGCCCCGACGCGGGTCATGAGTCACCGCGTCTCATGCGTCACCGTGGGAAACGCAGGGACCGGACGTCCACCATTCGCCAAGAGACTCGAGCGCTTCATCCCCCAAGGGGTTCACGCCCGGACCGACCGCCAGCGAGTGGCCGACCAGCACATGCAGGCACTTGACCCTGGTGGGCATTCCGCCAGCAGAGATGCCATCGATCTCGACGACATCGCCAAGCTCGCCACGGCGGCGCAGATAGTCCGCGTGAGCGGCGACGTATGCCTTGGCCAGCTCGGGATCGCTGCCCAACCGCTCGGTCATCTCGCGCATCATGCCGCTGGTCTCCAGCGTACTGATGGCTCCGGTCAGACGCGGGCAGGTCGCGTAGTAGGTCGTGGGAAACGGCGTGCCGTCGGGCAGCCGGGGCAGGGTGCGCAGGACGTCAGGACAGCCGCACGGACACCGGTGCGCCACGGCAACCACCCCACGAGGCACACGACCGAGCTGCTCCTTCACTGCTGCCAGATCGGCTGCAGCGACGCCCGAGCCACTCATCTGGCCGTCGGGGAAGCGGTCGACGGCTTGCTCTGAGCGGGCACCTTCACCTGCGCCTTGACCGCGACCTTTGCCGGAGTGTCCGCGATCACCATCGACTGCCACAGCTGGCCGTACCACGGACCGGCGAAGGTGGAAACCGTCGCAGGAGCAGCGATCTTCAGGTCACCGCTGGGGGCCGGAGGGGTTTGCGGGTCAATGACCGTGTAGGACGTCTCTCCAACGCGAACGAACTTGAGACGCTCACGGGCCTGCTGCTCGAGGAACACCGGGTCGCTCCACTGCCGTTGTTCCTGCTGCATCGCCGCGACCGTCTCACGCTGCTGGCCGAGCTGGTCGCGCAGTGCGTTGATCTCGCTCTGTTGGTTCAGAGTCGAGCGCAGGGTCGGGATGAGCGTCACGGCGAGCATCACGAAGATCGCCGAGAGGACGGCCGTGCGCCGGATGGACCTCGACTTATGCAGGTCTCCCGACGCGCGACGGCCACGAGCAGCCGCGGCCGGGCGGGCCGCCGGGCGCGACGCTGTCGGCCTGGCGGATGCAGCGCTGCCAGCGCGCGACGCGGCAGCACGCCGAGGAGCTCTCGGCGCACTGACCGGTCGTCGCGTGGTCGCCACTGGTGGAGGCCTGCTCAGCCCTCGTCAGCCGCTGCAGCAGTCGTCGCCGCGCCCCTGAAACGGGGGAAGGCGTCAGCACCGGCATAGCGCGCAGCATCGTCCAGCTCTTCCTCGATACGCATCAGCTGGTTGTACTTGGCCACGCGCTCGGACCGGGCGGGGGCACCGGACTTGATCTGGCCGCAGTTCGTCGCCACAGCCAGGTCGGCGATCGTCGTGTCCTCGGTCTCGCCGGAACGGTGGCTCATCATGCAGGTGAAGCCAGCACGGTGGGCCATGTCGACGGCATCGAGGGTCTCGGTCAGGGAGCCGATCTGGTTGACCTTGACCAGCATGGAGTTCGCAGCCTTGCCGGCGATACCGCGGGCGAGGCGCTCCGGGTTCGTGACGAAAAGGTCGTCGCCCACGATCTGGACCTTGTCACCGAGCTCGGCGGTCATGGTGGCCCAGCCCTCCCAGTCGTCCTCGTCCAGCGGGTCCTCGATGGACACCAGCGGGTATGCCGCGACGAGCTCGGCGTAGTACGCCGTCATCTCGGCCGCGGTGCGGCTCTGGCCCTCGAAGGTGTAGACGCCGTCGGTGTAGAACTCGGACGCGGCCACGTCGAGCGCGAGACCGATGTCGGCGCCGGGCCGGTAGCCGGCCTTCTCGATCGCCACGACGATCAGGTCGAGGGCTGCACGGTTGCTCTCGAGGTTGGGCGCGAAGCCACCCTCGTCACCCAGCCCGGTGGACAGCCCACGCTCCTTCAGGACGGACTTCAGTGCGTGATAGACCTCGGCGCCCCAGCGAAGCGCCTCGCGGAAGGATGGCGCACCGATCGGGGCGATCATGAACTCCTGGATGTCAACGTTGGAGTCGGCGTGCGACCCGCCGTTGAGGATGTTGAAGAGCGGGACCGGCAGGACGTGCGCGTTCGGGCCGCCGATGTAGCGGAAGAGCGGCAGGTTCGCCGACTCGGCTGCCGCGCGGGCCACTGCCAGCGAGACCCCGAGGATGGCGTTCGCGCCCATGGAGCCCTTGTTGGGAGTGCCGTCAAGGGTGAGCATCTCGTGGTCGATGAGCCGCTGTTCGCTGGCCTCGAAGCCGATGAGCGCCGGGCCGATCTCGTCAAGGACAGCGTCGACGGCTTGCTCAACACCCTTGCCGCCGTAGCGTTTGGGATCGCCGTCGCGGCGCTCAACCGCCTCAAAAGCACCGGTGGAGGCGCCCGAGGGAACCGCCGCCCGTGCCATGGTGCCGTCGTCGAGAGCGATCTCGACCTCAACGGTGGGGTTGCCACGCGAATCGAGAACCTCGCGTGCGCCTACTGCCTCAATGATCGCCATAAGACTCTCCTGCGGTATGCCGAATAGGTACGGCCCGAGCCTATCCGCAGATCCACCATGTGCCGATCACCGACCCGCAGCACGGAAACCGACCCCGAGGGAGCAGGTCAGAGCTGGCCGGCCACCGCACGAACCGCTGCCCGCAGGACGGCCTCCGGGTCCTGGCCGTTCTCACGCGCCTCCAGCACGAGCGCGAAAAGGCGCGAGCCGAGGTCGTCGCCGGCCGCCGCGCTCTGAGCCAGGTCGAGCCGGCCGGCTCCCGCCAGACGCGAGGCAACCTTGTCCGCGCGGGCGAGGGCGGGAAGGCCGTCCGGTATGCCGTCCATGGGCGAGCTCCGATGCGGCTTCTCGTCCGCCTTGATCAGCTCCCAGCTGGCCGCCACGTCCTCGGAGGTCTCGGCGTCGCCCTCGGCGAACACGTGCGGGTGACGCCGGACCAGCTTGTCCACGATGCCACCGGCCACGTCGTCGATCCCGAACGGCACGTCAGGGTGCTCCTGCGCCATCCGCGCGTGGAAGACCACCTGCAACAGGACGTCGCCGAGCTCCTCTGCCATGTGCATGCGGTCCCCGGACTCGATGGCCTCTACCAGCTCGTGGGTCTCCTCGATGAGGTACGGCACGAGAGACTCGTGAGTCTGCTCCACGTCCCAGGGGCAGCCATCTGCCGAACGCAGACGGTCCATCACCGCGACCAGGTCGAGCAGGCGCGCTCCCGGCACGTCATAGGACCCGACAACGACCTCGACCTCTGGCGCGTCGGCACGCGCGGTGACTGCCGCGGCCAACGCATCGGTCAGACCGGGGTCGCCGTCGGCGGAACCGATCCAGACCACGTCACCGTCGATGGTCCGGTCGAGCAACAGCTTGGTCAGCGCAACCGGGGGCATCTCGCCAAGGTGCACGGCCGGAATACCCGACTCCTGTATGGCGATCAGCTGGGTCTCGTCCTCATCCCGGGTGAAGACGTGGACCGCGTTGGCCAACGCTGTCCACGCATCGCGGGTGAACAGGCCGGGGGCGATGCGCGGGGTGCTGAGCAGCAGGGTGAGCCGATGAGCCATCACGTCGCCGGCGTTCACTTGGCCGGCGATGGCGCGCTCGCCTTGATCCAGTTCGGCTCGATCGGGGTCAGCGCAACCTGCGTGACATCGAAGGCGCCGTATCGCGGGTTGACCGTGATCTTGACCTTGCCCAGCTCGTCCACGATCCGGGTCTTGCTGGCCTGGTCAAGCTTCTGGATCGACAGCTGCATCTGGACGAACGCGATCGTCGAGGGTGAGGGGTTGGCCACCTTGGCGATGACCTGGCGCGCCTCGGAGGCGGAGACGGTCTTGTCGACGCGTTTGGCCTCGTCGAGGACGTACGGCGCAAGGATCAGGCTGAGCAGGGCGTCGCTCACCTTGAGCTCCTGCCCAGCCTGGGCGAGCGTGTTGAGCTCTTCCGGGACGGACTGAGCATCCTCGTCGCTGATGACGATGTCCTGGTGACGGACGGTGGTGTCGTTCACGATCGCCGCGGCGCCGGGCTGCTGCGTTCCGCAACCGGACAGTGCCAGGCTCGCGCCGATCACGAGCGCCAGAGTCTTCAGGTGTTGTGAAAGCGTCAAGGCCGTTCCTCTCGTCAGTTCTGCTTCGTCGCGACACGCGCCGCGTCAGCCACGCTGTCCAGCAGGACGGCCTGGATCAGGTCGATCGCCCACCGAAGGACAGCGGTGTCCCGCAGCGGCTGACCAGCCACCCTGGCCGTCATCGGCACGGGCACCAAGATCGTATGGACAGGCTCCTTGATCAGAGTGCCCGGGTAGAGCCGCTGAAGCCGCAGCTGCTGACTCTCCGGCATGTGGATCGGCCCGAACCGGACGTACTTCCCCTGGACGCTGATGTTGCCCACTGCAGCCTTGCGTGCCACGGTGCGCAGACGGGCCACCTCGAGCAGGTTGCGCACCGGCTCGGGCGGAGCGCCGTAGCGGTCCTGCAGCTCTGCCTCGATCTCGACCAGCCCTGCGGCGTCCTGGACCGTCGCGAGCTTCTTGTACGCCTCGAGACGCAACCGCTCTCCCGGGATGTACTCCCGTGGCAGGTGCGCATCGACGGGCAGCTCGATCTTGATCTCCGTCGGCGCGCTCTCGCCACCGTCATCTCGATAGTCCGCCACCGCCTCGCCGACCAGCCGGATGTAGAGGTCGAATCCGACGCCGGCGATGTGCCCGGACTGCTCACCGCCGAGAAGGTTGCCGGCACCCCGGATCTCGAGGTCCTTCATGGCCACCGCCATCCCGGCGCCGAGGTCGGTGTGGCTGGCAATGGTGGCGAGTCGGTCGTGAGCGGTCTCGGTGAGCGGCTTCTCCGGCGGGTAGAGGAAGTAGGAGTACGCGCGTTCACGACCACGTCCCACCCGACCGCGCAGCTGGTGGAGCTGGCTGAGGCCGAGCACGTCGGCCCGCTCGACGATGAGGGTGTTGGCGTTGGAGATGTCCAGGCCCGTCTCGATGATCGTGGTGCAGACCAGGACGTCGAAGCGCTTCTCCCAGAAGTCGACGACCACCTGCTCGAGCCGGTGCTCGGCCATCTGACCGTGGGCGGTGGCGATCCGCGCCTCGGGGACGAGCTCACGGATCCTGGCGGCGGCCTTCTCGATGGAGGACACCTTGTTGTGGATCAGGAACACCTGGCCCTCGCGCAGGAGCTCGCGCCGGATGGCGGCAATGATCTGCTTCTCGTCATAGGGGCCGACGAAGGTCAGGACGGGGTGGCGTTCTTCCGGCGGTGTGGCGATGGTGGACATCTCGCGGATGCCGGTGACGGCCATCTCGAGGGTGCGCGGGATCGGCGTCGCCGACATCGCCAGGACGTCAACTGCCGTGCGCATCCGCTTGAGCTGTTCCTTGTGCTCGACACCGAAACGCTGCTCCTCGTCGACCACCACCAGCCCGAGGTCCTTGAAGCGAATCTCGTCCGACAGCAACCGATGCGTGCCGATGACCAGGTCGACGGTGCCGTCAGCCAGGCCCTCGACGACCCGTTTGGCCTCCGCGTCGGACTGGAACCGCGACAGCGCCTTGACCACCACCGGGAACGGGGCGTAGCGCTCCGAGAA
>DATCNE010000265.1:0-3722 GCA_036565395.1 Dermatophilaceae bacterium
GCCAGGAACCGGGGGAGCGGGACCGTTCGTTCCTCGCCCGTCTTGGTCGTATCGAAGATCAGCCGGCCGTTGTCCTCGGTCACCGCCCGGGCGATGAGCATGCGCCTACGCGACGCGTCGACGTCGCGGACCCGCAGGGCAGCCATCTCGCCCCACCGCAAACCCGTGTAGGCCAGGAACCGAACCACCAGGCCGTAGGGCTCGCACTCGACCACCAGTGCCTCCACCTGATCCGCGGTCAGGCACCGGCGAACCTTTGGCAGCTTGCGGGGGAGCTTGACGCCCTTGGCAGGGTTGGCCGGGAGTCTGCGATCACGCACCGCGAGGTCGAGTATCTGGGAGAGCAAGCCGTGGGTCCGCTGAACGCTCGAGGCGCTGAGGCCACCCGTCAGAAGCTCGGTCACCCAGGCCTGCACTTCGGCGTGCGAGACGTCCCGTAGCCGTGTCGTCCCCCACCGCGGCACGATGTAGAGGCGCACGATGCCCTCAACCCGCGTCCGTCCCGTCGCCTTCAAGTGGACCTGCCCTTTGAACCAAATCGCAGACCAGTCTTCGAGAGTGACACTCGACGTCCTCGGGTCGGTGTAGGTACCCGTGACGACGGAGCTGGTGACGTCGTCGAGCCACCGCTGTGCATCGACCTTGCGAGCAAAGTGGCGAGCGTGTTCCTTGCCCGCCGCGTCCCTGTAGCGGGCCCGCCACCGGCCGTCCTCACGCTTGGCGATGCTCATACCAACCCCTGCCTTTCCGGGCACCTCTGCCATTTTGGCTCGGACTCTCCCGGGTAACTCTGCCTGCGAGGCGCGCCCACCACGCTCTCACCGTCACTGAGAAATGCCGAAGACCGCGTGGAACGTCTCGCGTCTCGTAGCGTAATCAGCCTGACTACCTACGCGGCACGGCTGAGCAGCCCTGTGGACGATCACGTACTCCCCAGATGTGGTCCGTGCTCTGCTTCTACCCGGAGTCTGGGTGGTTGTCGAGTCCCGCCTGGCTAAGGTCAGTGTGGCGCTTCGGGGGCCTGCCGTTTGGTCCTGAACCACGAGCGAGTATGTCGCCGAGGGACACGTTGAGCACGTGAGAGCAGCACTGGGAGCTCCTGCGGATCGCCGAGTAGCGGCCCCGCTGCTGTGATTCGCTGCTGTACTGCTGGCACACAGCCGCTCACGCGTTAAGACTCTCGAACCCGAACCCGCTGATTCGGACTACTGAGTTGTGGTCGTCCATGGAAACCACTGGAAACCATTGCGCCACAACGAGATCCCGTGATTCTCACCACTGACGTCCATGGTCAGTTGTCGCTGTCTGTCGTTACTGCTCTAAACGCGAGAAGTGTGGGTCGCGCTGCCCTCAGTTGCTGGGCGAGGTTGGCATCCGTGTTCGCGGCTCTCTCGACGCCCTAGGGTGTCGTTCGTGCGAGCGGAATCCGGTGTCGACCCACTGGCGCTGCGCGACGCCCGTATCCGTATGGCCCTGACGCAGCACGAATTGGCCCGCCTCATCGATGTTGCCGGGGGCGAGCGGATCTCGCGCTGGGAGCTGGGCAGTTCCGCACCACGGCCCGAAATGCTCCGCCGCCTCGCCCAGGCCCTGAACGTCGATGTACTTGACCTCCTCGATGCCGGGGGACCGGCCGACCTGCGACGCCTGCGCACCGCCGCCGGGCTCAGCGCACGCACCCTTGCTGCTCGAGCGCACTTGTCGGCGCCCACATACATCAGATGGGAGTCCGGGGGCACCAAACGAGTTCCCGCCAGGCAGGCACTCAAGCCCTTGGCCAATGCGCTTGACGTCACTGTCGATGACGTCGAGTCCGCCATCGCCACCGCCATAGCAATTGCGAGACAGGCCAACTAACAAACGAACCGGATGACGCCTTGCATGGTGCTTTCTTCCCGGATGTGTTCCGATGGTGTCCCGCCAAAGGCGGTAGGACTCATCAGAGGATCGGATGGAGTCGTGGGGGGACGGCGTCCGACAGACCCACGGCTTGCGGCACGGCCCCTGGGGACAACCGAATCTAGCCGATTTAGATGCACTAGTGTAAGTGCATCGACTTTGCTCAAGTTGACCGCCTAGACACCGCCGACCTCCTTAGGCGATGTGAGATCACTAGGAGTGCCGGAGATGACGAACACCAGGAGCATGGTCGCAGCCACGCTCGCCGTGGCCGCGATCGCTGCCACGTCCGGCTGCACGACGAGCGACCCTAAGCCCACCCCGTCCACAACTACCTCTGTCACCAGTGCCACCACAACACCGACGCCGTCCTTCACCTCGCTGTCTCCGGCCGAGCAGGACGTGAAGGATGCCGCGCAGACGATCACACGATTCTGGGGTGTGCTCGATGCGCTCGCATCAGACCAGAAGAAGAGTCTCGATGAATTGGCGACGGTCTCGCGCGACCAGGCCATCGCACAGTGGCGCAGCAACCTGACCAGCTACCGGAGAAGCGGGTGGAAGCAGGTGGGGGATAGCAACGTGCTTTCGGCCGAGGCACAGGCCGCTGGCGGGAAGAACGATTTCACGGTCAAGGCCTGCATCGATGTGAGCAAGGCGAATGTCGTTGACGCGGCTGGCAAATCGGTTGTCGCAGCGGGTCGGCAAGACCGAACGGAATACACCTACAAGGTTCAGAAGGCCCCCGGGGGGTTCTTCGTGACCGAGGACATGCTCAAAGGGCAGCCATGTTGAAGCGGTTGCTGTTTGTCGCTGTCTTGGTGATGACGGCACTCCTCTCGTCGGGTGTCCCTGCACTCGCCGCAAGCCCCGTCACCTGCCCTCCGAGTCAGATGCCGGATCCCAAGACGGGTGTCTGTGTCCTCGTCGTTGTCACGCCGCCCGCTAGTGGCGCTGGTGGCGTTGTCACTGTTGGCGGGGGTCGTGCCGGTGGTGCTGTTGGTGGACCACCGAAGTGCGTGATGGCCAACGGCGACACGGTCGCCTGCCGCGACGGGAACTCTTGGTGGAGCAACAGTTTGGGCTGCTACATCTCACTGGCGGTTCCGCAGCCACCCAAGTCCGATCCAATCTGGGGCGGTCACACGGATGGGGCCATCTACGAGTGCTACGACCCGCTGGTGGCGAAATTTGGTGGCACTCCCCTGACAACCCTCTGGTCAGCCACCCCTCCAGCGGGGCCTGCCGCTCCGCCTGACCCGCGGGTGTTGGCTCAGCAGGCGATTGCCCTGATGGGGCTCCGCGCGATCACCATTGGCATCGTCCCTGAGCCGCGTGCTGGGAGTGTGGGCATCATCGGGATGCCGACCTGGATGTGGGCGCAGAATCCGAGCCAGAGCACGTGGGGCCCGGTTACGAAGTCGGCGTCGGCAGCTGGCTCCACGGTGACGGCGACTGCGAAGGTCGACCGGGTGGTGTGGGCCATGGGTGACGGGTCGACTGTGGCCTGCACCGGGCCGGGGACGGCGTACCAGGACTCGTTCGGCAAGGAGTCGAGCCCTACTTGCGGGCACACGTACACCCGGCAGGGGACCTATACGGTTCGCGCGACGTCGTACTGGACGGTGCAGTGGGCCGGGGTAGGTCAGAGCGGCACGATCCCGCTGGACTTCACGCAGACCACGAACATCACGATGGGTGAGGCCCAGGTCCTTACTCAGTAGCAACGTCGAAGAGATGGGGAGAAGCCAGATGTCGATCGCACCCGAGCAGGAGTCGAAACGCTCCGGGCGGGCCGGCCTGGACAAGGCGCCTCCCACAAG
>DATCNE010000266.1:0-2709 GCA_036565395.1 Dermatophilaceae bacterium
TCCCGGGTGCGATGAGCGCGCCCGCTCTGGAGAACGTCGGTCCCGACGGCCGCTTCCTCGCCACGCCGGAGCTCCGGGCGAAGCTGGAACCTGTCGTCGGCGATGCGGGCGACGAGGTCGGAACCTACTGCGGATCGGGCATCCAGGCCGCGCATCTCGCGCTCGCGCTGGCCGCGACGGGGCTAGTCGAGGACGCTGCCGTCTACGCCGGATCGTGGAGCGACTGGATCACCGACCCGGCGCACGACGTCGAGCTCTCCTGAGCGACGGCCGCGCCTAGACGCAATACTCATAACTTAGAACTACATTCGTGGTATTTTGGATGCATGCCACGGGCGGGTCAGGTGCGGGTTGAGCCGGGTCGGCGGTTGAGCGATCGGGTGGCACTGGGGGTGTTGACGGCGACGTTCCCACGTCAGCTGGTCGATGAGGTCATCGACCAGACGGGCAGGCGGGAGCAGCGCACTCGGTTGCTTCCGGCGCATCTGACGGTCTACTACGTGCTGGCGATGACGTTGTTCTCCTCCTCTGGCTATGAGGAAGTCATGCGCAGCCTGACGGAGGGCCTCACCTGGACCTCCGATGGTGAGGATGAGTACGAACTGCCGTCGCAGGTCGCGATCACGAAGGCCCGGGCGCGGCTGGGACCGGAGCCACTGGAGTTGTTGTTCGCGCGGGCCTGCGTGCCCTTGGCGACGCGGTCGACGAAGGGCGCGTTCTACCGGGATTGGCGGCTGGTCAGCATCGACGGCACGACTATCGATGTGGCCGATACCCCTGCCAATGCTGAAGTTCTGGGCCGCGCCGGGACGGGCCGTGGCGACGGCAGTGCCTTCCCGCAGCTGCGGATCGTGGCTCTCGGGGAGTGCGGCACGCATGCCGTGATCGCGGCCGTCATGGACTCCTACGCTGTCGTGGAGCAGACCCTGGCCAAGCGGCTCGTCCCGGCGCTGGGCCCCGGGATGCTGTGCCTGGCTGACCGCGGCTTCAGCACCCATCCGATGATGAGCGCCGCGGCCAAGACGGGTGCGGACCTGTTGTGGCGGGCCAAGGGCAACGCGGTGCTGCCCGTGCTCGAGCGTTACCCGGACGGTTCGTTCCGCTCCGAGCTGGTCGCCAGCACCGACAAGTACCGCCGCGAGGACGTGCTCACTGTCCGGGTCGTCGAGTACGGCATCGACGATCCAGGCAGACCCGGTGCCAGCGACACCAAGTACCGGCTGATCACCACGATCCTGGACCCCGCCGCCGCTCCGGCCGACGAACTCGCCGCGCTGTATGCCGAACGGTGGGAGGTCGAGTCGATCTTCGACGAGCTCAAGACCCACCAACGGGGCCCCCGGGTGGTGCTGCGCTCCCGCACTCCAGAGGGCGTCTACCAGGAAGCGTGGGGGTACTTGTGCGTGCACTACGCCCTACGAGCGCTGATCCACGCTGCCGCCGACGACCACAACCTCGATCCCGACCGGATCAGCTTCACCACAGCGATGCACGCGGCCAGGCGCAGCATCCGGACCGGCCTATCCGAGACCGTCAACCTCGCCAGCGCGTTGCGCCGCGCGACCAGTGAACTGCTCCACGGGCTACTACCGAAGCGGCGGCTGCGGGCCAACGCGCGCGTCGTACGCCGCAAGATGAGTAACTACAACCTCAAGCGAGCCCCACACCGCAACTGGCCCACCCCCATCCTGCCCATCGGCACCTCAATACGAATCCTCAGCCCACCCTAAGTTATCGGTATTGGGGGCTAAGCGCCTCCGCCGGGAGCAACTCCAGCACGGTGTCGAGCGCGCGTTGGACCTTCTCGGCAATGCTGGATACCACTACGCGCGGGCCGCTGACATGCATCGCCGCATGCTCAACCGAGAGCTATTGGATCGGATTTGGCTTTCCGACGATGAAGTCGTGGCTGGACAGCTGACCGATCCGTATGCACAGCTCGTGGACACCGAACTAGCAAGCCGCCTCGTCGCCGAAGTGACCGGTATCACACGGCCACGCGACGCCTCCGACCTTGTGAGCCGTCCGGCATCTGCGAGTCATCGTCACGTAGGTGAAACCGGACCGGCTCCCAGAATGCGAAAGAACCAGCGCCCTGAGGGCGCTGGTTCTAACGTACCTATCTTGGTAGCGGGGGCAGTGTGTTGGCTCAAGACATCGGCGACACATGTCTCACGTCATAGGCGACAGGCTGTCGGCACGGTGATGCTCGTGCATGTCAAACGCCCGGCTGGTCATCACCGCACTGTTCGTCGAGGGTCAGACACCCGCGCAGGTCGCCGCGCGATACGGCGTGCACCGCGCCTGGGTCTACAAGCTCAAGGCCCGCTACCAGGCTGAGGGTGAGGCCGCGCTCGAACCGAGATCCCGCCGGCCGAGGTCGTCACCGCGGGCGACACCTGAGCAGACGGTCGAGCTGGTCCGGTCGCTGCGCCACCAGTTGACCGTGGCCGGGCTGGACGCCGGCGCGGACACGATCGGCTGGCATCTGCAGCATCACCACCAGGTCAGCCTGTCGCGGGCGACGATCAACCGGATCCTGGTCCGCGCCGGTGCCGTCACCCCGACCCCGGCGAAACGACCCGGAATCTGTCAAGTCAAGTGAGACAGTTTGGGTCAGTTGATTTGGGGTTCGAGGTCGGGCTGGTTGATCCAGAACTGGGTCGGCATGAGCGGTGGGTGCGGACGACGGCCGAACCGCTGGGGGTT
>DATCNE010000267.1:0-5922 GCA_036565395.1 Dermatophilaceae bacterium
GCGTGTTGAAGTTGATGGAGACCTTCTCGACACCGGTGAGGATGGCCATGGCGTCGCAGGCAGTGTCGGCCGCCAGCATCACCGACGCGTAGTCCTTGTCGATGACAGCGTCGATCGCCTTGTACCAGTTGTCCTTGCAGACGGTCGGGATGCCGCCTCCGCCCCCGGCGATGACGACGTGGCCGGCGGAGACGAGGTCCAGGATCGCCTTCTTCTCGAGGATGTCTGTGGGCATCGGGGACGCCACGACCTCGCGGTAGCCACGGCCTGAGTCCTCGATCATCGTCTTGCCGGACGTGCGCAGCACCTCGGCCTCCTCGGCCGTGAAGAAGGCGCCGATCGGCTTCGTGGGCCGCGAGAACATCGGGTCGTCCGCGTCAACCAGGGCGCGCGAGATGACCGTGCACGCCGTCTTGTGGAGGCCGTGTGCGTGCAGCTGGTTCTCGATGGCGTTCTGCAGGTGGTACCCGACGTACGCCTGGCTCATCGCGACGGCCTCGGACAAGGGCACCAAGGGCTGGTGGTAGCTCGCCCTGCCATGGTCGATCGAGCTCTTGATCATGCCGACCTGCGGGCCGTTGCCGTGGCAGATGACGATCTCGTGCCCTGCCTGGATGAGGCCGACGATGGGCTTGGCCACCACGCCGACCGACTCGACGAGCTCGTCGAATTCGGTGCCCAGGGCGTTACCGCCCAGAGAGACGAGGATGCGCGACATTGGTCAGGCCTGCTCGTTCTCGCAGTAGATGGTCGGGATGACGCTCAGGAGCGCAGCGCACTTCACGAGGTCGTCCTTCCAGTTGACCTCGTTCGGCGCGTGGGCCTGGACCTCCTGGCCCGGACCGACACCGATCACGGGAATGCCGTGACGGCCGGCGATGGCCACTCCGTTGGTGGAGAACGTCCACTTGTCGATGCGCGGCTCGCCGTACATCGCGCGGTGTGCCTTGGCGGCGGCCTGGACCTCCGGGGAGTCCTCGGGGATGACCCAGGTCGGGAAGAAGCACTCCTGGCCGTACTCGAGACCGGTCCACGCCTTGGCCTTGTAGTTGTACAGGGAGACCTTGGCGTCGTACTTCTTGACCGCGGGAAGCTCCTCGATCTCCTTGATGGCGCTCTGCCAGGTCTCACCGTCGGTGAGCCGGCGGTCGAGCGAGATCGAGCAGCTGTCGGCGACCGCGCACCGCGACGGTGACGTGAAGAAGATCTCCGAGGTGGTGACGGTGCCCTTGCCGAGGAAGTCGTTGTCGAGCAGCCGGTCGTTGAGGTCGCGGACCTCCGGCAGGATCTCGGCCATCTTGTAGATGGCGTTCTCACCGCGCTCGGGGGCGGAGCCGTGGCAGGAGATCCCGGCGACATCCACCCGGATCTCCATCCGGCCACGGTGCCCACGGTAGATGCCGTTGTCGGTGGGCTCGGTCGACACCACGAACGTCGGCCTGATGCCGGACTCCTCGATGATGTACAGCCAGTTCATGCCGTCGCAGTCCTCTTCCTGCACGGTGCCGGTCACCAGGATCGTGTACTTGTCGGAGAGCAGGTCGAGGTCCTTGGCGATCTTGGCGCCGTAGACGGCGGAGACAACCCCGCCGAGCTGGTCGGAGGCCCCGCGGCCACCGATGTTGACGTCGTCCTCGTAGCCGTCGAACGGGTCGAACGTCCAGTTCTCGATGTTGCCGACACCCACGGTGTCGATGTGGCCGTCGAACGCGATCAGGGTCTCGCCGGTGCCCATGTAGCCCAGGACGTTGCCGAGCGGGTCGATCTCGGCCTTCGTGTAGCCGAGCTTCTGCATCTCCTTCAGGATCAGCTTCGACTTCTCCTCCTCCTGGCAGCTCATGCCCTTGGCCTTGATGAGGGCCCGCAGGAACCGGGACATGTCGGCGCGGTAGCCCTCAGCTGCCTCCTTGACCTTGGCGAAATCGATCTGCGCTGTTGTTGTCATTGCATGCCTCCCGGGCATCGTGCGTTGTGAACAGGCGATGTGGCGGTCGTGCCGCCGCGCTGTGGGGTCGTTGGCGAGTGAGCAGATGGTCAGCGTTGCCAGCGGGGCAGGTCGCGGTCCCACAGCTCGTGAAGCTTGGCAGCCGGGTCCTTGATCTTCTGCAGGAAGATCATCGCGGCGATGGCATAGGGCTTGTTGCTTGCCTGCTGGTAGAGCGGTACGCGGTAGCGGTCGAACACCGACCGGTCGACCTCGCCCTCTTCGCAGGACAGCCCGGTGATGTCGGCCGGCAGCGGGTGCATGTAGAGCGCCTTACCGTCCTTGGTCTTGGCCATCATCGCCTCGGTGGTGGCCCAGTCCTTGTGCTCGGCGTTCTGCTGGAGGAGTCGCTGCTCCAGCGCCGTGATGCCGTCGAAGTCACCGTCTCCGTAGAGGTCAGTGCGCTCCTGCATGGCCTGGAACGGAGCCCAGCTCTTGGGGCACACGATGTCAGCCCCTTCGAAGGCCTCATCCATGGAGTGCGTCACGGCGAAGGAGCCACCGGACTGGGTGGCGTTCCTGGCGGCGATCTCACGGGTGCCGGCCATGACGTCATACCCCTGCGGGTGGGCCAGGGTGACGTCCATGCCGTAGCGGGTCATCAGGGCGATCATCCCCTGGGGCACGGAGAGCGGCTTGCCATAGCTCGGCGAGTACGCCCACGTCATCGCGAGCTTCTTGCCGCGCAGGTTCTCGAGCCCACCGAAGGTGTGAATCAGGTGGAGGAGATCTGCGGTGGACTGGCTGGGGTGGTCGATGTCGCACTGGAGGCTGACAAGGGTGGGGCGCTGCTCCAGGACTCCGGCCTCGTGCCCCTCCTTGAGATACCCGGCGAAGTCAGTCATGTAGGTGTGACCCTTGCCGATGTACATGTCGTCGCGGATCCCGATGACATCAGCCATGAAGGAGATCATGTTGGCGGTCTCCTTGACCGTCTCGCCGTGGGCCTGCTGGGACTTGCCCTCGTCGAAGTCCTGCACCTCGAGGCCCAGCAGGTTGCAGGCAGAGGCGTAGGAGAACCGGGTGCGGGTCGAGTTGTCACGGAACAGCGAGATCCCCAGCCCGGAGTCGAATATCCGGGCGCTCTTGTTGTTCTCGCGAAGCGCGCGCAAGGCGTCGGCGACGGCCAGGACCGCCCGCATCTCATCCGCCGACTTGTCCCACGTCAGCAAGAAGTCGTCTTGGTACAGGTCGGCGCAGTCGAGCCCATCCAGTGTGTGCAGCTGTTCTTGGAAGTCCATGCGGCCGTTCAGCTCCTCGCGTTGCGGGCACTCCATGACGAGCCCGGGATATCTTCACCATGTTTGAGGTGACGTAGGCCAGCGTAACATCATCTTCGCCTAGTGTTTCGATACTTCTGCTAAAGTCACATCACCATGTAGGATTGTCTCATGAGCACCCCGAGGCGGCAGGCGAACGAGGACGCAGTTGCCATCCTGGCGAGCTCCCCATCCATGCTCGCGAAGATCGCCGGCTTCGTCCACGATGGCGAGGACGGTCCACGGGTGGAGTGGGCCAAGGTGGCCGACCTCGCGCATCAGCAGGTGCTTCCCCGTGGCGACCGCGCCTTCTTCGGGATCTGCGCCGAGATCGCCGGCTTTGTCACCAGCGGCGGCGATCGCGACGAGACGTTCGGCGCCCGGTGGGACGCGCTCGACGGGCAGCACCAGGCCGTGGTCGCGAGCGTGCTCACCGCGTCCGCCCAGACGAAGAAGGCCGAAGCGCTCGCGGTGTACGAGCGGTTGGGCGTCGGCTCGCACGACCCGATGGCGGAGGGCACGCGCGCCGTTCGAGTACGGCTCGGTCCCGACATCCCGGCGGTCGCCAACGACGCTCTTGGACGCGAACGCGTCGGACTCCGCGATGGGCTGTCCACCCACGAGGTGTGGCTGAGGGGCCGCGGCGTGTGGCGGATGCAGCCGGATCGCGTCCTCACCTCACAGCTGCTCATCATTGCCCACGCCGGCCTCGTTCGTATGGTGGGAACGATTGACGGGGTGACGATCCATGGGGACCGGGTGGCAATCATCGGCCGCCCCCTTCCCCACCACCCGCTGATCGGCCAGCCTGACCCTCTGAACAACACGAGCCAGAACCCCGTGGCCTATGGGGACCTGGACGAGCTGACCCGACCGGCCGACCACAACCCCGACGCATAGAGCTCGTGAAGGCAAACGCTGTGAAGGCAAACCCTGTGGAGGTACACGCCATGGAAGACCCGAAGCGCCGGCTTGCTGACTGGTGGAACGCCGGGCACACCGTGGCGGTGGCGACCGTGTGCGACACCTGGCAGTCTGCGCCGCGAGTCCCTGGCTCGATCATGGTGCTCGGACCCGACGGAGAGGTGACCGGCAGCGTCTCCGGAGGGTGCGTCGAGGGCGCCGTGCACGAGAGCTGCGTGGACGCTCTCACCACGGGTCGGCCCAGGCTCGAGCACTACGGCGTCAGCGACGACGACGCCTTCTCCGTGGGCCTGACGTGCGGCGGAGAGATCGATGTCTTCGTCGAACCCGTGTCACCCGACACCTACCCTGAGCTGGGCGAAGCGCTGAGCACCGAGCGTCGACCGGTGGCGGTGGCCACGGTGATAGCACACGAGCTCCCGGTCCGGGTGGGGCGCCACCTCGTCATCCATGAGTCCAGCGTCCTTGGGTCCCTTGGCTCCGAAGCCCTCGATGAGGCCGTCGCCCGGGAGGCCAGGGCTCTCGCAGTCGATGGCAAGAGCACCGGTGTTGCCTACCAGCGCGATGAGATCGCCGGTGAGCCGGCCGTGCGCGTCTTCCTCTCGGTCCCGGCCATCCCGGCCAGGCTCCTCGTCTTCGGCGCCACCGACCTCACGGCGGCAGTTGCATCCCTGGGCACCTTCGCCGGCTACCACGTGACGGTCTGCGACGCGCGGTCGGTCTTCGCAACACCGGGTCGGTTCGACGACGCGGCCGAGGTCATCAACGAGTGGCCGCACCGCTACCTTGCGCGGGAGGCGGCAGAGGGGCGGATCGACGAGCGAACCGCGCTCGCCGTGCTGACCCACGACCCCAAGTTCGACATCCCCTTGCTGCAGGTTGCCCTGGGCATGCCCGTCGGCTACATCGGCCTGCTCGGTTCTCGCCGCACGTGCGCGGACCGCCTGCGACGACTCGTAGACGCGGGAGTCCCCCAGGAGCAGCTCGACCGGTTGCGCGCTCCGATCGGGCTCGACATCGGCGGACACTCCGTGCAGGAGATGGCTATCAGCATCCTCGCGGAGATCGTCGCCGCACGCTCCGGGGGCACGGGTGCTCCCTTGTCGTCCGTGACGAGTCGTATCCACCGGTAGCACGGCAACGGACGAGTGAACGACCGCGTAAACGGCCGCGTGGCGAACGTTGGTCAGCGACGAACCCCGGTCAACAGCACGCCGACCCGTTCGTGGTCGCCGACTGCTCCCTGATCGCGTAGGGCCAGCAGCCCGGCGAGCCCGGACGACCCGGTCGGATCGACTTCGATGTGCGTGGCATCGACGGCAAGCACGTTCGCCCGCGCCAGCAGGTCCTCGCTCACCACCACCGGGCCTCCACCCGAGACCAACATCCCCTCGACGACCGCCAACCAGTCGTACGTCTCGTCGTCGAGGATCCCGTGCGCGATGCTTCGAGGCTCCTCTTCCCACGGCCACATGAACTCTGAGCGGTGGGTGGCAGCGTACGAGAGCGCAGCCCGCACCTCCGGCAACCCGGCGCCGGCCGGCAAGCGCGGGGCGACGAGCTCGAACGCGCGCGACAGCGGCCGGGCCCCCATGGTCTGCACCGCGTGATACTGCGGAACCCGAGCGAGCGTCCCCAGGAGCGCGGCCTCGCCGAGCGCCTCGATGCAGGCGCTCGCCAGGGCGCCGCCACCCACCTGGATCATGAGCTGGTCGAGTGGCGGCCCGCCCGTCAGGGCCTCCGCCATCTCGTAGC
>DATCNE010000268.1:0-1506 GCA_036565395.1 Dermatophilaceae bacterium
GACTTTAGTCCCTAGTGCTGCGCGCGAGGCTTGGTGTAACGATTTATGGAGCGTGCCCCCGCTCCCCTCTATCCCCCCCAGAATGGTTGAGCGGGGACACGCCTCACACAGCACCGGAACACAGCTCCTTACTCGCGCCAACGCACCAGGATTCGTTCGGCGTGGCCGCTTAGAGATCGGGATTTGGGACTTCAACAAAGAACCTGGTTTGGTGTGTGAGCGTCCACCCACGATCATCTTGGCCCGCTCTCCGGCAAGCCGGCGGTCGATCGTGGCCGCGCTCATCGCGACCAGCAAAGCGGCCTCGCCGTCGGTCGGGTCGAGCTCGCCGTCGCGGCGCAGGATCGGCACCTGACCTCGAGCATCGGTGCCAGCCGTTTACCCGCCGGAGCCCGCAGGACCGCCCAACACGTGATCAGCGCGCCGATGATCCTCGGCCCTTACGTCGGCCCCCGAGGGGCCCGATCCTTCACCACCTTCAGCCTCAACCCGTCACGCAGCCCCGCACGTGCGTAGTCCCGGTGCCAGCCGGTCAACTCCACCAGCTCATCCAGGACCGCCGTCTTCTTGGCCCGGTTGCCGCGGGCATAAGCCAGGGCTTTCGCCTTTGTCACAGCTGCGTGGGTGTAGTCAGGACAATCGGCCGAAGTGGGGCCAGATCAGGTGACCACACTCAGCTGCGCGTTCGCTCATCGTCAGACCCATCAACACGGCGTAACCGGCGACGACGAAGACCTGCTTATCGACGCACCGCTACGCGGAGGTTTTCAGATGAGGATTTTTGGCCGCTTCGCTTGCGCCAGGCCAACGCCCTCGGCCTGACCGTCCGCTTCGACCCCATCCCCGACGTCGCGTAGGAGCGTATGGGTTCATTTTCGAGTCAGGCAACGTACCGAGCTACGCGGAGGTTTTAGGTGAGTCAACTCGATCCCTTTCGGGATGAGGAACGAGCAACTACGCTTTGCGGAGCCGGCCCGCGCTACTGCTGGGCCCACTCCTGAGAGGAGACACCATGCCAACCGTGATCGGCCACCATGACGTGAAGGACAAGGATCATTGGCTCGCCTCGCCGAAGCGCGAAGAGGTCTTCGGCCCCCTTGGCGTCACCAATATCCGCACGTTCGTCGACCCACAGAACCCGACCCAGGTGGCGGTGCTCATGGACGTTGCCGACTTGGATGCCCTGATGGCCGCGATGCAGTCTCCGGCAATGGCCGAGGCGATGGCCTATGACGGTGTGTTGCCCGAAACCTTGGTGATTCTCGTCGAGGCGTAGTTTTCCTGCCACAGGCGGCGACCTCATCGCGCCATCATCGCAAAGGGATCGGTGACCGGCACAGCCCGAGGCAACCCACGCTCAGACCTGCGCGTTCGTGACGCGCAACTGGCCGCCGTTCCTCGTCTAGCGCAGATTCTCCTCGGCCAAGGCGTCGTAGTAGCAGCGCATGGGGGAGGTCAGCGCCGGGTGTGCGAGGACGTCCGTGCAGTCGAGCAGCTGGTCCACCG
>DATCNE010000269.1:0-14851 GCA_036565395.1 Dermatophilaceae bacterium
GGCGTCCGTTGCGTTCAGCCGCAGCCATGCCTGCTGCACGACGTCCTGGGCCTCGGCGTGGTCGCTGAGCACGCGGCTCGCGATCCCCACCAGGCGCGGCCGCTCGGCCTCGAACATGTCAGTGTGGTCCACGGCCTCCACCCTTCCACCTGTGCTGGTCACCCCACTGACGCGCGCGTCGGGCCGAGTGTGACCACGCCCGGCGAACGCGCCGCGGCTCCGCCCGCTCAGCCGCACTCCACGCGTCCCGCTTCAGGCCGCTACTCCCGCCCGGCCATCAGCGCATGTGGTGCGTTCGGTCGTGCCGAGTACAGGGGCGTCTGCCGTGGTTCCGGCCGGCCCGCACGACATCGAAGGGCCGCCCAGGTACTCGAACGACGCTACGGTTGGGAAGGAGCCTGTCCCTATTGCGCCCGGTGGTGTGGGGCGGACACAAGGAGAGGGAGCGCTCAACCAATGATCCTCCCCAAGGTTCGGGACCCTCGGTTTGTGACAATTCGTCGCGGTGGGACCCTCACTGATTCGGATCACCATCTCCTCGCTCTGTGGGCTGCGTCGTGCGCGGAGCACGTCCTTGACCTGTTCGAGTCGGCTCAGCCCGATGACCCACGACCACGTGAAGCGATCGAGCACGCCCGCGCCTGGGTGCGTGGTGAGGTCACGATGATGCAGGCTCGCGCGGCGGGCGGCCATGCAATGGGCGCGGCCAGGAACCTGTGTGGGGCAGCGCGGCATGCCGCGTACGCTGCTGGCCAGGCTGGGGCCGTCGCACACGTCGCCGCGCACGAACTCGGTGCCGCCGCTTATGCGATCAAGGCCGCACGTGCTGCCGCGCCAGAAGGCGACAGTGAGGCCGCCGGGCGACTCGAGTGCCACTGGCAGCGTGACCAGCTTCCGGAGGGGATTCGCGAACTGGTGCTTGACGACCAGCGTTTGCGGAACGACATCTGCTGGTCAGTCTTTGACTGCTGAGCGGCCGTGGGGGTGTCCCCAAGGAAACCTCTGGATATGCCGCGATCCGCTCGTCGGGCCGAGCTGGAGAACGTGCGTCCTTCCGCCGCGTACTGGAACGACCACGATTGCGCGCTGGGCCATGCGGTCACGTCTGAGGGCATGACACCCTGCTCAGCCCAAGAAGAACGAACACGACCTGGGCCCGTGGCTACTCGGTTGCGACCAGGACCTGGACCGAAGCCACCCGCGTCACCTTCTCTGAGCTTGCCAACAGCTCGAGGCTCACGGTGAGCAGCGTGTCGGCCTTGAGGTGGCCAATCGCCCCGTACTCGGCAAAGACGAACTCTGGCAGGCGCGGCCTTCGTCGGGATCGGCCCTCAGCCCCAGCGGCAGCCGAACGCGTAGCGGGCCCTGTCAGGCGGGAAGCAAAGTACGGCACGTGCCCGACGGGTCGGGCACGTGCCTTTGTGCGAAACTCGAGAAGATGCAGACACGCTCGGGTGACTTCGAGTTAACGATGGACGAGCTGCGGGCGATTGCCGTGTATGCCGTCGCGTGCGCCGAACCAGCACTCCTCCTCTTCCAGAAAGCCTGCCCCGATGACCCTCGCCCGGCGGCGGCTCTCCACGCCGCGCGAGTCTTCGCCGAGGGGGCGCCCCGGTCGCGCCTCCAACGGACCGCCGCGGCCGACGCCCACCGCGCAGCCAGAGACGCTACGACCGAAGTCGCCCGGCACGCAGCGAGCGCTGCAGGAGATGCCGCCGCGGCGGCATACCTCCATCCGCTGGCGAAGGCGACGCAGGTGCGCCACATCCTGGGGTCGGCCGCCCATGCCGCCCGGGCGGCCGAGCTCGCACGGGGCGATGACCCGGTGGTCGCGGAATATGTGATCACCGCCGCCGCCAAGCGAGCCATGCCGGTCGTCCTTGACGTCCTGACCCGTTATCCGCGGGCGCCGAAGGGGCGCACCCGGGTCGCGGTCCTCATGGAACGGCTCGACAGCCTGCTTCGGGACCCACCGCCGACGCCGCGCGTGGTCGACGACCCCGGGCCGTTCTTTCACGGGACCAAAGCCGACCTGCGTCCGGGTGACCTGCTCACACCGGACTGGCGCTCGAACTACGGTTCGGGGCGTCAGGCCAAACACATCTACCTGACGGCCACGCGCGAGGGCGCGCCACTGGCTGCCGAGCTGGCTCGCGGCGAGGGGCCGGGGCGGGTATTCCGGGTCGAGCCACTCGGCACGATCGAAGACGACCCGAACGTCACCGACAAGCGCTTCCCCGGGAACCCGACCCGGTCCTACCGAACCACCGAGCCACTGCGGGTCGTCGAGGAGGTCGCGGGCTGGAAGCGTCCTCCGCCGGAGATGATCCAGCACATGCGCGAGCGCATGGCGGAGCTGGCTGAGCTCGGGATCGAAGCGATGGACGACTGACGGCGCCGGCTCCACCACTTGTCAGCCTAGGGCGATTCTGAGACAGGTCGTGGGTGCCTGAGCATCCTGACGTCCGCGAAGTATGTGCATCATTCCGCCGCGTCATACCGCTTCAAGGGGCCCTGCCTGCTGTGCTGCGGTGGGTCTGTCCTGACGCGGTCGTCGTCGATATCCTCGGCACATGAAGGGCGTGTCCGGGTCGGCGCGATGACCCATCTTAAGCGAAGCTTCACCCGCGCCGGAAACCACATCGGCGTGTGGATGTATCGCACGCTGAAAGGGCGGCTGTCCAGTGGCAGTAAGAATGTGCATGTCCTGATGATCACGACGCCGGGCCGCCGTACCGGCATCCCTCGCTCGACCTGCATGCGGTACCTCGAGACGCCGGCAGGCTTCGTAGTCTGGGGCACCGGCTCCGGTTCGCGCAGAGACCCCGACTGGTTCCAGAACCTGCGCGAGGCTCCCACCGCCCGGGTCCAAGTACGGGAACGACAGTTCGTGGCGCGGCCCCACGAGTTGCACGGCGAGGAGCGGGAAGCCATGTGGAGCGACCTCATTGAGGTCCAGGCGCCCGGGGTCAGCCGGTACGCGCGGAAGGCAGGGCGCACCATCCCGGTGGCCGTTCTCGAACCGGTTCAGGTCTAGTTCGTTCAGGGTGATCCCGGCCGCTAGCGACCCGCGTCTTTCCGCCGCTATTGGGGGCAGCAACCTACCGGTCGTTACCGGATCTCACGATGAGCGGGCGCTTTGTTTGGCTGATTTCCGACGGTGCCCACCAAGTTGTCGCTGATCTCGTTGAGCAAACACATCCCCGTATGAGTCTCCCGTGCTGGGCTGTGGAGTTCTACGCTGGCTGCCTTGGCACCGGTCGGCCCTGCTGGACTGACCCCCAGTCTTGGAGTGGAATCCATGGCCGCAGAAGACCTCAGTCCGCGTGTCGCGTCCCCACAGGACCGAGACGACGTTGTCGCGATCCTTGTCAGCGCGTTCTATGACGATCCGACCTGGAGCTGGGCGTTTCCGGATCCGTCCCTGAGGGCTGAGCAGCACAGACGGTTGTGGGGACTGTTCGTCGACGGGGCTATGCGCTATCCGTGGGTGTGGCTGACCCCGGGTAACACCGCGACGTCATTGTGGATCCCGCCGAACGGAACAGACCTGTCGGAAGAGCAGGAAGCAGCACTGGAGCCGACCATCGTCGAGATGCTGGGCGCCGATGCATCTGCGGTGATGGACGGGTTCGAGCGCTTTGACCGGGCCCACCCCCGAGACGTGCCGCACTTCTACCTGAGCCTGTTGGGCACCAGAACCGAGCATCGGGGCCGAGGATATGGGCTCGACCTGTTGGCAGGGAACCTGCGCCGGATCGACGAAGCCGGGATGCCGGCATACCTGGAGGCCAGCAACCCGGCGAACGTCGCACTGTACGAACGGCACGGGTTCAAGGTGCGTGGGTCGTTCAAACTGCCCGGAGACGGGCCCGAGGTTTTCACGATGTGGCGAGAGGCTGCGTTCCTCGGATGAGGCAGTCACGCCCGGCATACTGACCATTGCGGATTTCACGCCTTGGCGCACCTCTGGCGTAATCGAGCGGACATCAGCGATCCGCGCGGGTGGACGACATGCGTCATTCCGCCGCGTTTCGGCGATGCGGACGACCGGATCTGCCCCGATGACAGTGCGTTCGGACTATGGCCTTGCAGCCGAAGTCGTGGGCAAAGTCTGGATGGCTCGGAGGGCCTTTGGGAGCTCCATGAGGTTTGAGATTTCGGCATCGGGCGTGTATCGGTCGGGCCGATCGCGTCCGTCCCTGTTGAGCCATATCGCTCGCCAGCCTGCGTTCTGGGCGCCACTGACGTCGTTTGGCAATGAATCGCCAACCATGACGACTTCGTCCGGCTCGCATCCCACTTCGGCGGCTGCGACGTCGAAGAGCCTTCGGTCGGGCTTCTCCACGCCATGATCTTGGGAGAACACCACCGAAGCGAACGTGCCTCCAAGTCCACTGCGCTCTGGGTAACCGTTGCCATTTGACAGAAGGCCGAGGACGTATGACCGCCTGAGCACGGCCAACGCATCGACAACCTCAGGGAAGAGTTCGACGTTGTCGAAGCGATGCTGGAGGTAGTACGCGTTCAGTTGCGCGGCCAGATCATCGTCCTGCAAACCAAGTCTGCTTAGGGTCCGCGAGAAAGCAGCCAGACGAATCCGTTCCAGGTTCGTTTCGGTGTCTTGGAGTTCCTTGGCAACAGCTTCGCGATCGGCGACGACCGACTCAATGTCCAGATCCTCGGTTCGTATGCCGGGGCGCAGAGCCTTCAGTTGCGTCAAGGTCGCGGCGAGCGACCGGCGCATCAGGACCTCAAAGTCCCACAGCGTCTGATCGCCATCGAAATACACAGTCTTGATCACAACGGGATCGTCGCACGTCTTGCTGTGTAGACCCCACCATCCGAAATCGCCACGGCAGGCCAGTCTTGTTCGCACTCTCGTGCCGCATTTCGCGCGGTCGTCACGAAGGACCGCTGGCGGCCAGGTCTTCGTAACGGGATCGGCCACCGGTCAGGTAGCCGCGGTTCTTTGTCTTCGTGAGGGTGTGCGTGCTTCTTCTGACCGGTACGTCGGCGGCAGCCTATGTCGACCACAGCCGACCGGCAGATCGGGTACGGGGCGCGGGCGTTCCCCCACGCCCTGATCGATCTCGACGAGATCCGGCGGTCGCGGCAGCGCTCACCCTTGTAGGGATAAGGCACGAGGATTACGATCCGCGAATGGGCCGGCGCTACCGCTGTGCCCACCCCTGAGAGGAGACACCATGCCTACAGTCATCGGCCATCACGACGTGAAGGACACGGCGCATTGGCTCGCCTCGCCGAAACGCGAAGAGGTCTTCGGACCCCTTGGCGTCACCAACATCCGGACGTTCGTCAACCCACAGAACCCGACTCAAGTGGCGGTGCTCATGGACGTTGCCGACATGGATGCCGTCACGGCCCTGATGCAGTCCGAGGCAGGGGCCGAGGCGATGGCGCATGACGGCGTGCTGGCCGACACGTTGGTGATGCTCGTCGAGTCGTAGTCCTTCCTCAGAAGCCGAGCGAGCAGACCCACCGCCGAAGCGTGCACCCTCGCCCAGGTGGAAGGTCAAACCAGCCCGGTCACCCGCCCCGTACGTCCTGCAATCGTCACGACCTGCCCGGTGAGCGATCCTTCGCGCGTCACCGGAACGTCCCACCTGCGTCACGCGAACGTCCGACTCTGCCGCTGGTCGCGCCGATCTGTCGGCGCGTCATTCCGCCGCGTGTGACGTGAGTTTTCAGCTCAGGGTCGGCTTCGACGAACATCCGCTCATGCTTGATGGGCGTGTGTCCTTGTTCGGTGAGGGATCCCGCTACGGAACGACGAAAACCATGTTTGTGCCAGGTCGGCGCCGCCTCCGCGCGTACCCGTAGACCGTTCCTCTTACGAGAACGGCCGACCCCACGCACCCGACCGATCGCGCCACATAGCGCTGAAGAAACCATGCCAATTACCGCTGAAGGTCACAGGCGGGGTTCCGCAGAGAATGGGGTCATTCTCTGCGGGTCAGGCGATGAGCGCCACTGTCCGAAGCAGTCCTTCGCGGTACCCCGATATCGTCCCGTTGCGAGCTGCCCCACGCTGCGTGTTGATCCACGTGCCGAGGCGCACCTCGTCCGCGTCCCCGGGCTGTCGGGGCCAACGGCCCTCGCGGGCGCGCCAGGTCAAGGCGGCAGTCAGGCTGTCTATCCACTGGGGGTCGTCTCGTGGACGATGGATCCGGCGGTCCTGGGTGAAGATCCCCGTCTCTCGAACCAAGGCATCAACACGATTAGGGGTGAACGACGATGCGCAGCCGGGGTTGTGTCGCACGACCGGCGCAGTATGCTGCTCAATACAGCGGTATTCTGCTCACACCTTGGAGGCGACATGGACCTGAGAAGCCCCATATCCTCCGTGGTGCCTTCGGCGCACGGTCCAGTTCTGAGCGTGCTGGCCCGGACCAACGCACCGCTCACCGGTCGCCGCGTGGCGGAGCTGACGAACCCGCCCACGTCCCAACGGCAGGTGTCCACGGTCCTGACTGCGCTCACCGAGGCCGGCATCGTGCGAAGGGAGACGCAGGGATCCGCTCATCTGTACACGCTGAATCGCGACCACATCGCGGCGAACGCTATCGCGTCCCTGTCCTCGTTGCGTGAGGAGCTCTGGACCCGGATGCGGGCAGAGATCCAGAGTTGGACGCCCAAGCCAGCCGCCGTTGCGGTGTTCGGGTCCGCGGCGCGAGGCGACGGCACCACCGCCAGCGACATCGACGTGCTGGTCGTTCGGGACGAGAGCGTTGAGGTGGACGACCCGCAGTGGCAGGGGAACCTTGCGTCGTTCGCAGACCACGTGAGCCGCTGGTCGGGGAACTCGTGCGAGATCCTCGAGCGGTCACCGTCCGCATTGGAGGTCCTCGCCGCCAACGGGGAGCGGCTCATTGGCGAGCTGCGGCGCGACGCGATCTTCCTGTACGGAGACCACAGGGTCCTGCCGCCGCGCACCGGCACGGCCGCCTGACGTGGGCGCGTTGGACGACGCACGCGCCCACCTGGCCAAGGCGCAAGAATTCCTCGCCGCAGCCGAGTTAACCCTCGACCTGGACCTGTTCAACGCGGCGACCTCGTCGGCCGTCTCCTCAGGCATCAACTCCAAGGACGCTATCTGCCTGCGCCTGACAGGTGTGAGCAGAAAGACGGACAACCACGCCCAAGCAGTCGCCGAACTTGCCCAGGCCGGTGGCGTTGGCGCTCCGCTGACCCAGACGTTCTCCCGCCTCCTGCGGATGAGGCCTGCCGCCCAATACCAGGCCTCGTCAGTCACGCCCGCAGATGCGGGGAAGGCCGTGCAATGGGCGATGCGGATGCTCCAGGTGGCCACCGACGTAGTTCGATCCTGAGTTCCTCTCGACATCGACGAGGAGCCTTGAACCACCGACCTAGAGGCAGTCGTCAAACCCAAGGCTTGGCGGAGGGTTAATCAACTGCACCACAGACCCCTCACACGTAATCGGCGGCCGATCCCTCACTGAACAAGGACGCACACCCATCGCGGCTAAGAGAGTACGTTCCGGATATGTCACGGGGTATCGGTTCGTCGGCCGGGGTCCCAGATCGACCGGCCCCGGCATGGGTTGGGCAACGCGATCCGACCTCTTCGGGAGGTGCTATCGCTGCGGCGACCTCCTGAGCCTCTCCCCGGACAAAGACCAGTCCTGCCGATGTGGCTGCCTGTACAAGGACGTCGGTGCCGGCCGCTTCGGCTCAACCGCGGGTGACGACAGCATCGCCGTCTACAGGTCCGTCTGATCGCTGCATGCAGCATTTGCGGAAGACCGCCGGCCTCTCGTACTCGCACGGGTATCTGCCCTCGTCATGAAGCGACAGCCGATCTAGCCGGCACTCAGCGCGACAAGCGAATGTCGACCTCAGCCGCGGCCAACGGCTCCGTTCTCCAGGACTATGAGCGCCCCGGGCAGCGCGTAGACGTTGTTGACGAAATTGAGGTCGATGTCGAGGTCGGGGCGCACCTCGTGGCGCTCTAGCCCCCAGACGCGGGTGCCTTTGCGTCGCACCCAACCCATGGCTAGCTTCACCCACTTCTCGTACTCCGTGGACACAGCCCCCATGGCGTCGGCTTGTGACCCGATGCTGCTGGTGGACAAGAGCGTCTCCGAGGCCTTCCCCGGCTGCCAGAACAGGACGGGAGAGGCATTCGAGTCGACGAGCCCTTCGCTGGAGTCCCGCCGAAGTCGATCCCAGTTGATCCGATTGAAGACGCCGGCCTTGGTGCCCTCCTCCATTGCTCGATCCCCTGGGCGGATCACAACGGGCGGTCCCAGTGCGTTGTGGACCAACATCACCTGTTCGGTCACAAGTGCGTCGGATCGCAGCAGGACGTCAAGGGGTGACCGAACGACAGGCCAGGGATGCAGCGTGACAGAGGTCGGCTCACCCAGGTAGTCAAGGAGCGCTTCCTGGTCATCCTCAGTCGCGAAAAAGTGCACAGCAGCCACCACGGCCCTGAGTGTGTCATCCCAGTGCGTGCGGCCCAGCGGTGGCCGATGGGCCGCCGACCCGCTCCCGCAGGGGATCCGCTAGCGGGACTCACTCTCATGCCGAATTGAGGACGTTTCGCCGAGTCCTGGGCTGCCATCGTGGATGGTCGGCTTCCAGTAGCCGTAGGCATGGGGATGGGAACCCGACCCGTTGGTCGCGACCCCGTGGGCCGCTAGCCGGGCTCACCAGACTGGCGTTGAACCTCAGAGGTCAAGGCTGCAGCCAGTATTGAGGCGGCCAGCGGGAGCACGAATACGCTGTACCCGAGGAAGGCCACGGGAGGGAACAGCACGACGATGAAGAGGAGCCCGGCGATACCCTCCGCCAACGTCAGCGATGCCCTCGACGGAGCCCGCCGTCCGAATGCGAGCAGCCGCGCCGACAGCACGACGGCGGCCAAGATCCCAATCGCCGGAAGGATGCCGACCAGACCGTAGGCGCGAAAGGCGCTTATGCGTGGCTGCGGCCCGTCATGACCCGACCACACTGTCACGATCGGCATGACGAAGGAGAGCAGGACCAGGAAGAGCCCCACCCGAAGCTGAGCCATAGAAGGGCCCGGACGGGACCTAGCGGCTTGGTCATGTGTTCATCTCGAGAAGGGACGGGCCGGTCGCTCTCGCGCACAGACCCTGAAACGACCCTGAAGGGCACCCGATAACGCCACCAGCTTCCCCTCGAGGCCTGAACCGCGCCCCGGACCGCGAGCCCGGCCATAGAAAGGAACGCCACGAATCCAAGGGCCATGCCAAGAAGAACCCTCACCACGGGATCCCCGCCGTGCCAGCTGGTCACGTATGGGGGAAGCAGTATCACGATCCAGATCACCACAAACCAGATCTGAGCGTTGAGCGCCTCCGTCGTGTGATGACGGGTGAATCGGTCTCGCCGTCCGACAGTCACCCTTAGCACGATCGCGGGAACCACCAGCATCACAAGCAGGCTGAGATGACTGAGTATGGCCCAGGTCGGATCCTGCCCAGAGCCCCTTTTGGCCATGTCCCATGCGTGCCCGTCCCACCAGCGCGGCACGCCAGACGAGTCCGGGTACCAGCCCGCAGCGGCGAGAACACCTTCCGTGCCGCCGCCAACTTCACTGCTCATGCGCGGGAGTTTGCCATAAGACGCGCGCGATCATCTGCCGTCGGGTGTGTGAATCTCCAAGCTCGCGCGTTTGCACTCAGTGCTCGCCGTGGCCGGCGATCGGCGCAGGGACCGGCCGGAGGCCGCATGCCCGGAGCCGCGGAGCCTGCGAAGCGTCGGGCGCAGCCCGGCGCTCTTGATCTCATAGAGGTCAATTCGGCAGGGCGCATCGTGCAGCATCGTGCGTCGTGCATCGTGCGACAACTGTCGGCCGTGGTGATGGCCGCTCGTCTGCTGGTCGATCGTTGACGGGCGTGCGCCACTGATGCTTGACGCCGATCGCACGCATCGCGGCAGTTTCGGACGTTCCCTCGGGCAGCGGTCGTGGGCTCGGCGGCACAGAGGCCGCCCGAGTCAAAACCGCCACCTGGCGATATTCGAATCCCGCTCAGGCACGAAGCATCCGCTTACCCAAACCTCACAAGGGTCGGCGGGTTGGTCGTGCCCGGGCGCGGATCGGACTGCACGTTCAGAGTCTTGGGCATCGTGACGGATTCTGGTACGTCGAAGACGAACCAACCAGAGTGGGTCGTGCCGGGCAGCTGATTCTCGTCAAATCCTTGCCCCACGGCCCCAACGTATGGACCCGCCGCCGTGTACTTCTTGCCACTGGCATCCGTCAGGGTGCTGCTCGTGCTGGGCATTGACGCTCGCCCGAACCCCACGCGGGTCGCCGTGGCGTAAAACACAATGAACTGGCCGTTCTTGGGCTTGTAGGCGCTCACCCCGCGTGACTTCGCGGCCGCATCTATGTCTATCTCCTGTACGCCGTACGCGAGTCCCGTGACGGTGATCAGGAACGAGCCGTTCCGGAACGTCTGAAACGATTGCGCGGCGTCTGTTCGACCCAGTGCCACGACGTCCCCGCCACACCTAGCGAGGGCCAACACGGCAACGAGTACGGCGACCACCACTGCGACCCTGCGCCTGTTCCCAATGCCTCCTTCTGGGCGGCCCTTGTCTTCTCCGGATCCAGCCACAGTGACTCTTCCCATCAGCGCATCAGCTCCTCAGTGGTGCCAGTTAACACGGTGCCCGCCTGCACCGAGACGGCAATGGTCGGAAGACGACTATTCGGACTGTTCACCCACATAACCCGGATGAGCGGACATCCTCAACTCGGCAGATCCGGTAGTTACTTGTCGACCGTCCGTCGTCCCGAGAGCGGAACCCCCAGGTTCGTCCTCGGGTTTGCCGTCTCCGGGTGGAAGCTGTGCGGGCCGGTTCGGCGTATGCCCCCGCCCGCAGCATTCATCGGGACAGGGGCGTCATACGGGACGGTTCGTCTCACCTCGTTGGTACTGGGACACCCCTGCTGGGACATCTCGCCGCGGCCCCCGCCAAGCACCAGCGGTCACATGTCTGCGACGCTGAGGGTCATGTCGGTCGTCGGGTACACGCGAGCGAGCACAGACCACTTGTGACCTCGAGGCGCGGAACGACGCACTGACCGCCGGCGGTGCGCGCGAATCGTCACAGACACGCTCTGCGGGTCCGCGACAACCGCCCCGGCCTCGCCGAACTCGACTGCGTACGGACCGGGGATACCGTCATGGCCTTGGCCGGCTCGGCCGGTCCCTGTCGGCGGTCAGGGCTCCTTCTTGGCCATCAGCGAGAACCTACTCCTGACCACCTGCGCCGTGACCTGAAAGACACCACCGGCGAGCGAACCAAACCCGCGTGTGTGGGCGCATCCGTGGGCGCAGCGTGTTTACGCTTGCCCAACATTGACCGACACCAAGCAACAGCGACGGTTCCTGAATCCGTGCTCAGGCAGCACGGGGCGAAAGGCGCTGATACGCAACGAAATACGTCCACTATGACTTGTAAACAGGGGGTTGGGGGTTCGAGTCCCCCCGTCGGCTCTCTTGTCCTGCCTCAGGACACGTTCGGGTCACGGGGCAACCTCACCCGGATGCGTGGCGCATCAGAGCGGACGTACCGGGCTGCGATCAGTCGGCGTCGCGCCACGTCATAGCCCTTGCTGCGCTGGGCGGGCATGAGATCAGCCTGAAGGAAGGACGAGGTCGGTGGTGGGAGGCGCATCGAAGCCGATCGCGCCCGTGTTGTCGTCGTCCTAGGCCAGGTCGCGGTCTTCGATGACGATCAGAGCCCATGTCTGAACGATCGGCAGGTCGTAGACCGCGTGGGATTGGCCTGCCGATAGCGCATCTGACTGAGCTCCCGGCCCCTCGGCCAGGCCGCTCAAGGTGCGCGAGGCACCGTTGTCTGCGTCGGGTGTGGCCCAGATCAGGAGGGGAGGTTCGCCCACTGGTGCGAGGCGCAGCGTGATCCCAGGCTGTGGCGCCGGATCGTTCTTGCCTGCGTCCCACCCGATCTCGTCCTGACCAATGAGGTTGATGAGGTGAATGACCAGACCATGTGAGGTCCTCACCACTCGTGTCCAGATAGTGCCGGGTCTTGCCTGGGTGGAGAAGACGACGCCCTCAGGGCCGCTGAAAACGAGATCCTCGTTGATACCGCCGGTAAAGGATTCCGTAACGTCGACCTGGCTCTCGTCCAGCAACAGATCGCCGTACCGCACGTGGAAGTCGTACCAGCGGACAAAGAGGTCGAGGCTGTCCGGGTCGATCCGGTGGTTGCGGGGGTAGTAAGGATCGGTCAGCACGTTGGAGTCCTCACCGAGCAACAGGTGAGTCGCCCCATGCGAGAACGCGGTCGCCATGACCAGGGTTGCGCAAACGTTCGCGCGGTGTTCGTCGTGGGCGTAGCAGGAGAGGTACGCCGAGAGAATGGGTGGATGCTCGGGTCGGTGGGAACGCGCGGCAGTCGCGAGCCGGCCAAGGTCTGCAAGCGTGGAGTGGGGTGGCCACACCTCTATGTATGTGGCGTTCTGGGGCGCACGCGCGGTTGCGTAGGTGGGGAAGTCGTTCACGTTGTTGAACATGAATGGTGTCAGCGGCAGCCGCGCACGCACAGCAGCCAGCATGGTGGGAAATGCTGCCGCCAGGTCAACCCGTTGTCCGTCCGATCGCAAAGCGAACTTCGGCCAGCCGTACTGGTCAAGGTGAAAGCCGCGGATGCCGGTGCGCTCGACGACCGCGGCCAGCTGCTCGACATAGTGGGCTAGCCACTTGGGTTCGCTGGGGTCGACGAGCACGAGGAAGTCTTCGCCGAGCCGATACGGTTCGCCGTCAGGTCGGACCAGCTGGGAGTCGGGCCAGTCGTCCCTCTCCCCGCTCCCGATCGCGTAGACGGCCGAGTAACCGAGGGGCACCACGCCTGCGCGCTCAAGCTCCCCACACATCCGGTTGACCGCGCCGAGGTCACGTTCCTGACCGAGCGGATCGGTGTAGTGCTCGGTGGGAGGCAGCAGCTGCGAGTGCCGGTAAGCCCAGTCGTAGAGCTGCGCAATAGTCAGGTGCAGCCTGCGGTAGTTGCGCGCGACCCTTTGGGCGTCAACGTCATTGGTCAGGGTGACGACGAAGCCGTATCGCGGCCGCTCGAAAGCATCGTCGAGCACATCGAAGGCGGTTGTCGTGATCGACGTGCCGAGATGCAGTTCCACGCCATAGCCGCCGCGCTCGAAGGTACCGAGCTGGATCGCCGACGAACCTGAAGGCACGTCTTGCTCATGAACCTTCGTGGCGAGGTGCCACACGGAAAGCACGCCGTCGATGGGCGTCGGCACGTCGAGCTCGATGCCAATCGGCTCGTGGAGGCGAAACGACGACCGCGTCGGGATCAGCTCCATGGTGTAGTCCCTGCATCGGACTGCATGAGCAGGTACTTGGCGTGCGACCACAGCAGCGGGTCGGCCACCGGGCCCCATCGGTTGACCCAGGGCTGCACTGCCGAGGGGTCCTGTGCCTCGTCGAGGATCTGTTCGGGAAGCCAGCCGCAGCTCCCTTGATGGGCGCGCACCCAGTCACGCGCATGGGAATGGCCGCCGACGTTGCCCTGGAGCCGGTCGTGCCAACCGAGCCACGCGGTCAACAACAGCCATGGGTTCCCGCCGTAGTAGCTGTCTCCCAGGTACCGCCGAATACCCCCACTTGGCGAAGCGAGCGACGTGCGGATCCCCTCGACGGTGGCGAGCAGCGTCGGGTCCCGTTCGTCGATGAGACCGAAAGGTGTGGCCAGGGAGATCAGGCTTGCGTCCAGGCGGTCATCCTTCGGGCCCTTGACGAAGGAGCCACCGGATACGCAGGAGGTCTGGATGAACCGCACCACCGCGTTCGCCGTTTCGTCCAGGTCCGGTCGATCCAGCATCCGTGATGCCGCCCGAAGGCCGGCAGCGATAGCGGCAAGAGTCGACGTGTGTCGCCGATCGCCGAACTCCTCCCAGTAGTCGTAGCAGGGAAGCTCCCACGAAGCTGCGACGTACTCCGCGGCAAGCTCCACAGCGGGCCGAAACGCTGCAGGGTCCGCGCCACCCAGATGCGAGTGCAGCGCAAACAGCCACGTGCCATAACCATCGAGCTGAAAGTTCGGCCAGGCGTCCTCTGGTTCGTTCTCGGCTCCCCCCAGAAGCGTGTATCGGGTCGGGAGCATGGCAGCCCCGTCGAACACCTCCCCTGCGCGCAATCTGGCCACGAGGTCAAGGATCCTCGTCCTTTGCGCGTCGATCACGCAGGCCGTCCACAAGTGGAATGCTCGCGAGGAGGCTCTCTCGCCGACAGCATCCATGGCCAGGGCGCAGTATGCGCCGTCGCGGAGCCATGCGTAGCCATACTGTGGGAAGTTCGGACTCGCGATGAAGGCACCTGAGTGGGCTTGGCCGTCGGCGATGACGCGAATGCTCGCTGCAATGAGCGGATCCGCAGGGGATCTTGTGATCATTAGCCTTTCACTGCTCCTGAGGTCAGGCCCTGGACGAAGTAACGCTGGAAGACCAGGAACACCACGATTACCGGGACGATGGCGATCGCTGAGGCGGCGAACACCAGACCCCACAAAGTGGAGTTCTGGCCTTGGAACAGGGCAATGGCCAAGGGCAGAGTGCGGTTGTCCGGGGTGTTGATGATGGTCAGCGCCCAGGCGAACTCGTCCCAGCTGGCCAGGAACGTGAAGATCGTGGCCGTGGCCAGGACAGGCTTGGACAGCGGCAAGATCAGCCGCCAGTAGCGGGTCCAGGCATTTGCGCCGTCCACCTCCATCGCCTGCTCGAGCTCACCCGGGATCGCGGCGAAGAAGCCGCGCATGAGGAAGGTGTTCAGCGAGAGAGACCCGCCGA
>DATCNE010000270.1:0-4171 GCA_036565395.1 Dermatophilaceae bacterium
GTGCTTGGGCTCGTCCAACATGATGGGCACCCCCCGGTTCACCGAGGCGGGCACGTGCGCGCTGCTCGGGATCATTGCCGCGATCGGCTGCTTGATCGCGGCCACGACGTCCTCGGTGTGCAGACCAACCTTGGCATCGGAGCGGTTCAGGATCACGATCCGCGCGTCACGCGGGTGCCCCAGCAGGTCAAGGGTGTCCAGGGTGAGCCGCAGGTTCTTGACCGCAGGGATGTCCAAGGTGGCCAGCAGGACCGCCATGTCGGAGAGGTCGAACGCCGCCAGCACATGCTCGGAGAAAGCCGGAGGGGTGTCGATGATGACGTACTCATAGCAGCGACGGGCAACGCGCAACATCTCAGTCACCAACGCCCCCGAGATCCGGTCCGCCTCACCGGGCTGGTTGGGCGCGCAGACGGTGTCGAGCCCGCTCTCGTGCTTGGTCACCACCGAGGCCAGACCCTGCTCGTCGATGTGGCCCGCCATGACGACCAGATCGCCCATCGAGGCCGCCGGGCGCAGCTGGAGACTGATCGCGACATCGCCGAAGGCCAGGTCAAGGTCGACCAGCAGGACCCGCGCACCCGTGGATGCCATGTAGGCGCCCAGGTTCGTGGAGATCGTCGTCTTGCCACACCCACCCTTGGCGTTGAAGACGACAAACACCTTGCCCTCGCGGACCGGGGCGACCCCGGAAACCCCAGCCAGGTGATGGGAGATCTCCAGGCTTCGCCGGCAGGCATCCGAGAGCGAGGTCAGGTCATCCGAGGCGACCACCTCGCGGAAGCCCGCGCGCAGCGCCTGAGCCAGGACCGCCACCTCAAGGCGCCGGCGCAGCAAGATCACGCTGACCTCAGGTCGGTCTTGGCGAACCTGCTCGGCCATAGCTGAGGCGGCATCCAGACCGACCTCAGGCCCCACGATCACCAACAGCTCCGCCCCGTTGGCACCCAGCCCACGCATGACCGACTGGGCCGACTCGACAACCTCGATGTCGTCACCGACCGCGAAGTGGTAGTTCTCCGCGGCAGCCGGGTCGCTGTCCCACAGAATGGTCATGTCAGGGCTCCTAGCTCACTTGCCGAAAAGCGTTGCGTCAGAAACGATCTGAGCCAGATCGGTCTTGGTGTCAGTGCCACGCAGACCCGCATACAAGGTGCCCGTCTGTATGCCCTGCACCAGTTTGGCCGCCAACGCCGGCGGCAGGGCAACAGTCACCAGCGCACCCGCGGCCGCAGGCTGAGCCGCTCCCTCGGTAGCGGCAGGAGGTGTCAGAGTCGTGGACCCCATCGCGATGACCAGGACGTCGTCCAGGAGCACCCGGGTCTGTTTGGCCGCGGCCGCGCCGGCCGCGGCGGCGGTCGTCCCGGCAGCCGCCACGGGCGGGACATACGTGTCATAGATGACGATGTGCGACCCCGGGCTCACGAAGGCGCCCACCCTGGCCGGGTCGGACAACGCAAGCGAGATCGCAACCTGCCCATCCGGCACCTGAATCGCCTTCTGTCCCAACGGAGTCGTCCCAAAACGGCTCGCCGTGACAAACTCACCAGGCGCGATATCCGTCAGCGCCAACAGCTTGCCCGTCGCCGCGTCGACCGTGCTCAAAGCGCCCAACGGCAGGCCCTTTGCCGCGACCTGGGTCGGCACGATCAAGCCGGTAGCCACCGCCTCCGCCGCGGTAGTGCCTGCGGGCACCAGCGCCTTGGCGATGTACACCGTCTGTGGCTGCTGATCGGCCACCGCCCGGGCATCGGCACCCTGGGCGTAGACCACCACCGCGACCACACCGATCAACGCCACCACCACGGCAGCCAGAACAACGAGAACACGACGACCCATCAGCACATCCCCTTGATAAAGAAGTTCATTTCGGTAGTTGGGTCAGCCGGAAGCCTGGACCACGAATGGTCCTTGCAAGGCGTGGCTGCAATGAGGCGACGTCCCATGACTCCTCTTCCCTATCCCGAAAGTTGAATCGTGTATGCGCCCAGCGGCGGTGCACCTGGTGGCAGAGGAGGGGCCGGGGGGGTATTGACGAGGCCCCTGAGGAACCACCCCGACAGGCATCGGTCATTGCCAGTACACGGTACCGACGGGGTTGCCAGCGGGTTAGTACGGCCGGCTTCGGTACTGGAACCACCGCCCGTCTTGTATCCACTGAGGTAGAACTTTGCGTACCCCGTGATGTGGTACCACGTGTTGCTCCCGTTACCGCCCGTCGTGCAAGTAGTGCCGGGTACAGGCGTCCACGTCGGGGATCCCCCGACGTTGGTGGTCATGCAGTCGAAGACCGGCAGGTAGATAACCTTGTTGAAGTATGGCGAAAGATCGCACCCGCTGGGCATGGTGTTACCGGTATCGACTTGAATCCATCCGTTGAGCGCGGCCGTCGCGGCGCAGGCCGACGCGTTCAGGTAGCCAAAACCGCCAGGGCCATCGTGGCCGTTCCACGTGCTGCAATCATGGGATGAAGCCGTACCCTGCAGACCGATGATGATCTCGTTGCCAGGCACCGGGACTGCAGGCAACGGAGCGGCCCAACCTGGCCAGGTAGGGACAGGAGGGACAGCGGTCGAGATACCGGCGACGTAACCCGGCCACGATCCAACCGGACCGCTAGGGAAGGTTCCACCCCCACCAGTCATCGGATGCGCTGGGTCATTGCCTGTTGCCTTAGCCCACTCGCAGTACGACAGCGCAATCGGCGCGGCCGCACCAGAAGGTTGGCCCCAGGTAACAGATGCGCACGTCTGCTGGTTCGCGCCACTGCCGACGCCCGCGATGGCCGCACCAAAAGAGTACGGCAGGAGATGCACGCCTTGAGTGCTCGTCGTCTGGGTATACACCCGAAGGTAGTTGGTATCCGCGGGCAGCGCCGGCGTCGGCGCCGGGCATTCTTGCAGGTTCCCAGTGTTCGGAGCCGATAATGGCGGACACGCTGGAAGGCCGCCTCCGTACCCGCAGATGGCGATTCCGCCGTCAACGCGGCGGATCCCGGTGACGCCGGCGATAGCGTTCGGGTTCGCGTTCGCGTTCTCCAGTGCCTGAAGGTCTGCATTGCTCGCATTGGGGCAAACGCCCGTTTCGACGCACACCTTGACTGCTGCCAGCGCCACTGCGTCAGCACCATTCTGGAGCTGTCGCCTATTGGCGTTGATGTTGCCGACGTCGATGGTCAACGCTGCCACGCCAATCATGACGCCGAATCCGAACAGCATCGCGACAATCATGGCGATCGCGCCACGGTCTCGGTCACGCACGCTAGTCAGCCTGAGCATTTCATGACCGCCTTCTGCGAGAGCGATGTCGGCCCAAACAGGATCTTGTTGTAGGGGATGGTGATGGTGACTTGGCCATAGTTCGCCGTCGAGTCGTTGGCCTGGCAGACCCCTGAGCGGACAGACCCTCCAGCGGCTGCGACGACCTCAACCACAATGCACCCCGTTGCCGCTGTTGCACACGTCAACGAAGGGTTGCCCTGGAATGCCGGATTGGTCAACGCGGCCTTGGCCCGTGTGGTGACAGCGGTGGTATCGAAGCCTCCAGGGGCTCCCAGTGCGGTGACCCTGGCTCCCTCACGGGCCGCCTGACTCAACTGGATCTCACCATTGAAGATCCGACCGAAGTCGATGATGCCCATAACCATAAGAATGAGAAGCGGCATGACCAGTGCCATTTCGACCGCAGCCGCGCCGCGGTCGAAATGGCACTTGTGCCGGCGACGTGCGGTCGCAGGCGTCTCTCGTGCAGTCACGCCCTGACCTCGCATCTCATTTGAAGGGAGCGGTCGAGATCACGAGCTCGAACAGCCCGTTGACGGACTTACCGAAGGCGATCACGGCGACGATGATCACCAGCGCGATGAGGCTTGCCATAAGTCCGTATTCCACGGCCGTTGCTCCGCGCTCGCCACGAGCGTAGAACCCGTGGCGACCGTGTATGCGGGCTTTGAAAAGACTCATGACCCCACCATTCCGCGATCAGCTCAGACGCTGGTCGCGACCGTGTTGAAGAGGGTGCTGAGGTTGTTGCCCAGCAAGCTGACAGCAACGATGATGACGATGGCGATCAGTGCGACCATGAGGCCGTACTCAACGGCGGTGGCGCCACGGTCATTGCGCAGTGCAGCGGCCTTGACCTGAAGCTTGGCGATTCTGGATAGCATTTGAGC
>DATCNE010000271.1:0-2264 GCA_036565395.1 Dermatophilaceae bacterium
TGGTCGAGGATGTCGTGCAGCTTGGCCAGGCACCTGCCTCGAGTGGGGCCGATGCTGCCGACGGGCATGCCCAGCGAGTCGGCGATCTGCGCGTAGTCGGGCCGGTCGGCGAACGCGATGACCCGCATCAGCGCCCGGCACCTGGGCGGCAACTGTTGCACGTGCTGCCACAACAGCTGTTGGCGCTGACCGAGCAGGACCAGTGCCTCGGGCTCCTGCTCCGGGGCCGTCGGACCATCCCAGTCCCCGCCGGTTTCCGGTGACCCATCCAGCGGCTCGCGGGTCGGGTAGCCGCCGCGTTCGCGCTGGCGAACCCGCCAGGCCTCCCGCCGAGTGCTGGTCAACAGCCACTTCACCACGGTCCTGGGGTCCCTGACCGAGTCGGCGTGGCGCAGCAGGCTCAGCCACACCGTCTGCAGCACGTCCTCGGCCGCCACCCGGTCCACGCCCTGGCCCCGCGCCGTGTGCCATAGCAGCGGCGTGACCATCTTCATCAGGTCATCGAACGCCGCCCGGTCACCGTCACGGAAGTCTGCGAACGCCACTGCTGCGCGGGCCACCAGCGTGTCCCCGGAAGGCCGTGCCTCAATCATGGGCGCACCAACGGGTCCGGGTCGTCGGCGGTGGCGGCAGCGATCGCCGTCCAACCCCGATCCACCACAGCGTCCACGTCCACGGCGCGGTCGCCCGCGGCATACAGTGCTAGCAGTTGAGCAGCGATCTGGCCCGCCAGAACCGGTGCGGCAAAAGAGGTGCCGCTCCAGACCGCGAAGCCGGCAGAGTAGTCGTCGGGATCCAACGCCGAACGCCACTCGCCCGCGGCGGTGACCAGCTCGGCGGCCGGCTGACTGGAGGCGTCGAAGGTGCGTGGATAGCTGCTCACCAGCGCGGCGCCGGGGCGCAGAGCACGCACCCAAGGGCCGTCGTTGCTGAACAGGGCCACCGACTCGTTGGGGTTGGTCGCACCGACCGCGATGACGGGCAGCGCGTCGTGGGCCGCGGGCACGGGTCCTTTGTCGTGGGGAGTGAACGCGGCGGGGTACATCGGGCGCACCGTCGCGTCGTTGCCGGCAGAGACCACAACGGTCGCGCCCAGACGACCCAACATCGCGATCGGCCCCAGCAGCAGAGCATCGAAGGCCGCGTCCGCGGGCTGCTCGTGGTAGTAGCCGAGCGACAACGACACCACGTCGACCGGCTGCACAGAGGTGTCGCCGTTAACCGCGAGGGCCTGGCGGAGGGCTAGCAGCTGCAACGAGCGCAGCAGCTGCCCTTCGGCCACGACACCGTCCCCGCCGAACACGCGGACCGCGAGGATCCTGGCATCCGGGCAGGCCTGACGGATGAGACCGGCGATGAACGTGCCGTGACCGGCGTCGGCCTCGAGACCACCGACCAAGGGGTCCGACACGCCACTTGTGTCCGATGGCTCCGCGAGAAGTCCGAGCCGCTGGCCCAGGACCGTGGGGTCGTGCTCCACATGCTCCGGGCCCAACCATGGGTGTTCGAGCACACCGCTGTCGAGCACCGCAACGAGCGGTCGCCGAACGGTCGACCCGTCGAGGGGATAGCGGTTGGCCGGCGGTTGGCCCACCCAGTTGACCGGCTGACGACCACCAAGTCCTGGCATCCCATATCCGCTGAGCGCGCCCGCACCGTGGGATTCCGTATAGGGGTTACCCCCTACACCGTGAGACTCGGTGTAGGGGTTTCCGCCGATGCCCGGTTGGGACGAGGACACGACATGCTCGAGTGCCACGCCGGCGATGTCACCTGACGGCGACATTCGACGTGCACGCAAGTTCTGCAGGACCGCCCAGGCGTCCGGCGGCAGGGCCGGCTCGTCAGTGTCGGGCTCGAACTGCACAACCGACACCCAGATCGCCCGCAGATCGTTCTTGAGGTCATCGGGCAGGTCCGCTCCGGCGAGCAGGTCGGCGTCAGCGCCGGCCTGACCGTCGTCGACGAGCCGCAGCTTCAGGGTGGCGGCGACGTCGCGCAGGACCTGCAGTGCGCTGTCGTCGGCGACCAGACCACGCAGCAGAAGGGTGTCGCCGGCATACAGGGTGGGCCGCGGCGGAGTCTGTCCGCGCAACCGCAAGGCCTTGGTGGGGTCAAGGCGACGGGCGCGGTGTTTGTCCCAGGGCTCCGGCGCGAGCGCCAGCGTTGGTTCGTTCCTGAGCCTGCCTGGCTTGACCGGCCGTCCCGGCTTGCCGGAACCCGTTGCCTTGGACTGTTGCTCCACGACTCTCCTTCGACCTGAT
>DATCNE010000272.1:0-7340 GCA_036565395.1 Dermatophilaceae bacterium
CAGACCGAGCCGCCAGCCTGCTACCGGGCCTCCTGGCAGTTACCCGGACCGGACTCTCACCGGCAGGCGATGACGAGCTGACAAACGAAGTTCCCCTACATCAGGACCCCTCCGTTCTGCTGGGCGCACGAAAGATCGAGGTTAAGTGATACAAGCCCCTAAACCATCCCGATTCTGCCCTGGTTCCCATATGAGTTGTATTTGCCTAGGTTTCTGCAACTCGCTCCTCATTTGCAGCCTCCCACCATCGATGGAATCGACTCAGCCAAGGCTTCGCGCCATTCCCGGATGGACGCCAGGTCCGCGATCTGCCAGTTGTGATGACCCAGCACGGAGTATGCAGGCCGTGGAGCTGGCCGAACAAATGCGTCGGACGTAGTCGGCAGCACGCGAGCGGGGTCCAGACCCAGCTCGGAGAAGATCGCCTGAGCGAAGCCGAACCAGGTCGTCTCGCCGGACGATGTCCCGTGGTAGGTCCCGAACGGCGCGTCCGCCTCGACCAGCCTCACGATGGCGGCCGCCAGGTCGACCGTCCACGTGGGCTGCCCACGCTGGTCGTCAACCACCGACACCGTGTCTTCCTCAGCGGCCAGACGCGCCATGGTCTTGACGAAATTCGGCCCATGGGCGCCATACAGCCAAGCCGTGCGCACAATCCAGGACTGCGGGCACAAGCCTTGGACGGCCCACTCACCCGCCGCCTTGGTGCGCCCGTATGCCGACCGCGGCGCGAGCGGCGCGTGCTCGGCATAGGGGCTGGTGGCGTCGCCGGCGAAGACGTAGTCGGTGGAGACCTGCACCATCCGTGCACAGGCAGCGGAGCAGGCACGGGCCAGGTTCGCCGGCCCCACGGCGTTGACTGAGAATGCTTGTGCTTCATGGGTTTCCGCTTCATCGACCGCGGTCCACGCGGCAACATTGACCACGATGTCGTGACCGGCCACGTGTGCAACGCAGGCGTCCGGATCGGTGATGTCCAGCACGTCGCGGTCGACCGCGGTCACCTCGTGAGCGCCCGGCGGCTCACCTAGTGCGGCGACCAGGTCCTGCCCGAGCATCCCGTCACACCCGACGACCAGCCAGCGACTCATGTGCGTGGCCCCACGGTCAAGTTGCCCATCCGGCGAGGCTATCTGAGGCGGCCGAGGATGGCGGAATCGGACCGTCGGGCTGAACGGCCCCGGCCTCACCGGCCGTACTGCATCACCTTGATCCGCTCAAGCTGCTCTTCCAGGAGAATGCGGTTGGTGCGCAGCAGGTCGGAGATGACCCCGAGCGCTAGGGAGAGCAGGGCGGCCACGGACATGATCGAGCCGAAGATGAGCGACTGGACATGGCCGGCGGCCTCGCCGTCCGCAATCCACAGGACCGGGAACCGCACGAATGGGATCACCGCCAGCAGGGCCGAACATCGCCGTCAGCGTGGCAAAGATGACGTCGGGCTTGAACATCAGATAGCTGCGCATGATCGCGGTGGCCGACATCACCATGTGATGGGTTGTGTTCTTGAAGAGGCGCGACTCGCGCGACTTGGCGTTCGTCACGACGGCGACGCTGCCGATCCGCAGGCGCTTGTTGCCGGCCTGGACGATCGTCTCCATGCAGTAGCTGAACTGTGTCAGAACGTTGCGCCTCAGCAGCGACGCGCGCGAGTATGCGCGGAAACCGCTTGCGGCATCCGGCAGCTCTGTGCTGGCCGCGCGGTTCACCACATGGCTGCCGAAGCGCTGCATGAGCTTCTTGGATGCCGAGAAATGCGCGATGGTCTGGGTCTGGCGGTCGGCGATGACGATGTCGGCCTCACCGGCAATGATCGGTTTCACGAGGTCGCCGATGCGGTCCTGCGGGTACTGGTTGTCGCCGTCGGTGTTCACCACGATGTCCGCGCCATGCGCGAGCGCGTAGTCCACGCCGTCGCGGAACGAGCGGGCCAGGCCCATGTTCCGGGTGTGGTGCACGAAGTGCGTGACGCCGTGCTCCCGGGCGACGGCCAAGGTGCGGTCCGAGGACCCGTCATCGATGACCAAGATCGCGATCTCGTCCACGCCGTCGATCTGGGTCGGGATCGACTGGAGCACCGCGGGCAGGGTCTCTTCCTCGTTGAGGCAGGGAACTTGGATGAAGACCTTCATGTACGTCCTCTCAGGGATGCGGGCGCGCCTAGAACGTGATCTGTCAGTCGTGGTGGCGAAGAACGCGATGCACTGCCCGGGTGCTTGAGAACCAGCACAGGTTATCTCACGACCGACGTGCGGTCGGCCTGCCAGAGTCTCGACACGAGCAGAGCCAGAGTTGAGCCGGCAACCTGCTCGCGTCTCAGGGGTGTGGCCCCCCGCTCTTCAGCCGCCAGATGGTCAGTCCAAATGCCGGGTCTGTCGAGACTCGTTTGTCGACGACCCGGAAATCGCCGGGAAAGTTGATCCCGCACGCGGCGAGGTTCTTTGCGACGCCGACGGTGGAAGGCGCATGCTCCGTTGAAGTGCCAGGCTGAAGCACGAAGAGGTCAGATGGCGGATGCGCTGTGCAGGCGAGGCGCAGCGAGTTGAACGCAGCCGGCCATACTATGCCGAGCCAAGGGTTGGCGTAGCCGCTGTGGTTGAACGCATAAAGTGCGCCAGAAGTGTTCAGATCGCGACCCACGCGAGAATTGATCGCAATCGCAGGAATCCCCTGTGCGCCCAGGGAATCACCGGCAGCGGAGACCCAGTCGATCCAGGCGGCATCGGCTGGTGTCAGCAAGAGCCCGCGAAGCTCCGGGACCGATGTCGACGTCTCCTGTGACAGCAGGGGTGCCGTCCGGTACGGCTTGGCGATATGGACCTTGACGGTCAGGGCAGCAAGGAGGATCACGACGCAGCCGATGAGCACCGGCAGGCTGCGGGCACTGCTTCTCAGTAGCGCTGCCCGCTGGGTCAACAGCACCAGAGCGATCCCAAGGACAACTGTCCAAAGGGAAGCCGTCCACATGAGCTGTCCGATGATCGGATTGCTCGTTCCTAGGGCACTGATGAACGGCGCAGCCACGATCGCACATCCTCCGAGTGCGACCGAGAATGATCGGGTCAATGCCGAACCGTGCATCGTTGAACCATTAGCTCCCAGAATCGCCAGCCCAATGATGCCGGCGGCCCCGATGAAGGCAACGAGCTCTCCGAGGTAAGACCAAACGGGGATTCTGGGCAAGGCGATCAGGGTAATGAGAAGAAGAACGCCAAGAGTCCACGTGACCCAATCGAGAACCCCTCCCCAAGCGCTCTCACCGACGGGCCTGGCTCTCCTGCGAAAGGTCGCCATCGCCAGTGTGAAGAGGAGAAGTGCAGGAACCAGTGCACGTCCGGTCGTGAGCACGGATTGTGTGTAGGCCGAGATCATTCCATCGGTCGGATGCCCAAAGGCATCACGCACCGACTTGTCAAAGAGCAGCGAATACGCATTCTTGAGGTAGAAGCCAATCGGGCATCCCGTCGCCCACAGCACCAACAGCACAGCCGTTGCTCCTGCACCGACGGACACGATCCGCTTCCACAGCCGCAGCTTCGGATTCGGAATGACCAAGGCAACCGCGAGAATCATCCCGAAGGCCAATGCTGATGTCACCTTGGCGAACACGAGCAGGGTCGTCAGGCCACCGAGTCCCGCCCATACTGGCCAAAGCACCCATGACGCTCGGAGGTCGAGCGGCGAGGACACCCCCCAGGCCAGCGAGACCAGCATGAGCGCGACACCGAGCTGAGCGAGCCATGACGCGAGCTCGTTGTAACCGATGTACCGCGGCGGATAGCTCCAGGCAAGGAACGTCCCCACTTGCGCCAGGAGAAGGATGAAGACCCATCCGGACCTCGGGATGTTGATCCGTATCCGGCTCAGGACGGCGCGCGCGCACCATACGAGCGCCAGGCTGAGCAGGACATAGCCAACCAACCGCAAGATGCGAAAAGCGAGAACGCTCTCGCCGGTCAGGATGTAGAGCGGATGGAGCAGGTGCTGGAAACCCCAAGCCTCGCCTGCCGCCAACCGGTTGCTGGCAATCATCGTGTAGACGAATGCCTCATCGGTCCAGTCGAAACCACGCCGAAGTGTCCACACGATGGCTGCATAAGTGGCGAACACCATCGCGGCCATGAACCCGAGGGGCGCAAAGCGCAGCGCCCCCACGACACGCGATCGCTTGACAGCCGTGTCGCCCACCGGCCTGTCCACGCCCACCTTCATGGCCATCTGATGGCCGCAGTCACGAGGTCGCACCGCAGCGTGTGCATCCCCGTGGGGCATGCGATCACCCAACCGCTCACGGGTTGGCTACGAGGGTGGGGTTGGGCATCACGCAAGATTATCCGAAGCGCCCCCGAGGACGGAATCCGACGGCACGTTAGCCTCGGCACCATGAAGGGAATCATTCTCGCCGGGGGCTCCGGGACGCGACTTCACCCGATCACCCGCGGGATCAGCAAGCAGCTCATGCCGGTCTATGACAAGCCGATGATCTACTACCCGCTTTCGACGCTGCTCCTGGCCGGGATCCGCGAGATCCTGGTCATCACCACGCCTGAGGACCTTTCGCAGTTCGAGAAGCTGCTCGGCGACGGCTCGGCCTGGGGCATCGACATCTCGTATGCCGCGCAGCCCAGTCCCGATGGTCTGGCGCAGGCCTTCATCATCGGCGCCGACTTCATCGGCAAGCGCACCGTGGCACTGGTCCTGGGCGACAACATCTTCTACGGCAGCGGCCTCGGCGCAGCCCTGCGCAGGAACAACACCCTGACGGGCGGTCACGTGTTCGCCTACCACGTCAGCGAGCCCACGGCATACGGCGTGGTCGAGTTCGATGACGACGGCACCGTGCTCTCGATCGAGGAGAAGCCGGCCAAACCCAAGTCAAGCTATGCGGTCCCCGGGCTGTACTTCTACGACAACGACGTCATCGAGATCGCCGCGAACCTGAAGCCCAGCTCCCGCGGCGAGCTCGAGATCACCGGGATCAACGAGGCCTACCTGCAGCGCGGGGACCTGACCGTCACCGTGCTGCCGCGCGGCACGGCATGGTTCGACACCGGCACCTTCCAGGGCCTGCTCGAGGCCAGCCAGTTCGTCCACGTCGTCGAAGCACGGCAGGGGCTCAAGATCGGCTGCGTCGAGGAGATCGCCTGGCGCAACGGGTGGCTGACCAACGCCGAGTTCTCCGACCTGGCCGACCCCTTGGTCAAGAGCGGCTACGGCGTCTACCTGCACAGCGTGCTCGCCGAGGGAAGGTCTCGGGTCTGATGGACATCAGAGCACTGGGCATCGGAGGCTCCTTCGAGATCACCCCCCAACAGTTTTCCGACGACCGCGGCGTCTTCCTGGAGTCCTTTCGCCGTGACCGGCTCGCCGAGGCCATCGGACACCCCTTCGACATCATCCAGACCAATGTGTCGGTCTCGTCGCGGGGCACGGTCCGCGGTATTCACTTTGCCGATGTACCGCCGTCACAGGCCAAGTACGTCACCGCGCTTTCCGGGTCCTTCATCGACTTCGTCATCGACCTCCGAGTCGGCTCCCCCACGTTCGGCCAGTGGGACAGCGTCCTGCTCGACACCGTGGACCGCCGCGCCATCTATCTCGCCGAGGGCCTGGGCCACGCCATCTGCTCACTCGAAGACGACTCCACCGTCATGTATCTGTGCTCCGCCACCTACGACCCGGCGCGCGAGCATGGCATCAACCCCCTCGACCCCGAGCTGGGCCTCACGATGCCCGAAGGAATCACCCCGGTGCTGTCCGCCAAGGATGCTGTGGCCCCGTCACTGAGTCAGGCCGTCGCGCAGGGACTGCTTCCCCGGTATGACGAGTGCCTGCGTCATTACGCTGAGCTCAACTCGCGTGCGTGACAACGCCACGATCAGGCAAAACGCGCCGCTTGGGCCCTGAAAACAACCGGAGGGGCTAACCTGTCGGGAGATAATTTGGCACCGATTGCACTATTGACAGTTTGGGGGGCACGTGACGCCACGGGCGATCCAGCGACGTGAGCGCCTCCGTCGATGGGTGTGGGCTGTTATCGATGCCCTCATCTGGGTGATCGCCGTCTACGGCGCCACATGGCTTCGCTACGACTTCGTTCGACGTCCCGTCCTGGTCAGCGGCACCATGTCCGTTGCCATTGCCGCCGCCGGCGCCTCGATCCTCATCGGTTCCCTGATCGGCCCCTACGGCATCGGCCACGCACGCGGTTCCTTCGAGGAAGCCATCGACGTCGGTCGCAACGACGCCCTGATCGCGGCAGGGCTCTTCATATGGGTGCTCATCGCACATCCGATTCTCGTTCCCCGCAGCATCCCGGTGATGGCCGGCGCGCTGGCGATGACAGGCATGTTCGCCGCACGGTTCATCATCCGGTCATGGACCACCCGTCGCGCTGCTGCCAGGAATCGCGAGCAGCGGGTCATCATCTTCGGAGCCGGCGAAGCCGGACGCCGACTCCTGCGCAGCATGGTGCGCGACACCAGCAGCACCTACACCCCCGTCGCACTGCTCGACGACGACAAGACCAGGGCAAGGCTGCGGGTCGAGGGGGTCCGGGTCCGCGGCAACCGCAGCCAGATGGTCAAGGTCGCTGAGAAGTATGGCGCCACAGCGCTGGTCATCGCACTGCCTCTGGCCACCGCCAGCACGATCCGGTCTCTGACCGAGACCGCAGCCGCCGCAGGCCTGGACGTGCTCACCCTGCCTCCCCTGCGCGAGATCATGGGTGGCCGACCCACCGAGCAGGACCTGCGCGACGTCGACCTGGCCGATCTGCTCGGGCGCCGCCCGATCACCCTGGACACGACCGTCATCGCCGAGCAGATCGCCGGCCGCTCGGTTCTGGTGACCGGCGCCGGTGGCACCATCGGCTCCGAGCTGTGCCGACAGATCGCCCGGTTCGGCCCTGCCAAGCTGTACATGCTCGACCGTGACGAGTCGGGGCTCCACGCCACTCAGCTGAGCGTGAACGGTCACGGCCTGCTCGACAACGACGAGGTCATCCTGGCCGACATCCGCGACCTCGACACGATGCGCACGGTGTTCCAGATCACCCGACCCGACATCGTCTTTCACGCCGCCGCGCTCAAGCACCTGCCACTGCTCGAGACTTATCCGCTGGAGGCGTGGAAGAGCAATGTGGTCGGCACGCTCAACGTCCTGACCGCCGCCGCCGAGGTCGGTGTCGGCACCTTCGTCAACATCTCCACGGACAAGGCAGCCAATCCCACCTGTGTCCTGGGCTACAGCAAGCGGGTCGCCGAACGACTCACCGCCGACTTCGCCCGCACCGAGAGCGGTCGCTACGTGTCCGTGCGCTTCGGCAACGTCCTGGGCTC
>DATCNE010000273.1:0-3322 GCA_036565395.1 Dermatophilaceae bacterium
CAACCCTCCCTGGCCTCCGTCAACCACCGTGGGCGAGATGCCGCACCGGTCCCCCCATACGAAGCCGTTGGTGTAAACCGGGCAACCAGGCGCTGCGTAACGTCTCGGCCGCGACACCCACGATTCCGAATGAGACCCCCAAACCTCGCTGGAGTGACGTGGGCCCGGCCCTACGCGCGCACATGCCTGATGACAGCGCGTTGCGCGAGTGCCACGAATCCCGTGGCACCCGGTACAGCGAGCGTCATTCCGCCCACTAAGACGCAGGCGGCCGTCCCCGACGAAACGCTCGCTCATGCGTGATGAGGGCGCGTCTCCTGACTGCATAGAGCCTCGTGAGTGTGAATAGTCAACCGTTCTCGCGGACACCAGTGCCTCGGTGGATCTCCCCGGTTGCACACCAAGTCGCACCTACTTCGCAGGCGGAAGGCCACCCTCCGTGTCTAATTAGGTTTCTGTCTGTGACAGAATCGATTTGTGTTCATCAGCAACTTCGACCTAGAACCGTTGACGCGAGAGTCACGGCGCCCGCGGTGGGTGCGGGAACATCCACGCGCGCCGTGGGCTGCGGTCGGTGCGGTGTGCCTGGGCGCGTTCATGGGTCAGCTGGACGCCAGCATCGTGACGCTGACCTACCCGCAGCTGCAGGCCGAGTTCCACACCGGGCTGGGCAGCGTGCAATGGGTCTCGCTTTCCTACCTGGTGGTCCTGGCGGTGCTGCTGGTTCCGGTGGGTCGCTGGGCGGACACCCGAGGACGCAAGCTCCTATACCTGTATGGGTTCGGGCTCTTCTCCCTGGCCTCCGCGGCGTGTGCCCTTGCACCGAGCCTGGGCTGGCTCGTAGCCGGGCGCGGGTTCCAGGCAGTCGGGGCTGCGTTGTTGCAGGCCAACAGCGTGGCGCTGGTGGTACTCAGCGTGCCGGCGTCCCGGGTGCGGACCGCGCTCGGTTTTCAGGGGGCCGCCCAGGCACTGGGCCTGGCCCTGGGTCCAACCCTCGGTGGGGTGCTGGTGGGTGCCTACGGGTGGCGGTCGGTGTTCTGGGTGAATGTCCCTGTTGGCGTCGTCGCAATCCTGGCTGGGTATTTTCTTCTGCCGCGCAGCCGGGACCTTAGCCCGGGGCGGGGCAAGGACATCGCCGGTTTCGTCCTACTAGCAAGCGCGATCGTGTCGTCCCTGTTGGTGTTGAGCGGCCTGTCCGGTATGCCCCTGCCGCCGGCTGTGGTGGTGGGACTGGGTGTGGTGGCGGTCGCGGCCGCTGTCCTGTTCTGGCGCGCCGAGGCACGTGCGGTGGCCCCGTTGGTGGACATCAACCTGCTGCGCCGCGGCGGGCTCGGTGCCTCGCTGACCGGGGCGCTGCTGGCATACCTGCTGCTGTTCGCCCCCCTGGTCCTGTATCCGAGCGTCTTTGCCACCTGGGGCATAAGCGTGGCAGCCGGCGGGCTGGTGCTGTCCGCCCTGCCGGCCGGTTTCGCGCTGGCAGCTGTAGGGGCGAACGCGGCGCACCTGCGAGCGTCCAACCGGCAACGAGTCGCGGTGGGCGCGACCGGGGTCTTCGCTGCCGTGGTGGCCAACATCGCACTGTGGCCCTCCCCCGGCCTGGTCGCCGTACTGCTGCTGATCATGGGCACCTTCCTGGGCCTGGTGATCCCGGCGAACAACGCGACCGTGATGGCAGCGGTGCCGGCCAGTGCCTCCGCCGTGACCGGTGGGATGGTCAACGTGGCACGCGCCTTGGGCACGGCCCTCGGCGTCGCGGTAGCAGCCATGGGTCTGCACGTCGCCGAGCTGCACCACTGGGTGGGACCCCAGGTGGTGCTCGCCGGGCTAGCGGTGTGCTCGATCGCCCTTGCCGCCACCACGCTGAGCCGGCCCACGACGTCCGGTGAACAACATCCACCAACAACGATGAAGAGGTGAGGTCGATGAAGACGGTTCCTGCCGAGTCCGCGGTGCCCGAGGCCGTCGCGGAGTTCGTTGCCCGGTTGCGACGCGCGATGCGCAAGGCGGCCCGGGCCCGAGTGCCCGCCATGGCGCTGAGCGTGGCACAGCTGGAGTTGTTGAGCCTGGTGCAGGAGCATCCCGGGGCCAGATCCGGCGACCTGGCCGGCCTGCTTCACCTGGCTCCGAACTCGGTGAGCACCCTGGCCAACGCCATGGTCAGCGCCGGCATGCTGGACCGCTCCCCCGGCGCCACAGACAAACGGACCGTGGCATTCACCCTCACCCCCCAAGGTGCCCACCTCGTGAGGCAGTGGCGAACCACCAACGCCGCGCTGCTGCAGTCCGCCATCGCCGCCTTGGAGTCACAAGATCGACAGATACTGACCGAGGCGCTGCCAGCCTTGGAGCGCCTGGTAGCCGTCATCGATGAGCAAGCCCAGACGCCCACCCGCACCCAAGCCGCGCGCATCGCATGAACCAGGACAACATGCCAGCTGACCACGTCGAAGCCAACCAGTGGCAGGCGATGTTGCGCGACTGGCGGGCGCTGCTCGCCTGGGAGATCGTTGTCACGGTCCTGACCGTGGTAATGGCGCGCCATCATCTCGGCCTGGCACTAGCGGCGGCCGTCATCGACCTGGCCGCGGTGGCCCAGACCCTGCAGGTCGTCAAGACCAGGTCCACCAGCTCGGTAGACGACACGCGCCCGCGAGCGTCCGTGACCACGGGGCTGGGCGCCGCCGCCCTGATCACGCTTGTCGGCGCGGTAGTGGCAGTCGTCACCGTCCTCTGATCGCGCGCACACCGCTGATGCGGGCTCACCGCAACCCACTGATAGGAAAGGACAATCGCGACCTTGACCGTCCCAATGTTCATTCCCAGCCCACCCGTAGCCGTTTGGCACCTTGGGCCCTTTCCCATCCGGGCCTACGCGTTGTGCATCCTGGCCGGAATCGGGGTCGCCGTCTGGATGGGCGAGCGACGATGGAAAGCCCGCGGCGGCGCCCCCGGAGTCGTGGAGGAGGTGTCTTTATAGGTGGTGCCGTTCGGCATCGTCGGTGGCCGGCTCTACCACGTCGTCACAGACCCCGAGCTCTACTTCATCGCGGGCAGGGACCCGTGGAACGCGTTCAAGATCTGGGACGGTGGACTGGGTATCTGGGGTGCGGTCCTGCTTGGTGGGGTCGGCGCCCTGATCGGTGCCCGCCGCGCGGGTGTGCCCCTTCCGCCGCTCGCGGACGCGATCGCCCCCGCCATCGCGGTGGCCCAGGCGTTCGGGCGGTGGGGCAACTGGTTCAACCAGGAGTTGTTCGGCCGCCCGACCACCCTGCCCTGGGGGCTGTCAATCGACCCCGCACACAGGCCACCGGGCTACGGCGCC